>JBBTAB010000060.1:0-1177 GCA_038044425.1 Nanobdellota archaeon | reverse complement strand
AATGTGGATTTATTTTTAAAGCTTGAGATGTCTTATTAGAAATGGGAATTCCTTCTGATTTGCGGGAATCGAGCACTCTTTGTGTATATCTCAACCCTAAAAAATCCACACTCTGTTTAAAAGATGGACTTCATAAGTGCAGACTAAAACAGGAAAGGGGTTTCGAAATCACTTCCTGCGATTTTTCAGCAGGGTATGTTAATACATGGAAGACGGAATATGATCCAATCAATGCCAGAAATTGCCCGATGTTTATTTTAGATTCAGGAATAGCAGAGAGAGCACGAGAAGCTGTAAAAGATTTATATAAATAATTCAAGCAGAATCTTGTAATAAAAAGCAATAGTTATAATAAAAAGAGGCCGGAGATAAGTTCGAAACCAGTAAGCTGCAATCCGAAGATTGCGATCCGAAGACCTGCTTAAACTGACTATTCCTTCTCTTCGACCAATTATTTTAAAGAACCTGAGGTTTTTAAGTATTTCTAAAAATCCTAAAAGAAAGATAAAAACAATAAAATTATAAATCAAAAATATCAATATTTAACATGGCATGGTATGATCCAATTATCATCTTCTTTGCCCTTATGGGGATTTTAATGATAATTTTTAGCTCTCACGAGAAGAAAAATATGGTGTATTGGGGGGTTATATTACTCCTTGGTTCATTGATAGTAAAAGCCTTTCTTTGGATTGAAAGTTTGATTTAACTTTTATTAAATATTTAAATAAAATACCTTTTTAATTAGTAGAAATAACTTCTAGTATAATAATCCTTTATATTAATAATAAATTTAATTAAGATTGGTCTTTCTCTTTAACAAATTTTAGAATTGTATTTATAATAGAAATCAGTAATCTTCTATCTCTTCATTTCCCAAAGTTTTTTGGTCAGCTTCTGATTTTTTCTCTTGTTCTTCTTTGAAATCTTCTTCAGACACAGAATTTATCATGTCTTTAAATCTGCTGAAATCAGCAGCGTGAATTTTTACTCCTGATTTTGTAAAGCCAGTATATCTCTCAGATGTTACAAACTCACGGATTGTGATCCCTGGCTTTCCCCCAAAACTATCCAATCTTATGATAATCTCTGTTGTATCATTCTTCTTTATCTTTCCAATGTCTTTTTCCATTAAGTTTACGTGGTTTATAGGTTATATAAATTTTATGATTCTTTG
>JBBTAB010000059.1:5419-10055 GCA_038044425.1 Nanobdellota archaeon | reverse complement strand
TATAGCGGTCAAGTATTCAAGGTTTTGGTCCTTGAGACCCAGGTTCGAATCCTGGCAGGGCTATTTAATACGATTCCTTGTATCTTCCACGGGCCTCAACTTTTCTGAATTGTTTTAAGACAGAATCTGAATTTTTTGAAGCAGAATATCCGCGAAGAACTTCATCAAAAAGCTCTTTCCAATGCTTAAAATGTTTTGCCTCAAGGGCCTGCCTCAGCAAATGAAGGTCAACTGCCTTGTCTTCTATTTTATGGCTTATAAATCCAAGGCCAAAGTCTATGAAATAGACTTTATCATAAACATAAATCATATTGCTCGTTGTTAAATCGCCGTGAATTATTCCGCTGTCATGGAGCTTGGCTATATTGGACCCAAGGATTCTGCATATCTTTTTTTGGTCAGAAAATGGAAAAGAATCTAAATTTTCCGACAGCTTTTTACCATTTATGAAATCCATAGAGATTTCTTGTGTTTTCTCATTTACATCTATAACTTTAGGGATATCTATTATTTGGCCTGCCTTTTCTAGGAGTTTGGTTTCTGCTCTTGTTCGCAATTTGCGGATTTTTTCATCTATTGAAGGCAAACGGTAAGATTTTTTTACACGTCTTTTTATTATTTTATTTCCCTGCAAAATTATGTTAGCTTCTGCACCTTGCTGGAGAATTTTTCCCTTCATCTTAATGCTCCCAAAGATAAAACATGAATATAAGGGAAATTATCATCCCAAAATCTATTACAAGACAAAATTCGCAAAAGACCCTTATCACAAAAAATTGGATATATAAAAAATAAATTGCTATTAATGAGCCTAAGATAATTGCTAAGTGGATTATCCTTCTCGTATGTTTATTTGGCTTGCTCATATGCAATAAGGTAATTATTATCATAAATGAAAAAATAAAAATTCCATAAAGTGAATTCTTTATTCCAAAAGTTGAGCCGAAAGAAGAATTATTTACAGTATCGCAACCTCCTCCTATACTGCAGACTCCTGTTGATGAATTTGAAAATATAATGATTGAACTAATTAAGCTTACAAGAAAAACTAATAAAAATATTTTGTATTTCATCCTAAAACCTCATTTTTTTTACTTTTCCGAATTTTTTTGCAAGCTTCTGCATTTGCTTCTGGCTTATTCCCTGGGACATATCTATTCCTTTTCCAGATTTCAGCATTTCATTTAATAGTTTGTATTGTTTTAAAAGTGCACGAATGTCGCTTCCGTGAACACCTGCACCCTGGGCGATTCTGGAAATCCTGGAAGTTTGTTTTTCAAGCAACTCTGGATTTTCCCTTTCTTCTTTTGTCATTGATTTTAGAATATGCTCCCATTTTGCAACTTTTGCTTCCTGGTTCTCAAGAAGGTTTTCAGGGATTTTTGCTGAACCCAGGCCAGGAATCATTGATTTTATTTTTTCAAATCCTCCAAGAGAACCCATTGATTTTACTTGCTCTATTACATCTTCAAGAGAAAGCCTTCCTTCTTCAAGCTTTTCCTGCATTTTGGCTGTTTTTTTCTCATCTGTCACAGAACGAATTTTTTCCATTAATGTTTCAAGATCTCCCATTCCCAAGAGCCTTGAAAGGAAAGATTTTGGATTAAACTCTTCCAAATCATTTATTTTTTCTCCTGTTGTAATGAAATAAACCGGGGCCCTGGCCTCAGCGCATGCTGTTAAAGCACCACCACCTTTTGCAGTGGAATCCATACGAGTTATTATCACACCTGAAATGCCCAATGCCTGGAGAAATTCCTGGGTCTGTTTTTTAGCTGCCTGGCCAATATCTGCAGGCATTACAAGAATTGTTTCAGTCGGATCTATTATTTTGTCCAAAGCTTTTATTTCTTCAATTAACTCTTTGTCTAAGGTATGCCTGCCCGCAGTGTCTACAAGAACAAGATCATATTCTTTTAACTCATTAGAAAAAGATTTCCAGAGTTTTATCGGATTTTTCTCTTTCAGATCAATGAAGACTTTGATTTTGTTTTTATCTCCTAACTGTTTAAGCTGTTCAGGAGCAGCTGGGCGGTGAACATCTAAGCCAATGAGAGCCACCTTGGATCCGCGTTTTGCATAGTAATTTCCTAATTTTGCTATGGTTGTTGTTTTCCCTGCACCATACAAACCGAGGAACATTATTCTATTCTGCTCTTTTTTTAGCTTTAATGGTTTGTATTCCCCAAGAATTGCAGTAAGCTCATCATGAAGAAGTTTTATTATATGTTCTTTTTTTTCAATGCCTTTGATTCTTTCATCAACAGCTGCTTTTCTTATTTTTTCAGAAAGCTGTTTAACAAGGAGAAGATTTACATCTGCCTCTATCAATGCTTTCTGCAGGTCTTTTATTATAGAATCAACCAGGTCTTTATCCAGGAATATGGCGTTTGCTATCTTGTCGGTAGTTTTTCTTAAAATTTCTCCAAGCCTTTCAAGCATCATAAAAAAATGAGAATTCTAAGGGTTAATAAATTTGTGGTTTGGATAATATGATTTATCTCAACAATCTTTTTTTTAGGTTCTTTTTTGAGAATGCATGTATGGCATATGCCACAAAAATTGCACCTAAAACATCTAAAGTATAATGACCCCTGCTAAAAATCATAAAGATGGCTTCAAGAATCGCGGAAAGTAAAAGGATCAATGCCCAATATTTTGAATTAGCTTCTTCTTTGATTAGAAGAAACATTAAAAAAAGAATTCCTGTATGTCCGCTAGGAAACATTCCCCCAACAGGAAAAAGATTTAGGCCCCATTTTTCAAGAGGGAAAGGATTTGCTAAAGGTGAGATATATATGAAAAAAGAACGAATTAGATAAAAGATTCCTATGACTGTAGCGTAATAGGGTATTTTTCTAGTTATTTTTTTTTAAAGACAAATATAACAAAAATAAGCGGTCCTATAATTGATAAAATATCTGAAAATATAGAGAGATTAACAAAAGGGAGAATTTTAAATAAAACATCTGTTGAAATCACTAAATCAGGGTAAATCTTATTTGTATAATCCACAATTATAGCAGCGAAATAAAGAGATAATAAAAGAAATATAACGCTCAAAATCAATTTTATCTTTTGTTTTCTTTTCATCTTTCTTTATCAAAGTAAAGCTAAAATTTTAATTTTTGTCTTCATTTTAAAGCCCAAGTTTTTCTGAGAATTTTCTTTTATCAAATGGTTCAAGGGAATCATAATTCTGTCCTGTTCCAAGGAAGAGAATTGGTTTTTTTGTCGTAAAGCCAAGAGAAAGCGCTGTTCCGCCTTTTTCATCCACATCGGCCTTTGTGAGAATAAGTGCATCTATCCCAATTGCAGAATCGAAAGCTCTGGCCTGTTCTACACTATCATTTCCTGTTATGCTCTCTCCTATGAAAATCTTCAAATCCGGATGGCAAACACGGGATATTTTTTCAATTTCTTTCATGAGATTTTTGGCAGTGTGCATTCTTCCCGCAGTATCTATTAAAACACAGTTGATATGATTTTTTTTAGCATAACTTATGGAATCAAAGCCAACAGAAGCAGGATCTGCTCCATATTCCTGGCTTATGACTTTTATTCCAAGAGCTTCTCCATGCTTCTTCAGTTGTTCTATAGAAGCTGCACGGAAAGTGTCTCCTGCAGCTATAACACTTGAAATGCCTTTCTTTTTTAGATGATGTGCTATTTTTGCTATTGTTGTTGTTTTCCCTGTCCCGTTTATTCCAGCAAAAAGAATAACATAGGGCTGTTTTTCCTGACCAAGGCTTTTTTCTTTTATTTTAATTATCAGATCAAACGGCTCTACCAAAATTTCTTCAATAATTCCGCGCAATACATCGCGAATCTCTGTTTCAACCTCTTTTTTTAAAAGTTCTTTTCCAACAATTCTTACTCTTAGATTATTGATTATTCTTTCTGTAACCTCATAAGCAACATTATTTTCAAGAAGAAGCATCTTTAAATCTTCAGAATAAGATTCAAATTCCTCTTCAGAAATTTTTACCTTTGATATTTTTTCTGTAATTCTTTCAAAAAAACCCTTTTTTTCAGGGGAAACAATAATTTTTTTCTTTTCTTTTCTATCTTCTTTTATTTTCCTCTCTTCTTCAGGCTCCTGAGACTTCTTTTTACTTATGTTCTTTGCCCAGTTCGCTATCTTTTCCTTTAAAAACTTAAACATGTTTTTCTTAGTTCTGAGAGATTTATAATATTAACTAACTGTTATTTAATATAATTTCTAAATGTTACATCTATCAAATATAATTTATTTAGTTTATATCCAAGGGCTGATCTCTCTTATGATAAAAATACCCGCTTTTTTTCTAATAGATAAAACACATAAAATCTATGAACATAAATTTTTATAAATAAGATAGCCCACTTTAAAGTATGAAAGGCATACTTGTTATTTTAGATGGCCTAGGAGATCTTCCGACAAAGCAGCTCGACGAGAAAACTCCTCTAGAGGCAGCAGAGACGCCAAATCTTGATTTCCTGGCAACAAGGGGGCAGATGGGTTATATGTGGCCTGTAAGGCAGGGATTTGTTCCTGAATCTGACGAGGCAGTTGTTTCTATCTTTGGAAACGAGCTTATGGAAAGTTCACGGGGCCAGTTAGAAGCAAGAGGCGCAGGAATAAAGATTATGCGCG
>JBBTAB010000059.1:0-5319 GCA_038044425.1 Nanobdellota archaeon | reverse complement strand
GAAAGTTCACGGGGCCAGTTAGAAGCAAGAGGCGCAGGAATAAAGATTATGCGCGGAGACTTGGCTTTAAGGGCTAATTTTGTAACTATAGATTCTTTAAAATCAGGAAAGATCCTTGACCGTAGAGTCGGCAGGACACTTACAACAACAGAGGCAGAAATTCTTGCAAAGGCACTGAACAAGATTAAAATTCCTTGTGAATTTGAATTCAAACCAACGATACAGCACAGAGGGGCCCTGGTTTTGCGCGGAGGTTTCTCAGACAATATTACAGGCAATGATTATACTTATTCAAAAGGGCAGGCAATTTCAGCTGAAAAAATAGGGGTCTTTAAGCCATTAGATGAAGATGAAAATTCCACATACGCTGCAAACATACTTAAGGAATTTATTGATAAATCTTACGATGTTCTTGACAAGCATCCTGTTAATGAAGAAAGAAGAAAAAAAGGATTAATGCCTGCAAATTTCCTGCTTTTGAGAGGTCCTGGAAGCGAACCTCCTAAACTTAAGTTCTATAAGAAATGGATGGCTGTAACCTACATGCCTTTAGAAAAAGGCTTTGCAAAAATCTGCGGGATGACAAACTTTTCTTTTGATTATCCCAAGCTTAAGAATCTGGACGCATATTCTAATCTATGGCAGGGGTTAAAGGAAGCATGCGAATTTTCAGAGAAATCCATAAGGAAGAATTTCAAAGATTTTGATTATGCTTATATCCATCTAAAAGAGACAGATCTTCCAGGGCATGACAACAAGCCAATTGAAAAGAAGCATATGATAGAATACATAGACAAAACCTTTTTTAAATTCCTGGCTTCATTCGCACCCCCAAATAAGATAAAAGTTGTTGTTACAGGAGATCATTCAACTCCCTGCAAGCTCAAAGCACACAGTGCAGACCCTGTGCCTGTCCTTTTTTATAATCAGTCTATACCAAGACCGAGTTTATTTAGATTTAAGGGATTTTTCAACACAAAACAAAAAGAAGAGACCATGGAAAAAAAAGGGGCTAAATTCTGCGAGAAAGAAGCGAAAAACGGAGAGCTTGGTGGCTTTCTTGGAAAAGACCTTTTTGAGAAAACAGGATTTAACAGGTAAAATAGATAATATTGAGAAAAAATTAATATTAATAATAGTTTTTTATATTCAAAACATTATAACGATTATACTTATTAAGATTATTATGGGAAAGGAGGTTTTGTCTGTTAACCTTATATTTTTCATTATAGTAATCATTAAAAATAGGGCGTGTTTTTCCAGAATATGATAACTTACAATGATATATATGAAGCGACAAGAAAAGAGAGATATTCTGACAAATTGCAGTTGCTTCAAAAGAATTTTGTTGAGGAGATTGCAGAATACCTGAAAGACAAAAAAGAGATGACTGCAAAGCAGGACGATATCTTCTCTGATATTATAATCAAGACAAAGAAACAACTTGAAAATGCAGTCACCCTTTTCAATGAATTGATGCTCAGGAGAAGAAAAAAAATTCTTGCCCTTGTTTTAATAGCGGCAGAAACAGGAATTTCCAAGCAGGATTTTGAAAATATGCTGGGTTTTGAGCGTGCATTGTTTGAGGAAATGATGAAATGCATGGACATTGCAGACAAACAGATGCAGGAAATTCTCAATGGGAAAAAACAGCAGGAAGATCAAAATTCCTTTATAATATTCAAGACAGGTGTTGAAGAATTCATGGATTTGGAAGGGGGGAAACTAGGGCCGTTTGAAAAAGGCCAGATGGCTAATATCCCAAAAGATATAGCTAAGATACTAATTGATGACGGAAAGGCGGAGATTTTGGAGAAGTGATTTCTAAGAATAAAATGACAGCTAATCTTGAATTAATTGTTGAAAGGGCTGTTGAAAAATTTAATAGTATTCCAGAGAACTCTATGGCTGGTAGAACTAAAAAAGTCTTAGATTTTATTTATACTGTGGATGTTGGAGGTTCTCTTATAAGAGAATATCAAAGAAGAATTGCAGAAAGAATTGGTTGGAAAGAAAAAAATTTGACAATTGCAAATGCAACTATCTTTGGACTTGGCGGTTCTGCAGTCTATTTTATTGGGAATTATTTTTTTGGAGATAATGCTGGCAACTCTTTTCAAGATGTTTTCTATGGCTACCCCGGATTTGTTTTTGCACAAAGTTTAGCGAGAATAACTTATGCTCAAATAACCAGGAAAGCAATAGGTTCTATTAGTGTTTACAATTTGGTTGGTAGTCCTATCTATGCAATTAAAGATTTTATAGTTAACCGAAAAATTAGAAAATAAAAAGCCTGTGATGGGATTTGAACCCATGACCTACAGTTCTTTTGGATTTTTACACCGTACAAAACTGCCGCTCTACCCCTGAGCTACACAGGCATATAGAATTAAGAATATTCTCGGTTTAAAAGATTTCTTATTTATCAGCTGGTTTTTTCCACTCTTCTAACTCTTGTCCCTTGAGATGTTTGTCCAGCATCTCTAACTCTTCATAGATACCTTCTATTAAATCATATCCTTTTGCTTCTTCAAGAGAAACCCATGCGTAATCAATCAGGTCTTTAGACAGGTTGACATCACCGCTTTTGTGGGGTGCAAAATAAGAAAGTGTCACCACAGGATAACCATCGGGCCTGACAAAAACCAGATCACAAAGATATTGTGGTTTTTCAATTTCTAGCCCAACTTCTTCTTTAACTTCTTTTCTCAGAACCCAATCGACAAGACCATACCATTGCGGATAATCTGTTTTATAAGGCAGACTTTTATATTCATCAAAAACTAATTTTCCTCCAGGCACTGTCCATCTACCAGGAAAAGCCTTTTCATGCAAAGCGCGTTTAGCAATCAAAAACTTCCTATCCTTTATAATAATGGCAGTAGCAACAACAAAATGCAATCGTGGATCAAGTTTAGGTTCCATCCTACATTAAAGATAAAAATCCAAGGGAATATATAAAATTACTTGTTCTGGGAACTATTTTATTTCTTAATGCCGAAAACTCTTATTTCACAAAGCGAAAGAGGATAAATTTTCTTTAGCTTAAGACTTAGTGGTTTCTGCATTTTGTTCTGAATAAGCTCTTCAAAGATTGCCTCTGAAGTTTTGTTTTTTAGGTAATTGATAATTTCTTCCCTTGCTTTTTCTCTAAGGGCTTTCATAACTTCACGGGAAACTTTTTTCCTTGTGATTAAAAATGGCTTTACTATAACTTCAGAATCTTTTGTGTTCGCAGAGAAAGAATCTTCAACATAATTTACCCCTTTTCTTATCATTCTTCTTATGAAATAAGGCAGGACCACAAATTCTTTTGGATATGCATTGGCTTTTCCATCTGCTACTTTTACATTCAGGGTTAGAAGAACGCTTTTTCCCCTAAGAATTCTTGTTAAATCATAAGTTATTGTCTTCCCGTTCAATTCTTCAATATCATAAGCATAAAGCTGAGTTTCCTTATTTAAAATAGGAATTTCAACATCGAAAAATTTCTGTTTTCTTTTTGCCTGCGCCATTTTTATAAGATTGAATTTACCTGCTTCACAGTATTTAAATCTAGATTATTGTTAATACAAATAGCGGGCGTTAAACTCCCTGAGCCTGATTTTACTTTCATTAAAATTTTTCTTTCTATATTATCACTATTTTGAATTATCATTCCTGTACAACCTTCCCTGTTCTTTTATTTCTTCTGCCTTGCCTGTATTTTGCTTTTCCGCATTTTTCGCAGATATACATTATGTTTGTTTTCTTTGTTGTTTTACTTTTTCTCTTGAATTTTGAAACAGCTGGTTTTGAATACTTTCCTTTGTTTCCAATGCCTCTGCTTTGTCCTCTTAATCTTGCCCTAGATTTTGAACCTCTTGTCAGGGTTCCTCTTTTTCCTCCTGTTCCAACTAATTTTATTTTTTGCTTTGTTTTTTCGTTGCAATATGGGCAAAAACGATTGACTGTTTTCGGAAGTTTCATATTGGAAAAAGAGAAAATAGCTTTTTAAAGGTTATCAAAACTTGAAGTTATTTTGATATTAAAAAGAAAACTCCTAGAATCGCTGTTCCTATTGTAGACAAAAATCCTAAACCGAATAATCCTATGTTTGAAATACCAATAAATATACTTAATATTCCAAGAAAGATACCCTTTCCATTTAAGTTTGTTGAAGTTGTTTCTGTACTTCCCCCCGACCTAAAACTAGTGGTGCTCCGAGAAACTATTGAGGAGAGAATTATTATTACCCCCCATACTATAAGTATTACCCCCAATAAGAAATCAGATATAGAAAAGGAAGAATAACTAAAGATCTTATTTGCGGAGAGAAGTAATAAAACCAATCCAACAAGAATATTTAATAATCTCATTTTCTAAGTAGAAAAACCCTTTATACTTATAAATATTTAGAAATGGCCCTGGCAGGAATCGGACCTGCGCCTAATCCACGTCAAGGATTTGTTCTACCATTAGACTACAAGGCCTTATTAAAAATAAGGGGCATGCACTTTTATATAAACTTTGTTAAATAATTACAATGACTTTGATTTACCTGGTATTGAACCTAACATTTAAATATACTTACAACTAAAATAAATCATGATAGGAGGATATCCCCAAAGGAGAGGCGGTTCATTCTTTTTGCTAGCATTATGTTTTATTTTCGCAGCTTATTTCATTAATTACGCTATCAAATTCATCCCAATTCCCACAGCCATAGACCCCTTTAACAAGTGGATAATTCTTGTTGGGGGTGTTTTGTTAATATTAGGTGCTTTTAACCAGATAAGATTGAGCAGTTCCAGATATCCTTACTAGAATACCACTCGGGAATTTACCTTTTATTTTTTCGTTAATCTTAATAAAATTTATATACGTAATTTCCATGTTTCTTATATGGGTTTTAAAAGAGGAAATCTGCCCAGGCGTGGTCAGATTAGAGGTCAGGTAACTATTTTTATAATAATTGCTATTTTAATTCTTGCCCTGGTTGGCGGATGGCTTTTTTTAAGCGGAACTATTTCTGTGAAGGGAATTCCAGCAAGCATCCAGCCAGCATATACTAGTTTTGTAACCTGCCTTCAGGAGAATACAAAAACAGGAATAAGCATTTTAGAAAGCCAGGGAGGATATATCGAACTTCCTGATTTTGAACCTGGTTCTGCATACATGCCTTTTTCTTCACAATTGGATTTTGCAGGCAATCCTATTCCTTATTGGTATTATGTCTCTGGAAATAATATTCCAAAAGAAAAGATTCCAACGAAAAGTAAAATGGAACAAGAGCTTGCAGCATTTATCGAGCAAAAAATAAGAGGATGCAATTTGAGA
>JBBTAB010000058.1:0-3769 GCA_038044425.1 Nanobdellota archaeon | reverse complement strand
TGCGGGAATGCCAGAGTGGTCAAATGGGATGCGCTAAGGACGCATTGGCTTAGTGCCTGCGAAGGTTCAAATCCTTCTTCCCGCATTTTGAATGAAATGAAAAAGGTGGCAGGATAAATTTCAGTTTATTCGTCCCGCATTAAATTTTAAATAATAAGTTTTATAAATCAATTAAAACTACCTTTTTTACCTGCGAGTTGCTCGCGTTAGCAGGAGTTTATACTTCTGTTTAATATAAAATGGTCAAATCAAAAACAAAGATAGAACAGCAATCCTGGAAAAAAAATAATTCTGAATTAGTTGAAACAATAAGGGCTGCAAAGAAAACAGGTTCTAAACTCTGGCTGCAGGTGGCTGGAATTCTTTCAGGGCCAAGAAGAATGCAAATGGCAATTAACCTGAATGAAATTGAAAAATCAACAACAGAGGGAGATTCCATAGTTGTTCCTGGAAAAGTTCTTTCACAGGGAGAAATAAGCAAAAAGATAGCTGTAATTGCTTTCAGTTTTTCTGAAAGAGCTAGGGAAAAACTATTAAAAACAAAATCACAATCCATAAGAATGCTTGATGAAATTAAAAAAAATCCCCAGGCAAAGGGGATTAGGCTATTTGTAAAATGGCAAAAATAATTGATGGAACAAACGCTGTTATGGGAAGGCTGGCAAGCTATGCTGCTAAACAGGCATTGCTTGGGGAGGAAATTGTTATTTTGAATTGTGAAAAGGTTATAATAACAGGCAGCAGAAAAGATATAATGGAAAAATTTGAATCAAGAAGGAAGAAAATAGGAAGCGGGCAAAAAGGCCCAAAATATTCCAGGCTTGCACACCTTATAGTAAAAAGAGCTGTAAGGGGCATGCTTTCCCATAGGTCTGGGCGTGGCAAAGAGGCATTCAGAAGAATAAAGTGCTATCAAGGGGTTCCAGAAGAATTTAAAGACGCAAAAAAGATAGTCAGCGGAAAGGAAAAGAAAACTAAATTTATTGCTGTAGAGGAAATAACAAAATAAAAACCCATCCAGGCATGGCCGAGTTAAAGAAATAACAAAATGATGAAAAAGATGATAACTTCCGGAAAAAGAAAGACAGCTGTAGCAAGGGCTGTCACAACAGAGGGCTCTGGAAAAATCACAATAAATGATAAACCTTATGAAATTCTGCAGATGTTTGACAGGCTTAAGATAGAAGAACCTGTGAGAATAGCAAAAAATGTTCTTGGAAAAATTAACTTTAATATCGCTGTCAAAGTAAAAGGTGGCGGAGAAAAAGGCCAGATAGAAGCTGCAAGAATTGCGATTTCAAGGGCACTGGTTGGGGCGACAGAAAGCAAAGAATTGGAAAGGGCTTTTCTGGATTATGACAGAAATCTTCTTGTTGCAGATGTAAGAAGAAAAGAAGCTTATAAACCAGGGGATAGCAAGGCAAGGAGAAAAAGGCAGACGTCCTACAGGTGATTATTATTTGTCATCAAAATTATACTTAAGAGAAAAAAGTATTAATATAAAAAACACGCGCTGATTATCTTATATTAAAAATTCTTCACAAGAATCATTTTATCCCCAATCTTTCGATCTTATTCTGAACATGATTAAAAAGTGTTGAGGATACGAGGGCGGCATGATTTCCTGAATAAATCTGATTGTTGAACTTTATTTTTCCTATATATGTGAAATTCTTGAGTATTTTTTTTAATCCATTGATAGAAAGTTTGTGCTTTTCTGCAAGTTGCCGCAAACTTATTTTTTCTCTTAAAAATTCTTCAAATATTTCCTCTACTTCCCTGAAATTTTCAGCAGGAACTAATTTTTTGTCTTCAATTTTATAGCCGAAAGGGGCTCTTGACATCAAATTTCCTCTTGTTGCTGCCTTTATCATTCCTTGTTTTTGATTAATCCTCATTTTCTTTAATCTTTCAATTTCCTTTCTAAGATTTTCATTTTCTTTTCTTAAATCTTCTAATTCGTCCATTATGCAAATCTCCTGATTTGTATTTTGAAGTTCCTATTCATTATGCAAAATTCTCCTGATTTTGTATTTTGAAAAATTTATTTTTCATTTTATCACAAAGATAGTCAAGTTTATAAAAACTATATCCTTTTAATTTTTGATAAAGAGGTAAAATGAATTCTTTTATTGTTTTAGGTCTTGTAATTCTCTGGCTTATACTTGGTTACAGATTTTACTCTAGATTCATAGAAAAAAAGTTAAGAATAAGTGACCAAAATACCACGCCTGCTGTAAAAAATAAAGATCGTGTTGATTTTTCTCCTGCAAAAAAGCCGTTATTGATAGGACATCATTTTGAGGCAATTGCAGGTGCAGGCCCTATCATTGGCCCTATACTTGCAGTCAGTTATTTTGGGTGGCTACCTGTTGTTCTATGGCTTTCTTTAGGTTCTGTTTTAATTGGAGCCATGCATGACTATACAAGCCTTATTGCTTCTGTAAGAAACAGGGCTGAGGGGGTTTCAAGTATTGCCAAAAAAACCCTGAATTCAAGAGCAGGAACATTATTTGCAGTTATGATTCTGGTGACTTTGATTTTAATAATAACTGTTTTTAGTGTTTCAACAGCAGAGAGCATTGCAAATAAAACAGAATTAATTATTCCTTTGATTACCATCAATTTAGTTGCAGTATTTTTTGGTTATGGAGTAGAAAAACTAAAATTGGATTACAAATCTTTGACAATAATTTCTTTGATTATCATCGCTTTTTCCATATGGCTTGGAATAAAATATCCTATTGACTTATCTTTCTTAAGCCCGATTCTTGTAAGAAATATTCTGATAACTTTAATCTTGATTTATGCTGGCATTGCTTCCATTGTCCCTGTATGGATATTGTTAAGGCCAAGGGATTTTCTTAGTGCTATTCATCTTTCTCTTCTTATGCTCCTTGGTATTGTAAGTGTCTTTATCGTACGCCCAGAGATAAATGCTCCTGCATATATTTCAAACCCTATCTTTCCTCTTTGGCCTATATTATTCATCACTGTTGCATGCGGGGCTGTCTCTGGATTCCATGGTTTAGTTGCTTCTGGAACAACCAGCAAACAGCTCGCAAAAGAATCCCATGGAAAAGCTGTTGGATATGGTGGAATGCTTCTTGAGGCACTTCTTGCAGTTTTTGTAACAATTGTTGTTATCTCTGGATTGAAGTGGGGAACAGGAACTGGGGGTTTCCAAACAGAATTAGGGAAAGGGTGGATTATCTTATTTTCTTCAGGCTACGGAAATATCGTAAGCCAGGTAGGAATTCCTTTTCTAACATTAACTGTTGCGAGTCTTATAGGTGCTATGATGGTCAATCAATTCATATTAACAACAGTTGATTCTTCTACAAGACTTGGAAGATTTATAGTTTCAGAAAGCCTTATTACAAAGTTAAAAAGAAAAAAAATCCTAGTGACACTTCTTATTTTAATTCCGGCCTGGCTTCTTGCTATCACAAACAGTTATGAAACAATGTGGCGCTTATTTGGAACTTCAAATCAGCTGATTGCCGCAATAACAATGATAGCTATTTCTGCATTTTTCATCTCAAAGAAGGTAAATGTTAAATTCATAATTATTCCAGCTGTTCTTGTTTTAGGGACAACGCTTTCTGCACTGCTTTACTTAACTTTCAGGCAAGGGGGTTATATAGGCCAGGGAAGTTTTGTTCTTGCAGGCATTTCAATGCTGATGTTTGTTCTTGGAATTTTTGTTGCAATAGAAGGCTTTCAGGTTCTCCGGAGGAAGAAATAACTATTTTTTCTTCATCAATTC
>JBBTAB010000057.1:0-2620 GCA_038044425.1 Nanobdellota archaeon | reverse complement strand
AGAAATGTTTATAAACATTCCATGTGAAAATATTATATTAAGCTGAATTTTACAAAACTGCTTATTAAAAATAAAATGGTTAATGGAATTGAGAGGCCCTTGGATTTGCTGAATAATTCTAAAGGAAAAGAAATCCTTGTGCATTTAAAGGGAGACAAACAATTTGTTGGAACTCTATTAGCATTTGATATACATATTAATCTTGTTCTTGACAACATAAAAGAGATGGAGCATGGAGAGATAAAAAGAAATCTTGGGCTCACTTTTTTAAGAGGGGATACAATAATCTTTATTTCACCGGCTTCTACAGCTTTGAAGTCTTAAGGAGTTTTTAATAACCAAGGTATAGAGTCAGTTCTATATTCTTTAATAATAAATTCCTTAGTCAACTGCCTTTTAGATTAAAATACTCCGCGTTATTAGTTATCTTTATTAATTATATTTCCCATAATAATTAATGGCTGAAAAAATAAAAATAACTTTTCTTGGTACAGGGGGCATGATTCCCACTGAAAAAAGAAATCATCCTGCATTTTTCCTCTCTTATGCCAATGAGGGAATTCTTGTGGATTGTGGAGAAGGAACTCAGATTCAATTCAGAAAAGCTAGATTAAATCCTGGTAAAATTACAAAGATACTCGTAACACACAGACATGGAGATCATACTTTTGGGCTTCCGGGATTATTCAGAACATTGGCAATGTCAGATTACAAAAAAAAACTCATCATTTATGGCCCAAAAGGAATAAAAAAAGTAATTGACGGCATATTTCAGGCTTTTGGGAGCACGACAGAGTATCAGATAGAGGTAAAAGAAGCTTCTGGAAAATTTTTTGAAACTAAGGATTTTTTTCTTGAAGCAGAGAAAATGATTCACGGACAAAAATGCAATGCATATTCTTTTAACTTAAAGGGGAAAATAAGAATTGATAAAAAGAAAATACAAAGATTAAAGATAAGAGAAGGAAAGCATCTTCAGCAGTTGAAAAAAGGAAAAGATATTTTTTATAATGGAAAGAAATATAGGGCAAAAGATTTGGTCTTCATGGAAAAAGGAAAAAAAATTTCATTTGTTTTGGATACATCGATGAATGATAAAATCATACCTTTTGTTAAAAATTCAGACGCTCTTATCTGTGAATCCGGCTTTGGGGAGGAGCTATCAGAAAAAGCAAAGGAATACCAGCATTTAACAGCTAGCCAGGCAGGAGAGATAGCAAGAAAGGCAATGGTAAAATCTCTTTATCTAGTTCATATTAGTGAAAGATACAGCAAAAATACTAAACCAATAATAGAACAGGCAAAAAAACATTTTAAAAAAACCATTATTCCCAATGACCTTGATTCTGTTGAGGTTTAGTATTAATTGATATTAAACTCTGGAAAAATATGTTGATAACTTTTAATATAATCTTTCTATCCATTTGCATTAAATCTGATGAGAGATTCTATGGGCTAAACTTAAAATCTTCCTCACAGAAAGCTTTTAAATAGATTTCTTACTCTAAATAATATCATGCCCGGGTAGCTCAGCCTGGATAGAGCACTAGCCTTCTATGTTTTAAGAAGATGAAGAGAGCTAGGGGTCGCAGGTTCAAATCCTGTTCCGGGCGCTGCGGAGATGGCACAGTGGCTACTGCAATCGGTTGCAGCCCGATTATTCGTGGGTTCGATTCCCACTCTCCGCTTCAAAAAATGATATCAGAAAAAATAGTTTTAATAGCCTCTTAAGTTTTTTACATCAAAGAATATGTTTTAGATATGGCTAGCTACGATATTAGTCTTATTGGTGCTTTCGATTTTATTAAGGAGGATTTTTTAAGGTAATCTTAATTCGAGATTCAATCCAGGAATAGTTTAAATAGACTTTTTTTATTTGTATCTTTTTATCTCTCTATAAAAATTAAATATCGCCAAAAATAAAAAAACCGCGAACATTAATGTAGTTATTTCTGATAAATAAGGTATAAAATGCAATATCTGTGATTCCAGGAAGATTTGCTGGAGCCTTCTTATAATCAGGAATAAAATAGCCAGAATTAGATATATAAAAGTTATTCTTATCTTTTTATTAACCCTTTTTGTTATTTCAATTAGAAAAAAAAGAATTACCAAATAAAAAATAAATACCAATAAGCTTAATCCGACTATTATAAAATCCAATGCCATTTTACCTCTTCATTAAGACCCCCAAATCCAATTTTTTTATCTTTTTTTTATGCCTCTCTCTATTGATTATTGTATAATATATAACCAAAATTAATATTATAGAGAGAATAATTACTGTAACTATATATATTTTTTCCCTCTGTGAAACCTCTGGTTCTGCAACCTCGAAGAATATGCTTGAACTTGCAATTTTCCCATTATATGTTACAGTAACATACAGAAGATATTTTCCAAGAGCAGTGTTTTCCGGAATAAATATTGTTTTAGTGAAACTTGTCTGAGTTTCCACAGCAACAGTATCTTCTAGAGCTGTTATGGTGTTATTTTCTTTGTCTTTTATCAGATACTCTATTTTTACATCTACAGCTCCTTTTGCCCCAAGATTGTAAATCTTTATGTCTGCAAAAAGTTCTTCTCCAGGAGATCTTTTTTGATATCTGGAAGGAATTTT
>JBBTAB010000056.1:11172-18518 GCA_038044425.1 Nanobdellota archaeon | reverse complement strand
ATCTATAAAACCAACTTCTCTCTCCCCAGAGATTTTAATATATTGAACAGGAACTCTTTCCGCATAGATGTCTATTGTCAGATTTTTTTCAGGAGTTCTTACCTGTGTGCTATTACTATAAGTAAAAATAAATCCAAATTCATCTTCATCAGAGATTCCCAGATTTTTCTTAAGTCCTGAATAATTTTGCGTGTAATTGTTTAAAAGATTCAACATCTTTGATTCGAAAATCAAATCCTCTGTTTTTGAAAGACCAAGAACATATCCCAGGCTTTCTTGCAAGAGCTGGCATGAGCTAATAATTCCTGTTGAAACAACTGAAAATTCTCCTGATTCTGAAACCCTGAAAAAAGTATTACCCTCTGTTTCTACAAACAAATCGTTTCCTGATTTGCTCGTTACAAGCGCAGAACCAGAATCACTTTTCACGAGAAGTTTATCGCTGGCTTGGGTCTTACCAAAAAAATTATCGAGTTGCACACAACTCGGGTTTACTTCGGTTATGCCTATTGAAACAGTTGTTAGGTTTTCTGAAATTTCTCCTTTTACAGCTTCTTTTATCTGTTCTAAAGAAGCTTTCTTATTTTCTCCAAAACCAATCCTATAATTTAAGATAGTATACATGAAAACTATGAAAGTTATGAACAAGACAAAAGAAATAACAACGCCTACATGCGAGCCTTTACGTTGTCTCAGCAGAGAGGACATAGACCGAACTTGTGGGGGTCTTTTGTTTCTCATTCATCCTCCGAAAAACACATTTGCTCCTGTTGAAATTAAAAAAGCCAAAAGCATCAAAACAAAAGAATGCTTTATCCCTGGTTTGATGTTTCCCTCTGAAAGTTTTCCTATGGTTAATCCTGAAAAAGCACCCTGGATTAAAAGAAGATACAAGAAAGCATTCGCTATTTCATCATTTTCTATAGGTGCTCCTCCGCCTAAGCCCCCAATTCCCAAAGACCCTGCACTGGGAACAATTCCCACTATCATTGGAAGTATCTGGAATTGCAAAACAAGGATGATTATTATGAACACTATAAATATTATATAACCCTGAACAACAAGGGTTGAAATCGCAGCCTGCCTCTCTTTCTTCAGTTTATCAGCAGTACTCACAGCTTCTGTTACAGACTCAAGAATTCCGCCTATTTCACCCCCGCTTCTTTCTGCCTGTCCTATAAGTGTTAATGCCCTTGAAATTGTTTGATTTTTTACATCTTTTGAAAATGTCTGCAGCGCAAAACTTAAAGGAACCCCAAGAGAGATCTGGTTTGCTAATTTTTTTATGTTCTCTGACAAAACTCCGTATGGTTTGTCCCTGACATTGATGATGCTTTTGCTTATGGGGGTTCCTGTTTTTACGCTTTCCACGAGATTTCTGGCAAATTCCAGGAACATATCTTCTTTTTCAGCAGCAATTGTTGTTTCCCTTACTATGGCAAGAACAAAAGGAGCTGCGACTGAAAGAACCCCTGTGCCAATTATAAAAAAGAAAAATCTGGTGCCTATAAAAAAGAAAGAGATACCTACAATTAAAAGTCCTATGAAAATTCCTGTCCAATGCCCTGCTTTTAATTCCATTTTTTGACCGCTTTCTTGAATAATTTATTTAATTCAAAATCTGAAAAATTAGAAGAATCCTTTTCATAATCTCTATCAAAATAACTAATTACAAATTTTTCTGCTTCTCTATTTCTATTCCCTTTAGTCGATTCTGATTCTTTTTTTCTTTTCACAATATTCTCAAAAAATTTTCTGATATTTTTTGGTAATAAATGAAGTAATCTTTGGTGTTTTTTAGGAGGGGGAGTTGCATATTTCTCTATCCAAATGATGCATGCAATACTTCTTAATACATAAACATATTTCTTTAAATTTGCAGTATCTCCTACTCCATTGATATACTTGTAAAAATTTTGTTTAGCCATTGAAGAATAATGTTTTTTTAATGCATATTTGCTAAAATGCTTAATAAAAATAGATTTTAACTCTTTTCTTAAAGGGTTGTCTAAATAAGTAATATCACTGCTTAGCCATTCCCACACAGAAGGATTAGATTTTTTCATTAATGCCAAGAATTTTCTTAAATCCCACAAAACAATATCTAAATTTCTAATTTTTCTTTCTATCTGTCCTTTAATCCCACCATATACTAAATAGTCTTGAATAAATACGCCCCTAACATCATAATCGCTATCATCACTCGCCCAATTCCAAGCCCGACTTCCACTTTCTATAAGAAATAAAACTTTAATGTGTTCTTTTTTTTCTATATCTTTTATGTATTTTCTTAGTTGCATTTCACGCACCCCCTTCCGGCTGTTTTAAGTGAAGAAATGCGAGGAATAATATATTCATAAGAGCCACTCCAAGAACCATCACGAGAGTTATCATCTGCGTGCTCAAAGAAATTCCCAACCCGCTCACCCTCATCATAATAAGCAAAAGCATGAGTATCATTGGAGCAGCTATGACAACGCTTATGTATATATCCATGAAAGTTTCTGCAGCCTTTGCATGTTTTTCCCTCTCAAGCCTGTGTTCAAATAAGAGCGTTTGCGCTCTTTTATCAAAAAATTCCGGCAAATCTCCACCAGAAGTTATAGTTATTGCTAATCCATTATACAATTCTCCGAGCTTTCTGCTAGGGCTGTTAAACGCCATGTCTCTTAAGGCACTGACAAGATCATAGCCATAAATATTTACTTCATTCAGAAGCTTTGTGAACTCTTTGTCAAGATGAGGATATTCTTCAGTAGTTATTATTATTTCGAAAATCTTGCTTGGCTCTATCATGGAGTTTGATATAGAGGACATATGAATTGTTGCAAATGGAAGTTCCTGGTTAATTTTTCCTTCCACGGATTTCTTTTCCATAGCGGGATAGAAATAGGCAAAACCAAAAACCCCTGCAGGAATGGCTAAAACAATCCAGAATATCTGCAAGAATCTTATGCCAAATGCAGTTTCTGCAGGAACAATAAATGGGGGGAAAGCTACAAGACTAAAGAAGAGGAAAAAAGCAGCGATTAATAATGCAGCAAAAAAAGAAACAAGAGTTGTGAAAAAAATAACAGAAATATAATTTGCAGGAACAAACTCAAGGTTCGCCCTGATTAAGTCCCTTCTTAGAGAATAGAATTTCCCCTTATTTATCAGAGACATAGAGGTATTACCAAACATGTTGCTCGCAAGTTTTACATAAGTATTGGGCTTTTTTTCTTTTTTCTTAACAACTTTTACCTCTTTCTTTTTCATCCTCTTCAAGGCCATCTTTTCAAGGCTGGAAATCTTTTCCTTTTTTGAAACTCCCCCCTCAAAATCTGTTTTTTTAGGAATTTGCTGCCAAGATTTTTCAGGTGTATAAACAGGGGTTTGAGCCACATCCAGGGGTTTAGGCAGAGAAATGGATTCTGTGGATTCAATAACTTCTAATCCTGATTTTTTCAGAGAATTTTTCAGTGAGTTTATTTGGGAAGAAATAATCCTTCTTTCTTCTTGGTCTCTTGAATTTTTTAAGTCTTCAGAAAGATTATTTATCTCAGCTGCTATCTTTTTCTGTTTTTCGAAATTTTCCTTTAACTCAGCCACGCTTGGATGAGTTTCCTTTAATTTATCTATCGGCATTTTTTATTTTATAAGAGCATGTATCTTTTTTTCTATCTGAAGAATCTCTTTTTTTAAAATATTAAATTCCCGGGGGTCTTTTCTTTTATAGGCAGCTTCAAATTTCTCTATATGCCTGCTGAGAACTTTTATAAGGTGGTTTATGTCTGATATTTCACCTTCTGCAAAAGAAATTCTACCCTCTTTTTTCATATCTAAAAGAAGGAAAAAGTGTTATTAAATATTTTCGTTTGCGGGCTTTCTTAAACCTCAGGCAATACCAAGCTTTGCTAAAACTTCTTTTGGCCTTTTGTAATACTGCGTAATTATGTCCTGGAACTCCTGGTAATCGAATACTTTTTTCTGGTAAAGAGCATATAGAACCTTTACTCTTATCTTAAATTCCTCATCTATTTCCTGCAGGGTTATTCCAAATCTCTTCGCAATTTTTTCAAATATCTTGCTGTTTTTTTTGAAATAAAAGCTGTCGTCAGAAGGATTCCATATGAACGGCGTGTTTGTCAAAGCGACACCTTCAGGAGTAACATTAATTATTTCAACGATTTCTTTCAGCTTTCTGGTTTCCTGCTTTTTTGCAATTGCGTGGGTCATTATGCAAACACAATCAAGCACATTCAGAAGAGTTGGAGAAAGCTCTATCGGCGGAGTTTCCAGCCTTTTAATAACAGTGTCTACAGAGTCTGCGTGCATGGTGCTTATAGAGGAATGCCCTGATGCCATTCCCTGGAATAATACATATGCTTCTTTTCCTCTTACTTCCCCGACAATTACATAATCAGGATTTTGCCTGAAAGAGCTTTTAAGCAATGTAAAAAGGTCTATTTCTCCAACATTTCCGGCGCCTGTCGCATTTCTTACAACACTGGGAAGCCAGTTCTCTCTTGGAAGATTTAATTCGCGCGTGTTATGTACAAAAATATTGTTGCAAAGGAATTTTTCGTATTTTGGAATGCTCAGGTCAAATACCTCTATTTCATCAGAACTTACCTTTCTTACAGATTTTACTTTATCCCAAAAAATATCTGTATGTGAAATGTCATTGAATTCTGATCCGATTGGGGCTATTTTCTGAAGGTATTTTCTCCCAAAATTCTGCAAGCCAGATATATAGTTATGCTGCAATCTTATGCTTACAATCTTTTTTAATTCTTCAACCTTCTTAGCACTAAGAGGGATAATGTCCGAGACAGTATGGGGAGCCACTAAGTTGTATATAGATAACTTATCATTTTTTCTTTTTTGCAAGAAACCTATTTCTTTAAATTTCTCAATGTTTTCTGATGAGGAGATGGACATATTAATGCATTTGTCTTTCCTTTCAAAATCATTAATTCTTGCTATTATCCCAAATCTAAGAAATAAGGTCTGCAAGTCATCAAGCAATTCATAACTTTGGGAAGAGCAAGACACCTCGTGTTTCTTCATGCAACCATCTGCACTAAAATACCCACTTATAAAATTCCTGATCTGATCCTTTGACAAGCCGAATATAAACTCAGGTATCTTTTTTGTATCTGAATAACCGTCAAATTTTAGGACATACTTCATTAATTTATAAAAAACAGTGCTGTGAATTCTAAGGGAAACTCCTCCATCATTCATCGCGGAATAATTCGATCCTAAATAATTTGCTACCTTTTTAAAAACATCAATGCATTCTTCATCAATATTGGATAAAATAACAGCATTCTTATTCCTATTATCATAGCTTCCATCTCCAAGCCATAATCCGCAAAACTCCAGGAAATCTTTGCTTATTTCGAATATTATAGGAATAGAGGAGGTATTTTTGCTTTTAATTTTTAGCTGTTTCAACTCATCATAGGAGAACTCTATGTTTAATTTCATGAAATTCTTGATTTTTATAACATCGTGCTTTTTCCACCACCTATAACGTTCTTTGGCAACCCCTAGCTGGCTATAGCTATACGTCTGGAATATCTTTCTTAATGGGTGGCCCTGTAAAAAATCATCTTTGAATATTTCAAGATTTTCCATTAGGTTTATTTCCTTAATCTCTTTGCCTTTGAAAGCCAATTCCCTTGGTACAGCAATAAAAGATTTCCCCTCCTTAAGTTCTGTTGGTTTTACTTCCCTTAGTCTATTATCTTCTCCGAGGGAAAATAAGGAATGATCTTTTGTCACTTTTATCTTTCTTCCAGTTGATGTGGTCACTTCATAAATGTCTTTTTTAACAGTGTGTTTTATGTAATCTGAGGGCTTTATCCATCTTGTTTTTCCCTTTTCGTCTAAAGTGATTACTTCTGCATCCATCTTCTTATCCACAAATTCTTTTATTGTGATATTTCTGATTTTTCCTTTTTCTCTTATAATTATTTTTGAATCCCCTGTTACACTGTCTTCTATACTTACAACTCTTGCCTCAGGAGGTATGAAAAAAGCAATGGCATTTAACAGGCTTGTTTTTCCAGAAGATGTTCCTCCTGTAATGAGCAGGTTCATTTTATACTGGACAAGAATCCATAGATAAGCCAGCATCTCAGGGCTTAATGTCTTGAAAGATAAGAGCTGCGGAGGTGTCCATGGCGTTTTCGTGAATTTTCTTATTGTAAATGTCGGTCCCTTGCTCGTTATATCTTTTGTATATGTTGCATTTACTCTGCTTCCGTCAGGCAAAGTAGCGTCCAGAATTGGCGATGCATAAGAGATATATTTCCCGCTTCTCTGTGCTAATTTTTCAACAAAGTTCTCTAATTTGTCCATGCTGTTAAAAGAAAGATTTGTTTTAAGATTCCTGAAAATTCTGTGAACTATATAGACAGGGCTTTCATTTCCATTGCATTCTATATCTTCAACAAAAAAATCCCTGAGTAAAGGCTCTATTTCATTGAAGCCAACAAAATCTCTGACCAGATAATAATAGATTTTTTTATAGGTATCATAGGAAAAGTTCAGGCCAAGCTCAAATGCAATTATTTTTAATCTTTTATCTATGTATTCTAAAAGTTTATCTATGCCTTTTTCAATAATCACATCAAAATCTATAAGATCCCTCATGGCAGGAAGTATCTGGGAAAGATAACCTTTTTCAATATCTGTCAATATAGGCTCTTCTATTTCATATAAAACTTCATATTCTTTCTCATCCCAGTATATATGGATAAAAGAAAAAGGAGATATCACGCTGTACCTTACATCTATCTTTGTTTTATCCTTGACTTTTTTCAATGGGGGGATTTCAGGATTGAAGTTTATATTTACTCTTGGATAATCTTTTATACCTGTCATTATCCTATCACCTCTATATTTACTATTGGTTTTCCTAAACTATCTTGGCCAAGGTCAGAGATTGAAATTGTGTAGGGTACAGGCGCCTGGCTTAATTTTTTAATATCTTCTTGGGAAGTTAGATTATATTCTCCCCAATAATTAAGAGTAAGAGTCACCATATTTAGTTTGCCTCTGGTTTCTGTATAAACATCTATTTTTCCAACACTTATATTTTCTCCTGGCTCGCTGTATTGGTATTTGCTTTCCAAATCAAAGAAAATTTTTTCACCAATTGAATCTATGGTAATAGATCCTTTCTGTATCCCCAGTTCCAAAACTCTCTGATTTCCAGGGCCTCCAAGGCCCCTTATTAGTGAATCTATATCCTGCAACACGCCGATGGATTGTTCTATAACCCCTTTGTCCTGAATTTCTCCTATTTTAGGAACAACAAATGCAAGGACAAGACCCATGAGGGTAAATGCGAT
>JBBTAB010000056.1:0-11072 GCA_038044425.1 Nanobdellota archaeon | reverse complement strand
CATATAGCCATTAGTGAGTGATAGTTTATAATGTTTTTTATTTGTTATAAAAAATATTTCTCATTATAAACTATTCTATTTAATATTATAAGATAATAATTGCCAACTAACCTAAAAGAATTTTTAATAAAAATACATCACTTTTTTCTAACTTATGAATATCCCGCTTAAACTTATTTATATTAAATTATATTCCTATCCTGCTAGGCAAGAGAGGAGCAACTATCAAGCTGTTCTATGGAATCAGGAGCTTCGCATAATTTTCCATCTATTACAGGAACTATTTCTATCCTTGTCAGCGCTTGAGAAAAAGAAGCAGACAGATTGTATATATAGGTGCGTCCCTGATTTGCTTTGGGAATTGCGACAGGCTGCGTTCCATTCAGATATTTCAGCCCAGAAGGATTTTCACCAATTTTAAAACTAACAGAACTCTGCTGATTTGAAATTGCAACAAAAATATCTTCCAGGTTTTCTATTTCTCCAACATTTATTGAAAATAACATTTCATCAGGGTTAGCTGTTGAATTGTAGCAGGTATATCTTGAATTTAAGGTGACTTTCCCAAAAATCCCGAAGCAAGATTCTGTTTCGTCAATGTTTTTTTGCACAAGATTGTCCACAACAACCCAAATTATAGATGTGACAGCTATAGTAAGAGCAATCATTATCACAGTCTCTAAAACAGCTGAAATCCCTCTGCGGTCTTTCATTTTAATTTCTCATCTTATATTTTTTAATATATCAGAGCATTAAGTTTAATCTATTTACTCTAACTCAATTTAATCATCCTTATTAACTAATCAGCATTTTCTTAATAATTTAATACTAAATTTTTCCTTTCCCCCATTCTACAATACTATCTGCTCCCCGTACTGCTCTTCACAGGTATACATTCTTGGTCCTTCGTCAGAGTTTCCTCTAAGAATAGGAATAACTGTTATTTCCTCTGCACCAGTAATAGAGGAAGAAACATCCCCCGAGAAAATACCTCCCTGAGTCAGGCCAGTGGTTGGCCAATCTGCTGCAATATCTTTTATATCAACAGTTTCATAACTTCCAGGTTTTTGTATCTTGAGCTTAAAGCTGTAGATAGGAACGTTTCCTATGTTTGATAAAAATAGGTTTCCTGAATCTGAAGAATAGCTGGATTCAAAAGCCACATCTCCACAGACAAGTTTGATATTTGTACCCCCGAATTTTGTGACAGATTCTTCTGTGAAACCGCGGAACCAGAGAAAGATTATAAGTCCGAGGACAACCACCATTGCAATTAAAAGAGTGGTTGCAATCACAGGAGACAAACCTCTTTTTATTTTTCCTCTCATCGTTATATTATCTAACATATTTTAATTTATAAATTTATATCAAGTTTCTTATTAGGGTTGGCAGCAACAGGTGTCTGCATTACCTGTCGTGCAATAACTATTACCCCTCGTTTCATTTGCTCCTGGAACAATTCCTATATACGTCCCTGGTGGAATCAACCCCCCGCACTGTTGAGGATTTTGTACACAACCCCCAGTATTATATCCACTGAAAAGATCACAATAATCTGCACAACTATTGAAACTTCCTTGGGCATTGAATGTGCAGCTTCCGCTTACACAGGTTTCTCCTACTTGGCACTGTGCCTGCTGTCCTTCACAAGCTACTGGTTCCTGTGAGCATGTTTCTCCAGAATCACATAATCCATTCCCTATGGTGATGCATGACCCTCCTGAACTGCATATCTGATTTGCAGGACAGCTTGCCTGCAATCCAACACAGGCTGGTTCTGAACAATCTTCTCCGGCATCACACCTCCCGTTTCCTATTGTAGAGACACATTGGTTTGTTGTAACATCACATTCAAATCCTCCCCCGCAAACCCCGCAAGTTACAGCACCGCATGTTCCATTTTGTGCAGTTCCACATCGCTGGGATCCGCATATTCCCGAGAGAGTTGGGTCAGCTGCCGGTGTGCAACTGCTGGAAATGCATTGTCCTGCAGCATCACAGAAAAAACCAGTTCCGCAATTATCAGGAAGACACGTCACTAAACCGCAACTGCCATTAGTTACACTCCCGCAAACCCTTCCCGAACAAAGAGCTTCATATGTTGGATCTGCTGCAGGTATGCATGTCGGCGGAGAAACGCTTTCTGTCCCGCACTGGATTTCCTGCGTGAGTTTTCCTGTGTTGCAGCTTACAAGCCTATTTCTGCCTTTTTCTACCTGAAATCTTGTAGGAACAAGGGTGACGCTGGAAATATTTCCTAATGTGCTTGAGAAATTAAAAACAGCCCCGGATTCATTCCCTGGTTTTATGATATTGTCTCCATCACCGATGTAAATTACAGAATTCCCTAATTTTATTATTTCACCAATCTTTTCTTTTAAATACTGTGAGAAATCTATCGTTGCCACTTCCTGCCCTGATTCATTTGAAGCATGTATGAAAAATCCGGCATAACTGAATCTCCCATTATTTTTCATAGTAAGATTTAAGGTATTAGCATCACAATCCAGAGTATATTCTTTTATGAAGAGGGACACGCTATCAGGGCAGTTCAAACTCTCTGCAGGAACATAAGTTCTTAGCCAATTGAAAACTATGGCGGCCATTATCACTACAAAAACAACTAAAAGAACATAGCCAATTAATACACTTACCCCTCTTTTATTCATTCTGCTTTGTGGCATTTTATATTATCTTACCAATAAATTTTATATGGGTAAAGCCTCTTTATTTATAATTAAAATAATACCACCCTTAATTAAATAACTCTCTTCAAATTTTGACTTTAATAAAAAGATATTTATCATTCTACCCTGTAACAACATAACTGCCTCCTCTGCTTTCTCTTGAAACAAGGAAATAAAAATTTTCCCCGTTTTTTAAAGTGAAAATATAAGAATTTTTATCAATAGTTAGGTTGACACTGCTCGTTGCAGGATCCAAAGTCCAGAGAAATGCCCCTAAAGATGCTGGGATTGTCGTTCCTTCCAATATGACATCGTGCGCCTCATTTTGATATCCTTTAAGCGTAACATTATCCTCTTTCCCAAAAATAAAATACAAGTTTTTGTCTCTTGATTGGGAATCTATGTATTGCTGAGTGAAATTCTGGATAAGCTGGTTCATTGCCGGCTGTGTTAAACTATTGTTGATTCCATAGTCAATAACTTTTGCGCTTTCTATCTGTATTTCGTCCTTCAGATTTTCCAGGTCAGCGGATTCATCTTTTTTGGAATAATTTGAAATAGTGATAAGACTTATGATTATCGCAGCAAGAATTATGGCAGATATTAAATAAAACTGTCCCCGGCGATTTTTCTTTTGGAAAAATTGCGACCTCTTTTCCATCAGAAAAACAGGAAAAAATAGTTTATTAATTTAGTGATTAATGCTGAACATAGAGGTGTTCTTCGTTAATAGGGCCATAAATCGCTTTAACTTTACCATCATATTGTATAAGAAGAATCTTATCACCTGGCTTTATTGTTCCCCTAAGGAAATCGCTCACCCCTCTTTCTACAGTATAAACTTCTCCTTCTGTCTCTCGAGAAGGATCTTTTGATTCAGCCCTAAGAATCAGAACCTTATTCCAAAAAGTTTTTACAGATCTTACACTGACTTTCATGCCAGGAGAGAAAAGAAGTGTTCTGTCTTCTAATGTCATAAAAATTTTAAATAAATCTCTTTTATAACTATTATGTTAATAAGAAGTATACTTTGTAGACTCGGAAGGTTGCCTCAGAATTGCAAAAAAGTTAACCCTCATTCTTTCTCGGTTCTGCGACCCGCTAAGCACCTTAACAAATGTTTAGGGCTGCTCCGATCAAGGCCTGACCCATTTCGCATCTGCAAGATCGAAGCGGACAAAACGTCAACGTCGGAATAAGGACTTTCATACAATATCTGTCACGTCCTTCCTTGCAGTTTGCCATAAAGCCCGTTTGCAAATGGCGGAGGGCTATCCCGCCGACCTAGTCTACTCCAAAGTAGGTTATTATTGATTTATAAAGTTTGCGAGAGATTTTTAGTAGAAAGTTCTTTCTGAGCTGTTGATTAATACCTTTCCCTATCTCTGCTTCTTCCACTATGCCCACTTCTGCTATTGTGTCTGCTTCTGAAACTTCTGACGCCGAAACGACTTCTATTCATGTAGTTTCCTGTTCTTTGAGGAATGTTTCTTCTTCCAGCACTGCTTGCGCCCCTTCCCCCGCTTCCACGCCTCTTTGCTCCGTATTGTCCTCTTCCTGCTCCTTGCCTATTACTTCTTCCCTGATTATCTCTTCTGGCCTGCCAATCATTGGAATCCCATCTTTCTCTTCTTCCCATCTCAGGATTCTGCATCATGAGCCTTACTGTTTCAATTTCAGGAAGTTCTACTTTTTCTATGCTTATCGACGGATCTCTGAGAACATTGCTGAAATTTTCATAATCTCTGTCTGAAAGAATATTTATTGCAATTCCTTCCTTGCCTGCACGGGCAGTTCTTCCTATTCTATGAATATAATCCTTGCTCGTTTTTGGAATGTCGTAATTATAAATATGGGAAATCCCTTTAATGTCCAAACCCCTGGCAGCGACATCTGTGCATACGAGAACAGTAATTCTGCTTTGGTGGAATTTTTCCATTATCTTATTCCTTTTCTGCTGGGTCAAACCTCCGTGTATTGCAAGCACATCCACACCAAGCCTCTTGAGATTATTTCCTAAAAATTCTGTGTTATGCCTTGTATTGCAAAATACCATTACCAACCCGGATTTTTCTCTTTTAAGCAAATGAACCAGCAGAGAGAACTTAAGATTTCTCGGAACATCATAATAAATCTGCTTTAACTTCTCTGCAGAAACATAGGCTTCAACAGAGATTGTCTCCGGATTTATCATATGCTTTTCTGCTATATGCATTATATCATTGGATATTGTGGCAGAGAAAAGAAGAGTCTGCCTTTTCTTAGGGCAGTTTTTTATTATTTTCTCAACATCATTTATAAAACCCATGTCAAGCATTCTGTCAGCTTCATCCAAAACTAAAACCTTTATGTTAGAGAGATTTATTGTACCTCTTTCCAGATGATCAAGAATTCTTCCTGGTGTTCCGACGACAATTTCTGAATTTCTTAAATTCCTTATCTGATGGTTTATATTCACACCGCCATAGACAATCGCAACATTCAAATCCCTGTATTCTGAAAATCTTGCAAAAACATTTCCTACCTGCTCTGCTAATTCTCTCGTTGGAGTTAAAATTAAAACCTGCAATCCTTTTTCTTTCTCTGTTTTTTCTATGATTCCTGTCCCAAAAGCCAGTGTCTTTCCGCTTCCTGTCGCAGAACCCCCTATAACATCTTTTCCATGTAAAACTAAGGGAATTACTTTCTCCTGAATCTCAGAAGGTTTCCTGAATCCTGCTTCTTCTAGTAATTTCAGAAGCTTTTCGCTTAAACCCAATTTTCTAAAACTTTCCATTTTCAATTTCTATCAATTTTATTTTTAAACAACCAAAGAAATAGTGTGCTTGTATGAAACAAGCTCTATTTCCAACAATTATCTATAATAAAGATATTTTTATGGGTATTTAAAGGTAAGTGATAAATAATAAAAATTTTATAAGTATCTTACCACTATTTATGTGTATGAAAATTGGTAAGCTGATATTCAATTTTATATAAGAGAAGTTTTGATTAATAACTCTTCCACAAAACCAGCTTGCCAAAACTATCACGTAAGAAAATCGTGTCCCCTGTTTCTGTTAATATGTAGCTCTCATTTCTCCAATATAAGAGTGAGCTTGTATCTGTTTTACTTCCATTTACTATGGAAACTTCACCCCCATTATTTAAGAGAAATCTAGGAAAGACAAATTTTTTTCTGCCTTCGTCTTTTATTATCCAATCTGTTAAATCACACTGAAAGCTGCAGCCATTATATAAAACAATTTTATCATTTTTAGCATCTAATTTTTTTAACTCAACGCAAGAAGCACAAGAATTTGTGGAGGCTTCACATAAATTTACATTATTATTAATACAGTTTCTCCAGGCATCTGCAAATTCATCATAATATCTGTCTTTTCCAGAAGGGAAATAATAATTTGCAAAACCATTTTCTATTAACTCTAGATTGATGTTCCTATTACCAAAAAATACATATGCAAGAATTCTGTCATATCTATCATATCTTTCTTTGCTAAATCCTAATGTTACATTTTTATTTGAAATTTCTCTCTCAAGAAATTCCTTTGCTTCACTGTAATAAATCTCTCCGCGCTCTGGCGTGTTTATTCCTAGCAATCTTACAGTGCTGTTCCCTATGTCAATAGTGTCCCCGTCAATCACCCGTTCGACAAAAGCAGGCTGGCTTTCGTCTAAAAAATTCTTTAGTAAATTATCAAAGAAAGGGTAATTTATTATGAATAAGACGATGAGAGCAACAATAAGAATTTTGGTCTCTGTTTTTATCTTTCTTTTTCCCTTTCCTTTTTTCACCATTCTATATTTTTAATGTGGGGGACAGGATTCGAACCTGCGTAAGGCACTAAGCCACAAGATCTTAAGTCTTGCCCGTTTGGCCACTCCGGCACCCCCACATGACTTTCAAAACTATTTTCGGCTTAAAAAACTTCTTATTATAACGCAGAACTATGGATTATTATAAATTATACTCCAACCCTTTAACACAGGCCCACAATCATCAGCCCATAGGTCAACAAGAGCTAAGAGCCCATTTATTCTTAATAAAGAATTTATGCCCTGGGAGTGATATATCAAAGGTTCATTAAAAGATTGCTTACTCAAATTTTCTGAAAAACCAAGCCAGACTCCGTTTGATTCAAGACGAAAGTTCTTCACAAAAGAAGTATCTCTATAAAATTGATATGGATTATCCCAGTCAATCCCTAATTTTTTTAAAGATTCTCTCCCAAGATTATTCATTCTCTCTTGAACCCACAGGGGTATCTTTAGTGAAATCATTTCTCTGGCAAAATCAGGATTAAGAACAATACCAAGATGATACCAGGGGCGATTAAGATTTATCGGCTGCCACACTATTCTTTCATCCATGAAGAATAAATTAAAAATTCATTTATTAAGATTATTATAGTATTCTTACATTTACTTTTTGCAGTTTCAAAATATTTATTAAGTTAAATTCATCAATTATAAGATGAAAGAGGTTGTCTTTGGATTATTAAAAAAATCACTGAAAGAGCTTGGTGTTAAAATACCAGATTCGCAGCTTTGGAATTTAATAGAGCTCCCTCCTAGCCAGGAAATGGGAGATTATGCAATTCCGTGTTTTTTCCTGTCATCGATATTAAAGCTGGATCCGCATGAAATTGCCCTTCAGGTAAGAGAAAAAATAGGAGAGCCAAATGCGACTGACTTCGAGGATATAAGGGTTGAAGGTCCTTATGTTAATTTTTTTCTCAATAGGAAAAGCCTGGCTAGGCAAACTGTCTGGGATATAATAACAAAGAAAAAAGAATACGGGTCCTCTTCCCTAGGAAAAGGAAAACGAACAATGGTCGAATTTCCAAGTCCAAATACAAATAAGCCTCTTCACTTAGGGCATTTGAGAAATATGTCAATAGGAGAATCTCTGGCCCGGATTCTGGAATTTAACTCAGAAAAAGTTGTAAGGGCAAACCTGAACAATGACCGGGGAATTCACATATGCAAATCAATGCTCGCATATGAAAAATGGGGTCGCGAGAAAACGCCTGAAGAAAAAAAGATTAAGCCAGACCATTTTGTAGGGAACTTCTATATCTTATTTGAAAAAAAGAAAAACAAAAAGCTAGAGGAAGAAGCCCAAGAACTGCTGAAAATGTGGGAAGCTGGAGACAAGAAAACCCTCATGCTCTGGAAGCTGATGAATGACTGGGCCCTGGAAGGATTTGCAGAGACCTATAAAAAATTTAAAATAAAACATGACGTAACTTTTTTAGAAAGTAGAATCTACAAAAAAGGAAAAGAGGCTGTTTCTGACGGAATTAAAAAAGGAGTTTTCGAAAAGGCAAAAGACGGGGAAGTTAAAATAAATCTTGAAAAAGAAGGCCTTGGAGAAAAAATTCTTTTAAGAAAAGACGGAACAGCTTTATACATTGTCCAGGACATTGCTTTGGCAAAAATAAAATTTGATAATTATAAGCTGGATAAATCTCTTTATATAGTTGGAAGCGAGCAGGAATATCATTTTAGGGTGCTTTTCACCATACTGGAAAAACTTGGTTTTAAGAACAAAGAGATGGAACATATTTCCTATGGAATGGTTAATCTTCCTTCAGGCAGAATGAAATCCCGAGAAGGAACAGTAGTAGATGCAGATTATTTAATTGCTCAAGTCTCAGAGCTTGCGGAAAAAGAACTGAAGAAGAAAGAAAAAGGAAAAATATCAAAACCAGAGCTTGAGAAAAGAAGCCTGGCAATTACCCTTGCTGCAATAAAATACCTTCTCCTTAAGATAGACATAAAGAAAACAATGCTGTTCAATCCAAAAGAATCGATAAGCTTCGAAGGAGATACAGGCCCATACCTAATGTATAGTTATGCAAGAGCCAGCTCAATATTGAGAAAAAGCAACGAGACGCTTGGAAAATTTGAAGTTGAGGATTTAGAAGAAAAGGAACTAGAACTCGTGAAAAAGCTTTCGCAATTCCCAGAGGCTGTTGAAAGTGCTTACAAAACCTTGAATCCTGCGGTAATTGCAAATTATTCTTATCAACTTGCCCAGATCTTTAACGAGTTTTATCATTCATGCAAAGTCCTGGATTCTCCCCAGGAAACTTTCCGTTTGGCTTTGGTAGAATCTTTCAGGCAGGTTTTAAAGAATTCTCTTGCTCTTTTGGGAATTGAAACAATTGAGAAGATGTAAACAAAAACATATATAAAATAAACTTTCTTAAAAGATTAAATAAAAGGAGGTGAAAAATGGTTCAGGTAAAAATGATGAATGAAGAGTTCTTCTCAAAAACTCTAAAAGAGCTTAACGTTGCTGGAGAACTTGTTAGGGCAAGGCAGGAAGAAAAGCAAGGGCTTCTCGATGAATTTGACACAGAATGTAAAAGATTTTTCTACGGAAAAATTTCCAGAAAAGCATTGCAATCTTCTGTTAATAAGACAAACAAAGAACTTGCAAGACTTGACAAGGAAATAAGAGAAAATATTTCCAAAGCAAGAAGCGCTGGAGGTAGAGCAATGCATTTAGTCTCAGCACAAGCACCTGTTGGATTCAGAGCAACTCTTTCAGGAATTACTGGCGGAGGCGCAGGAAAAAAATCCAAGGGAAGAGCAAGGAGGAGGAAAAGAAGGTAATTTTTAATTTATATTTATTTTAATTATCTTTCCTTATATTACAATTAAACAAAAAAGGAGGTTGAAAATATGGCAAAGCAAAGCGGGAAAGTTTTGAACTTTGTAGCATGGTTAACAGGCGTTTTGGTTTCGTTGTCTGTTGGGTTTGCTATGATAGAAGGGACACTGTCTCTACCAACTTGGCTCGGCGGTGATGTTTTGGCAATGCTTGTTGGTTGGGTAGTTGTTATAACCACAGTAGTAAGCGCTGTTATGGCAATTTTGAAAGAATAAGATTTTTTATTTTTATTATTTTTTATTTTTATTATTTTTGATATTTGATAATTTTGAAAAAGAAATTATAGTATTAGATTTAATTGATGGAGTTTTATTTAAGATGTAAGGGCGCTACTTTAAATTATTTTTTATAGTGAATTTTTAGATTATTAACAATTAATAGTGAACATATAATCTTCTGCTGTTAGAATACCGGATTCTCTTACAGGATCTGTGAAATAACGCATATCTTCTCTAATCCTCTCTCTTGTTTTTTGTAATCTTGCAAGAGATTCTTCATCAAGTAATACAAAGGTTGAAGATACTTCGTTTTCTAAATTTCCTTCCATTTTTATTCACTTAACCTGCTTCATGTCTTTCCATGCAAGCTCGAACAATTGCTCCAAAGCCTTGGCGAAGAATTCTGTGTTTATCCAGACACCAACATCGTAGTTTGGATGGAACTTTTCATCATCCAAAAGCATGAACATTATTTGATTTGAATCTATTATTATCAATCTTGCTTTCAGCTTTTCAAGATTTCTTACTTCCGCAACCTTTCTCAATTCCTTTGCAACCTTTAAGTTATTCTTTGTTATTGGTGCTGCTATTCTTATTTTCACACCGCGTTTCTTGATTTTTTCAAAAGTTGGCATAAGAACTTCCATTTTTCTGTTTAAACCTTCTTCTGTTGTTATAATAGTTACTGTGTTCTCTGCATCTCTAACCATCATATCTATATGGTTGTAAAGATTTTGTCTTCCTTTGATGCTGCCAGAAAGGTCGCTTGGCTCAACGAACTTAATCCCCTTAGTAAACAAACCATCAAGCTCATCAAGAACTTCATCACCCTTTAAGGTTTCAAGTCTCTTCGATCTCTCCTTAGCGTCAACCATTAAATTCTTTTTAACACGCTCAACAACCTCTCCTGGTTTTAAAGCCACGAATTTAATAGGCTTTCCCAGCTTCATTACTATGAATCCTTTTTTCTCAAGGCTTTCAAGAATGTCATATGTTCTCGATCTTGGAACATCAGAAATGCTACTCAACTCCCCTGCAGTGCTTGTGCCTCGGGAAAGCAGGGCTGTCCAGACTTTCACTTCATATAGGTTTAAATCAAAGATTTTTCGCAAACGGCTTAAAAATTCTTCTTTTACTATCATTTTCTTATTTTAAATACCCTGGAGCATTTTTAAATATTGTTATGATAAAAGAGTAACCCTTATGAACTTACCTATTAGTAACGATTATTGCCAGTTCCCCTCTTTTATCTTTTACTGAAAAGGTGATTTTGTTTTTAAATGTTTCCTTGAATCTGGTTCCAATATTAACTTTTTTTGAATTTGTTCTGTCTTTTATAAAATTCTTTTGGCTTTCAAGGGTTTTTTTGAAATCTTTGTCTGTAATTATATGAAGTTCTATAATATCTTTCTTCTGCAATCCGAGTTTCTTCCTGAAATCCTGAACCTGTCTGGAAATTTCACGGGCATAACCCTCTGCCTCGAG
>JBBTAB010000055.1:0-2142 GCA_038044425.1 Nanobdellota archaeon | reverse complement strand
ACAGCCATTGTGTCTGGGGCATTTTCCTTTTTGCTGGGAATAAATTCAATTTATCTGGTTGTTTTCATAGTTTCAATGTCAATAGCCCATGTTTTCCTTGATTTCATACCTTCTATTTTTCTGGGAGCGCCTGAAGAAGGAACAGAGCTCTCTGTCCTTCCTGGACATGAAATGCTGAAAAAAGGCCAGGGTTTTCAGGCAGTTCATCTGGCAGCAACTGGTTGTCTTTATGGATTGCTTATTTTTATTCTTCTGATTTTTCCTTTATACTTCTTATCCCCCTTAATTAAAAATCTTCCAGGAATAATAATAGCTTTTGGATTGGTGGCGATTTCATTGAACATGATCTTCCTGGAAAAGAAAAAATTCTATGCGCTGCTCGTATTTCTGTTAACAGGAATTCTCGGATTGCTCGTCTTCAACATGGAATTAAAAGAACCTTTGCTTCCTCTTCTGACAGGATTGTTCGGAGCTTCTGGTCTAGTCATAAGCATCAAGCATAAAACAAGGATAGCTAAGCAGAAAACAACCGAGAAAATCAAAATAAAGAAACTAAAAGTTTTGCTGAGTTCTTCCATTGTATCTCCATTAAGTATGTTTCTTCCTGCATTAAGCAGCGGGCAGATTGCAATAATTGGAAATCAGTTTGCAAAAACTAATAGGGAACAATTTCTTTTCATGCTCGGAGCAGTGAGTATGCTGGCAATGTGCCTGTCTTTCCTGGGATTATTTCTCATATCAAAAACAAGGACAGGTTCTGCAGCAGCTATAAAAGATCTTCTTGGAATTGTTAGCTGGAAGGTCTTTATCTTAATTATTTTTGTGATTCTCATCTCGGGAATTCTTTCTTTTTTTATTTTAAATCTGCTGTCAAGAAAATCCATTTCTATTTTAGAAAAAATAAACTATTCTAAGATATCTATTATTACATTAATAATAGTAACAATAACAACTTTTCTTGTCTCTGGTAGCCTGGGTTTTCTGGTTTTAATTGTTTCTATGTTTACAGGGGTTTTTTGTATTTCTTCCGGAGTAAAAAGAACAAATATGATCGGCTGCCTGCTTTTACCAACGATAATTTTATATCTGTTTTAATCAAAACCATCTTCCAAGATTTTCCTGGGTTTCTATCTCTTTTCCGAATACAGAATCAATATGCCTCTTAGTAAGCTCGAGGCTTTGTTTTATGTATGAAGAAAGATTATATTTCTTCGCAAGTTCTAATGCAGGTTCTAAATATTTTTTAATCCCGCCTTCATGCGTGGTAAATATTATCTTGCCGTCGCATTTAGGACATACGCCTGCTAAAGGAGGCCTTCTCATTATTTCATTGCACTGTACACAGCGAAATTCCTGCATTGCAAATTTTCTTAGATTCCCCCTCATATCCTTAAGGAAGTGCCTCTCAATGACTAATCTTGCTGTTTCAGATGTATTTGCAGCTCTTATTTTTTCCACAAGCTCCATCTGATGCTTTACTTTATCCTTCATTGTTGCAAGCAATTTATAATTAGAGCATGAAACACCATCATTGATATTTGGGGTATCATGGGTGAATCCAATACCAACAAAAGGATCTCTTCCTTCACGTAAGGCTTTTCTTACGTCGTAAATTTTTATTTCAGAGGAGTGTTTCTTCTGTTCTGCAAGCCTATAAAGTTCAAGGGGATATTCATTGACTAATTCAAAATCAAGAATTTGCTCATCTACTTCTCCTGCATCTATCTTTGCGTTTAAGACAAGAGGAGAATCTTGTGTTCCTCCCCTGTGTTTTGGAAGAAATTCTCTTGAAAAATTAAGCAATACATCTCCTAAAAGCATTACAGCTGCCTCATCTCCGTCGCAGTCACGTCTTATCGCAGCATGCATGAATGGACTTGCAAATAATCCAAGGGTTTTTGAAAAACCTATGATTCTGCAGATAACCCCTGCACAATTGTGAGGAGCCATGCACACTCCGAGTTGCCCGACGAGGTCTTCTCTTTTTCTTACATTATAAAATGGCTGCAGGCCATAAAACCTTGTAAGAAGCTCATCAACAAAATGTGAAATTCTCATAAAAACATCATCCGCTCTTCCTTCAGGGGATTCAGGACAGCTTGGAAGCAAGATATCGTGTGGTTTGAGCTCAAGAATTTGTTC
>JBBTAB010000054.1:4623-7762 GCA_038044425.1 Nanobdellota archaeon | reverse complement strand
GATATTTTTCTACAAAATTCTATGTTTTATGGGTTTAAAAGTTCTTTGGTTAAGGGTTAAGGCGTTAAGGCTTTTAGGATTTTTTCTTGCTGCAAAAAGGATTATGCTGTTGCTAGAATATGCGCAAGGCCCTTTAGTTTTTCTCTTGTTTCTTCTTTCCATGCATCATCTCTTCTTTTTTCTTCAGGAGTTATTTTCCCCCAAATCAAGGGGACTTTCCCTCCGCGAACTTTAAGGAAATATCTGTAGTTCAATTCTTGGTCAAGAAATTTGGAAGTTTCTTCAGAAATGTCTGCGGGTATTGGGCAGACAAAAGAATTTTTCCCTTCTATAAAGAAGTTGTATCTGCCATGTTTTTTTCTTGTATCACGAAGAGTCTGACGGTTTCCTTTTAAGATAGGAATTCCGGTTTTTGGAAGAATTTCCCTAACAACACTTTGCAATGAATAACCTTCTCCAGAAAGAGGGATATAATGAACATGGGCATGGGGAACTGTCTGACCAAAGATACCATATTCTACACTAAATGGTGCAGAAAAATGTTCTTCAATCTCTCCTTGTAATATTGGATGAATTTTGCCTTCATAGTCATCAAGAAGATTATCAGGGACATCAGCAAGGCACGGAAAATGTAGTTTCGGAATTGCTATTACATGTCCGGGAGTTGCGATTCCCACCCCTATTTTAATCATCCAGTTTTGGGTTGCTGCAATTATATCTCCCTCAATTTTTTTTCTGTCGCAAAAAATACAATTTTCCATAAAAATAAATAAGAAGTTTTTAAATATTTGGGTTTTGTCACTACTTTAGAATAACTTTTAAGGATTTTACCCCAAACTCTTCTCCAAAACCATGTACTCGTGCAGTTTTCCTGTTCTCTTGTACAATTCAAGAAGCTTTTCCTTTATTTCTCTTCTTTCACTCTCTGAAATTCTCATCTCCAAAAGCTTTTCATAGAACCTTATAGCCTGGTTTCTTTTCAGCTCTTTTTCAAGAACCTTTGCCTGTTCTTTAAAAAATAGTTTTACAGAACCATAGATTTCCTCTCTTTCTCTGGAATTAGCATTGCTAAATGCCTTTTTCATAGCTTGCTCAACCCTGTCAAAAGCTCCTAGTTTTGCATAAAGTTCTGTTTCTTTTACATGGTATTTTATCTTCTCTGCAAAAGGTATAGATAGGTCTGCCGCATGACTATACATCTTCGCAGCGTCATTCAGCATTTTTGCCTTTTCGTATAATGCTGCAAGCTTAAGAAAAATAAACTTCTTCGTATCCATAGCTATAGATTCTTTCAAAAATCTTCCAAGGTGGTCTATCTGCACAAAATCACCCTTGCCCTGAAGGAATTGTTCAATCTCTGATTTGGTCATCCCTGGCTTTAACATATAAAAAATAATATCATGGGGTATTTAAGAATTGTTGTTGAAAATTTTTAGTCTCTTGTAAAGGGGGCGCTGTTAAGGCCTTCTTCAGCGCAGTCAGTCGGCTCTTCAGTCTCAGAATTGAATATGATTCCTTCTTTAAGTGAGGGAAATCCCGTATCTTTTAAAAGTTTATATTTGATGTGGATTTCTCTTCCTATATTTTCTTTTTTTACACATTCTTCAAGCAAAGATCTTGCTCTTTCTTCAGAACCTGCAGAAATGATGGCTATGGCACTACCATTATAGACTACATCATAATCTATTCTCCAAATTTTATATTCCATGTAAATTAAATTAGGAGAATTCTTTAAAAAGATTCTTATGCTAGAAAACTAATTCTTTTTTTTCACAATCTCGTTGCAGATTCCTGCTGCAACTGTGGAGCCGGCATCTCTGACCGCGAATCTGCTCATATAAGGATTATCTTTCTGAGTTTCAAGGCAAAGATTTCCCTGAGGCTTGATTCTTACTTTGGCGCTGTCACCATTTTTTAAGAAATCAGGATTTTTCTTGATAACTTCACCGCTTCTTGGGTCTATCTGCTCAATTAATTCAACAAACTGGCAAGGAACCTGTGCAGTGTGAACATGGAATACAGGAGTATAACCTTTGGCAAGAACAGTCGGGTGATTTATTACAGTTATTGTCGCTATGAATTCCTCTGCTACAGTAATTGGTCTCGCAGCTTCAGAGATAACATCGCCACGTGCAATATCTTTTTTTCCAACACCTCTTATATTAATACCAACATTATCCCCTGCCTGAGCTTCAGGAAGAGTTTCATGATGCATTTCTATTGTCTTTATTTCTCCCTGGATTCCTGTTCCTGTTCTCCCTGGAAGAATAATTACCTTTTGTCCAACTTTCATTGTCCCTGTTTCTATTTTTCCTACGGGAACTGTTCCAATCCCTGTAATTTCATAAACATCCTGGATAGGCATTCTCATTGGGAGATCTGTTGGAAGTTTTGGCTCTGGGAACTGATCAAATTGTTCTAAAACAGTTGGTCCTTTGTACCATGGCATTTTGTCAGATTTCTTTGCCACATTGTCTCCTTTTAATCCAGCGCATGCAATGAATGGGGTATTTTCAAGTTTTATTCCAACACCCTGTAATAATTTTCCAACTTCTTCTTTAACAATGTTAAATTTATCTTCTTTATATTCTACAGAATCCATTTTGTTAATAATTATTGCAACATTTTTAACACCCATTGTTCTCAAAAGCCACAAATGCTCTGTTGTTTGTGGCTGCACTCCTGCAGGAGCTGCAATTACCAAGAAAGCGCAATCTGCCTGGCTTGCTCCTGTAATCATGTTTTTAACAAAGTCTCTGTGACCTGGCGCGTCAATGATTGTTATTTGGAATTTCTGTGTGAGAATTTTTCTGTAAGCAAGGTCAATTGTAACTCCTCTTTCCCTTTCCTCTTTGATTTTATCCATTACATAAGCAAATTCAAAACCGATTTTTCCGTGCTTTTCAGCTTCCTGTCGAAGTTTTGTCATTTCCTGCTCAGAAACAGCGCCGGTATCAAAAAGCATTCTGCCAACTATGGTTGATTTTCCAGCGTCGACGTGTCCGACGAAGACCACATTCATGTTTGGTTTTGCTTTTGCCATGTTATTATTAAAAATTCTTGACAGAATTTTCGATAATGATTAATGAAAATTTACATTTAAAAATGTTTCGGGTTATTGATTCTCCGCCAATCCCTT
>JBBTAB010000054.1:0-4523 GCA_038044425.1 Nanobdellota archaeon | reverse complement strand
ACTTCTGCCTGAAGGCTTGCAGGAATTTTTTCAAATGATTGGTCTGATAAAGAAGATGTTCCTCGTCCTTCTGTTGCAGATCTTAAATCACTGGACCAGCCAATCATTTCTGCTACAGGAAGCTTTACGTGCATTTCTGCCTCGGTATATTCGTGTTTTACTTCAAGCATCTGTCCTCTCTTGCCTCCGACTAATTTTGTAACAGCGCTTAGAAATTTATCAGGCATTTCAATGACGTGAATCTGTAATGGCTCTAAAATATATTCATTACCTTTTTTCATTGCTTCTTTGATAGCTTCTCTTACAGCAGGATAAACCTGGGCAGGGCCACGGTGAATTGCATCTTCGTGAAGCCTTATATCCTCAAGAGAGACTTTCATTTTCATGCATGGTTCCCTGGCCATTGGCCCCTGATTCACGACCATCTCAAAGGCATCCAAGACCATTTCAATTACTTCTCCTATATGAACCTCTCCTCTTGTATCATCCATGAAAATATTTCCTTTGTATATATCTCTGACATTTCGTATCATGTCCCCGCTCCAGCCAAGTTTTGAAAGGACATTAAATAATTCATCACTTTTCTTTTTCACTCTGCCTTCACGAAGCTCCCCGCTTTTTATTGCCTCATAAATATTGTCTTCCAGGGGCTCTACTTTTATGAAAAAACTGTTGTGTTTGTTAGGGCTTCTTCCCTCGACAGCTGGCGATTCTTTTCCTGCTGTCTCTCTGTAGACTATTATTGGCTCAGAGGTTTTAACATCAAGCCCTTTTTCTGTTTTGATTCTGTTTTCTATTATTTCCAGATGCAGTTCTCCCATCCCACTCATCAGAGATTCTCCTGTCTGTTCGTTGATTTCTATTTTTATTGAAGGATCTTCTTTAGCTACTTTCTTAAGGATTTCAACCAGCTTAGGAAGGTCTGCAGTTTTTGTAACTTCAATTGCTTTTGTTATGACAGGCTCAAAAATGTGCTTTAATTCCTCAAACGGGGTTTCTGGCTCTGTAGTTACTGTTTCTCCTGCTTCACCTGTTACACCAGATATTGCAAGAACATTTCCTGATCCTATATTATCTATCTGCTCTGGTCTTATTCCATTATAAACGAAAAGCTGCTGCACTTTTTGTTTTTTCTTTGCAAGATTCAGGTAAACTTCCTGGCCTGCTTCCAAAGTTCCTGAAAATAATCTTCCAGCTGAGATTTCTTTTCCGCTTCTTGGATCAATAACAATTCTCGTAATTACAAAAGCAACCTTTCCTTTTGGATCGCAATGCAGAAGTGATTTTCCAAAATCAGAATCCAATTCCCCACGCCAGATTTTTGGAATCCTGTACTTCTGCGCATCAATAGGATTTGGCAAGTGTTTTACCACCATGTCCAGGAGAACTTCATAAAGGGGCGCGTTTTTCCAGGTCCAGGTTTGTCTATCATTTTCATCCATTTCATAAAGCTTAATTATATCCTTAAAAGTAACACCTTTCTTCTGCATGAATGGAATTGAAAGCGCCCAATTTTCTCTTGCAGAACCAAAAGCAACTCCTCCGTCTTTGATATCTACCTGCCATTTTGTCTTAAACTCTTCATCTGCAATTTTCCTAATCAATTCATTGAACTCATGAAAAATATCTACAAATCTCTGTTGCATCTGCTCTGGGGTAAACTTCAATTCATTTATCAAACGGTCAACTTTATTTATGAATAAAACCGGCCTGACTCTTTCTCTCAGGGCTTGTTTGATTACTGTCTCTGTCTGCGGCATTATTCCTTCAACAGCGCAGACAAGAACAACTGTCCCGTCGATAGCTCTCATAGCTCTTGTGACATTCCCGGAAAAATCAACATGCCCGGGAGTGTCAATTAAATTAATCAAATATTCTGCACCATGAAAATTGTGAACCATTGAAACATTTGCAGCATCAACAGTCATTAATCTTTCTTGTTCATCTAAATGTTGCCAGGTTGCCATGCCTGCTTCTAAATCACCTGCAGATTTTGCAGCCATGTGGCCAGAAGCAGCCAGAAGATTATCTGTCATCGCCGTTTTTCCGTGATGTATATGTGCAGATGTCGCAATATTACGAATATGTTTCTGGTTTGAACTAAGTCTTTTTATTTTCTCGAATTGTGTTTCTTTTTCTGCCATGATTATAAATTATCAGAATAAATAGTGAAAATAAAATTCATTTATAAAGTTTCTTATAAGAATTATTAAATGTCTTCTTCAATTCTTTCCAGTTGCTCTTCCAAATCCATTTCAATTCTTCTTTTTGTTTCTGGATTTCTTGTCAATTTTTGCCAAACTCTGCAGCCAAAATAATGATGAGTTCCTTTTGCTACATCGGTTAGTCCATCAGTTATACCTAAAGCTACTAATGGAATAAAAGGTAATAAGAGATAATTTAACCCAATCATTGTTCCAGATAGAATTTTATATTATATAGGTTTATCACTAACCAATTCATTTATCAGTTTATTATAATCTAGCATAGAAAGAGTATTATATAAAAAATATCCTGTTGTAATAAATACACCGCTTCTAATTGCTCCTTCAATCCTGCCTGCTGTTTTTATTTTCATAGCTTTTTCCAGAAACAATTGTTTTTAAAGTTGTTGGTTAATGTTTTCTTTTCCTTTCCAACTTTCCCAGCCTGTTTTTTATCTTTATTATTTCTTCATGCTCTTCAAGGCTGAATACTTTTTCAAGAATAACCAACCCTATAAAAGTCAGCACAAACGTGAATGCAAACCCCTCTATTGTAAGTCTCTTTATCTGGGATAAATCTAAATCAAAAAAGACCCCATGAATTATTAACAATATCGACGCTATAAGAGAAAATATAAATGTCGATAATAATTTTCGCCTGAATACCCTTTTCATATTTATAGCAAAGAAACTCTCATTAAAAACCTTTTTATCTCGCTGAATCAGCCTGTTTTTCAGACTCGTTCTTCTTTTTTATCGCAAAGCTTTCTCCGTTTTCCTCAGAAGCAAGAACGATTTCTTCTGCAAGTGCTTGTGCTATATTTTTCTTTTTATTAAATGCCTTGTCAGAAGCTCCGTGCACAATGTGCTTAATTGCAAGATTAACCCTTCTTAGAGGAGAAACATCAACTGCCTGGGGATATCTTGCTCCCCCATATTCTATAACAGTTACCTCGTCTCTTGGAGCAGCTTTTTCAACAGCCTTTAAAAAAACCACCACTGGATTTTTTCCCGTCTTTTTTTCCACCTGTCTGAACGCCTCAAGAACTATCTTTGTGTTTCTTGAATATTTTCCAGTTGACAATCCAAGGATTATCCTGTGTTTCTTTCCTCTGTGTCCTGCGACCGCAAGGCGATTTATGAGTCTCTCAACAAGATTTATTTTTGTCTGCCCAAATTTCTGGACATTTCTTCCATGGCTCTTAAGCATTAATTTTGGTTTTAGATTTATCACATTTTTTAATCCAGGGTCTTCTACCTGTATGTCTGCTGTTTCATATAAGTCAAAAATTTTGAACTGCATTTGATTTGTTTTTTCTATTTGTTCCATTTTTAACTCCGTGCTTGTGCCTCTGCTGGTTTATGACTTGAATCTATAAATATAGTTGGTTGGTATCCGTTAAATCCAAGACCTACATCTTTTACTGCTTCAAGAGGTACTTGTTTTTCGCCTACATATAATCCACTGCTCCCTTCTAATTCAGAATAAATTAATGTGCCACTGCCAAATAAAGTACCATCATCATTAACTACTTTACCTCCTGTTCCGCTAACCCTTCGCAATAATCCAGTAAGTTTATCTTCTTCTGTCATTTTTTCTTTTTTCTTGTCTTCCAGGTGGGCAACTCTTTTTTATTTGGTCCAAAATTTGGTAATTCGTTTCTTCTTTCAAATACCTTCTTTCCATATTTATCAATAACAGTAACTGAAACTCTGCTGTGATACAAAACTTCGTCAATAACCCCAATGAGACTTCCGCGAACTCTATGAGTAACAGACCATGGTATATAACTCATATTGTATTTCTCTTTTGCTTTAATAGCCTCTTTAGAATCCAATCTATCCACTAAGACTCTTACCGGAAGGTCACGGAGAAGGCTTTCAACACCCCCTGATTGTTTATCTGTATAAATTCTAAATAAACTCATCTTCTACCTTTCTCTATTTTTCCAAGCCACAATAAATGCAGTGGCTGATCATTTACTTGAATAACCTGAAATCTGACTCCAGGAATATCTCCTTTTGTTCTTCCCTGCTTTCCTCCAATTCTCTCAATTAAAACTTCGTCGTGTTCATCTATGAACTTCTGAGCCAAATTTCCCGGAATAAAAGCTGTTACTGTTTTTCCGTTCTTTTTTAATTGCACCTTGCAGCATTTTCTCATAGCAGAGTTTGGCTGCTTAGCTTCTTTCTGGACTTTCTGGAGAACAATGCCTTTGGCCTGGCTAGCTCCCTCTAAGGGATCTGATTTAGAATAAAGATTCAGAGTTTTCACTTTATACTTCCTGTCTTTCCATCTGAATTTTCTTCTTTTTTTCT
>JBBTAB010000053.1:0-1002 GCA_038044425.1 Nanobdellota archaeon | reverse complement strand
CGTCTGAAGGCTCTGAGGTAACGATAGAAAATTCTTTCAATACATATAACATAAACACTGCCCAGCCAAGCTATGTAAGACCCGCTTATACAGAACCTTATATCGCTGATAGATCTTATTCAAAACCATATATTATTGACAGAACTTATTCAGGAAAGCCATATATAATTGACGATGATAAGAGATATCTGAAATATGATTCCTGGTCAAGAAATAGGGCAGCAGAAGGACTTTTCGGAAATTCGATAGACAATTATGAAGTTTATGTGCAAAATTTGGATTACACGGGCGGATATTTCAAGGTGGTTTTCTATTTTGAAGATTACTATGGAAATTCTGAAAGCGAGGCAATGACAGAATACATCGGCCCAAGAGATGAAGAAAAATTTGTCATAAAGAAGCTTTCTTCTTCAAGATATGAATATAGGACATGGAGATATTCTATACAGCCAATAACAAAAGTTTCAGCAGGAAATTATAATTACAGATATACCAAAGTTTATTCTTCGCATTCAAATAAAATTTATTTCTACAATTAAATGGGAGCTTCTTCTTTAAAAAGATTTAAGGATGCCCTTTTAGGAAGATCTCTTTATGAGTCACGCCCTATTATAGATTACAAACAAATGGCCCTGGAATTATTGAAATTTCAAGAAAGAGGCATCACAGGTAAATTAACCAATTACAGATGGATTCCAGAAGATAAAAAAACGATACCGATAACTCCTGAACAAGCTAAGGAATTATTAAGGAAAAAGATTGAGGGTTCCGCAAATAAAGCAATAAGATTTGAAATGGATTACCATATTTATCATGGAAGATTTGACGGGGCGCTTCACATTATAGAACTTTATGAGGCATATGAGAGCGGAAAAGGCAAAAGAGTAAGATTACCGGGAAAAATTATGAAATTGGAATTTCTTGTTAAACCAAAAGAACAATAAAACACCGAAGACAAAAAGATATATTCCTGTGCACAGAAATATTTAAAAACTGATTGTT
>JBBTAB010000052.1:0-13228 GCA_038044425.1 Nanobdellota archaeon | reverse complement strand
CCAATTTTGTAAGAGGAATAGGTTTTTCAAGAGAAGTTGTTGCGACAATGTTCTGTATCTTGTATGTGCTCTTGTTTGTCATCTTTGTCCGGCTTAAATGCTTTATAAATAACAGAAGAGGGGCTTTATAAAGCTTTATAAATAATTTGAGGGAAAACTAAGAAAGATATATAAATTGAAATTCATATCCTCAGATATGAAAGGAAAAAGGGGCTCTATCGGCACATGGGCCCTAATTATTCTGTTAGTGTTTGTTGTTGGGGCCTTAGTCTTATTCATTTCTTCAAGGATGTTCTACACGAAAACAGAAGTGAAAGATTTAGTGAATGATTCTGTAAGTAAAGCATCTTGTGAATATGTAAGTTTTGATGATGCCAGTTATTTTGGCAAAACCCCTACGCAAATATGTAATGACATGGATAAAGAACCAGAATTCTTATTCATAACAGAGTCTGTGCAAGTTATATCTGCAGATGGATTTAATACTTATAATGATCAAAATTACCTTGTTGATAGATACTCATTTAAGATTCCTTTAGGGATGGCAGTAGATTCAGAAAGATCTTACGGAAATCCAAGTTTTGGATATAAAGGAGAAGTTAATAGATATACCCAGGGATTGCTTTGTTGCGGATAACTAACCATATCCACAATTTCTTTTCTGTATTCAAAATATTTATAACTTATTCTGCAATAATAATTGGAATGAAAAAAGAGAGGAATGTTCAGCTTCTTGGAGCGTCAAGTTTTTTTAATGATGTTGGAAGCGATATGATTGCTCCCCTGCTACCATTTTACATATTAACTCTTGGAGGAGCTGGAATTGCAGTAGGATTGCTAGCAGGAATGAGGGAAGGACTTTCAAGCCTGCTGAAAATTATTGGTGGGTATCTTTCAGATAAAATAGGCAAGAGAAAGATATTTGTGGTTTTTGGATATTTGACTTCTATAATTTTCAGGTTCTTGCTGCTGATAGCTGCTTCCTGGGCACAGGTTGTTGCGTTTGTATCACTTGAAAGATTTGGAAAAGTAAGGGATGCGCCAAGAGACGCCATAATCGAAGATTCAACGAAAAAAAGAGGCAGAGGATTTGGAATTGCGCAGATGATGGATACATCAGGAGCTATTTTAGGGACAATCTTGGTTTTGTTTTTATTCTGGAAATTTAATCTGGAAATTAAAAATATTATCTTCATAGCTGCTTTAATAGCGATTTTATCCCTGATTCCTTTGTTTTTTGTGAAAGAGCCTAAGTTCAGGAAAACAAGAAAAACTTTGTTTAAGGGAATTTCATCAATGCCGTTTGCTTTGAAGTATTTTGTCTTTGTTGCAGCTATATTTTCACTCGGAAATTTTGGGCTTTACATGTTTTTGCTTCTCAGAGTACAGGAACTCTCTGGAAACCTCATAGCTCCTTTGGTAGTGTATTTATTGTTTAATCTGTTCTGGGCTTCCTTTTCTGTTCCTTTTGGCAAACTCTCTGATAAAATAGGAAGAAAGAAAGTCTTAGTTTACGGATACTTGTTGTTCTTCTTGGTAAGCATTGGATTTATTTTTATTTCCAACTTATATTTATTTGCAGCTCTTTTCGGATTGTATGGTTTGGTTTATGCAATGACGCAGGCAAATTCCAGAGCGTTTGTATCTGACCTGTCTGACGATATGAAGGGAACAGAGATGGGGTTTTATTATTTTATAACAGGAATAGTTACAATACCTGCTGGGTTGATTGCTGGTCTTTTATGGGATATAAGCCCTGAGACAATGTTCATTTACATTTCAGTAATAGCATTTGTTTCTCTTGCATTGCTGGCTTTTGTGAAGAATAGATAAAAGTATACAAATTTTTATTAAGTAGTTTTTTATTTTTCTGGAATGAAATACGGAACAATGACTTATCTTTCTTCTAATGAAAGAGTTTTAATGATTAAAAAAGGTCTGAGGGAAAATGATCCTAATTCTGGGGTGTTCACCTTGCCAGGAGGGAATTTAAAAGATCGTGAAAAAGGATTAGATAATCCTTATGGAAGGTTAGAAGCAGCTGTTAGAGAAACAGAAGAAGAAACAGGGCTAACACTAATCAACCCGCGATTAATGGGGGGAATATTATTTGATAACCGCGAGAGAATTTTTGATAATTGGACACGTCCAGAAGATTTTTTAGTGTATCTTATAACTGCAATTAATTATACAGGAAAAATAAAACCCCAAACAGAAGAGGGAACCTCTCTTTGGGTTAATGAAGCAGAGATTGATAAACTTCCAAAAAACGTTGGAGATGAAAAGATGTATCAATGGCTAAAAACCAGAAGACGCTTTTTTGGTGTTATAAAACATAAAGGAAGAGTTTTGGATGAGGCAGGAACTTTTGTAGATTATTTAGATTAACCATATTTCCAGTTTCTTTTCTGGTTTTCAAAATCTTTTTCAACATCTTTCAGAGTTGATGCGTCATTTGGAGATTTGTCTGGCCTCAAAGCTGTGAATCTTGGAAAACGCAAAGCAAAGCCAGAATTGTAATTTGGAGAATGTTGGATTTCCTGGTATGTTACAGAGATAACAATCTTTGGTTTTATTTTCACTGTCTTGCCTTTTTCTTCAATAAAATAAGGTTTAAGTTTTTCAGTGAGTTCATTGAAAGATATGTGTGAATCTGTTTCTTCAGTAGCTTTTTCCTTTATTCCTGTTCCCATTTTTCCTATTTCTAAGAATTTCCCTGTTTTTTCATCTTTGCAGGAAAGAATAAAACTTGAAAGCCAGCCAAAACGCTTTCCTGTGCCATATTCTCCGCCTGTTATAACAAGGTCTAAATCTTTTTCAGCTGGTTTGATTTTTAACATATGACCGACGCGGTTTCCGGGCTGATAAAACGCCTGCAGATTTTTGAACATCACGCCTTCTTGATTGTTTTTCAGAGCTTGCTTGTAAAACTCCTCTGCCTTAGTTTCATCAGAGGTAATAATCTGTTTCGCATGGATTATTTTGTAAGGATGATTTTTTATTATCTTTTTTATTAAAGCTGTTCTTTTTTCAAAAGGCTCGTTTAACAGAGATTTTCCGTTGTAATAAAGAATGTCAAAGACATTTATTTCTATAGGAAGCTCGTTCTGAAGTTTTTCTATGTCATACTTTCTTCTTATTCTTTGACTTATCTCCTGGAATGGTTTGTATTCCCCTGTTTTTTTGTCAAAACCAACTGCTTCTGAATCAAGAATAAGGGAATCTCCTGTAACATATTTTTTTACATATTCTGCAACTTCTGGAAATTGTTTTGTAACATTCTCAAGCCTTCTGGTAAAAAAAATTACCTGATTGGCTTTTTTATGAATTATAAGCCTAAAACCGTCGTATTTGTATTCTATCGCGCAGGGTTTTCCGACTGCTTCAAAAGCCTCATGAATATTTTTAGCTTTCTGGGCAAGCATGGCCTTTATCGGTTTTCCTACTTCAAGATGAAGTTTTCCAAGCTCATTGAGTTTCCCGTGTTTTGCTGCATCAAAAACAGCTGCAAGATCATTTGATTTATCTATAGCATCCTGGATTTTTTTAGAGGCTTCTTTTTTATCCTGGAAAAAGGCAACGGCCATAGCATCTCTTATTGTACTTTCTTTAATTCCCATTCTCAAGTCTGCAAGAAGAGTTCTGACGATATACATGGCTTCTAAAGGAGAAGCAGAGGCGAGAAGCTCTGTTATTAATAAGAGCTTTTTTCCTACAGTGCCCTTGCCTTCTAATTCAGGAAGTTTTCTCAGATTCTCCAGAATCTTTTCTGTTGTAAGAACATGTCTGTGCAGAGTTGCCTGCTTTTTTTTGGAAATAAGCTTCTCTGCAACTTTTCCCAAATCTCCAACTTCTTTCCACTCATGAACAACTGTTTTTTCATCAACTCCTGTCGCCTTTGAAATAGCCTTGATTGCAATTTGATTGCTTATACCAATTCTTTTTTCGTCATATTCTGGATAAATATCTCCCAGCATCAAATAGAGGACATCTTTATCTTTTTCCTGCAGTTTTTTTAAAAAATCTGAAAGAATCCTTATTTTTTCAAGTCTTTTTGTCGTGCTTCCTGCTTCTTTATAGAATTCTGCAAGCTCTAAATATTTCATCTTCTTTTTTTATTCCAAGAATAAAGAATCAGATATTTTTAAGCCTGTTTATTATACTAAATAACGAGAATATTTTTATAATGCAATAACTATAATCTCGGGATGGCTTTATTTGAAAGAAGAAAAAGGAAAAGTGAACGAAGAATTCGTATAGAATCTGATTTGGCATCTGCAATAGTTATTTTGTCCTATCCTAATGATAATGAAGATGAATTAAAAAAAAGATTAAAAGAAGTGGCTGAGAGGGGTTATGATATAAGGCACTTCATATCTGTAGCAAGAATGGAAGGAGGTTATGCCCAAGGTCTTAACAGCCTTATTGCAAGACTAGAAAATATGGGGTATACTCATGATGGAAGATTTAGGAATTTTGGTTCTCTGACTGAAAAGGGGATGTGCCTTCTAGAGGGGATGGTCTTAGAAGCTTTTTCAGCAAATCCTGAAAAAACAGATACACTTTCTAAGGAACTCAATTTTTCCTTAAACCCTTTACTTCAAAAATATGTTAGAGAATACTTAGGGATGAAAGAGGAACAGGTTTATGGGAGAAGATTTTTACCTCAATCCTCTTGATTTTTTTGCAGCGCTTGTCAATCCGCGGAAAACTCTTCCTCTATTGCCTGGCTTTGCAATCCAGTTTATTGTCTTGTCGTTTTTAATCTCTGGCCTTTCCGGGTCAACAAGAATAACCTCATAAAAATAATGCACTCCGTCTTTTCCAAGAAAATAAGAATTCAGAACTTCAAGATTTGTAAATTTCCTTGCAGCTCTCTGCTGTGCAATCCATTGATAATTCATCTTAAGATTTTTTCTCGTATGAAGCCTTTTACTTCTACGGCCTTTGTTTGGTCTTGATCTTCTGTGGCCTCCCCTCATAATCCTGACACGAACAACGACAAAACCTTTTTTGGCTTTGTAACCAAGAGCTCTTGCTTTGTCTAATCTTAAGGGTTTTTCTACTTTAGTGAATACAGGAGAAGCACGCCATTCTATCATTCTTTCCCTCAAAACTTTTTTATCAGGTTTTTTCCATGCCTGCCTTAAATGATGATACATTCCTCTTGTCATGTTTTATTGAGAAAAAGTTGCTTTAAAAGTTCTTTGGTGAACTTTTAGGTCGAGCTTTAATATTTTTGTGAAGCCTTTAAAATTATTGAAAGCAAAATTTCTAAATTAAGATAATGAGGCTGCGAGGATTTGAACCTCGGACCCCGGCCTTTCTGATTCTATTCTAATATCAGAGCCGTGCTCTAACCAGGCTGAGCTACAGCCTCATCAAAATTTGAAAGAAAGAGGATATTTATAAGTTTTGTTAATTTTTCTCTAATTGTAAAAATCTGTATGAAATAGGTGTTAAGTAATCACGAGAGAAAGACTTGGCGAAAGTTTTTTAATATAACTACAGTGACTATTTTTATGACTGAAATAAGGAATTATCAAGTTTCTGATTTTCCACAAGTAAGGGAAATACTCGAAAGAGGAAATCTTTATTGGGAACCATCTGACAATGAACAGGCATTAGAAAGAAAAATACGACAATGTCCTGATTCAATATTGGTAGCTGTTGAAGATGAAAGGGTTGTTGGAACACAATTTATTGTAGAAGATTTCCTGCCTTTAATGTTTAGATTAGCAGTCCATCCAGACTATAAGGGTAGAGGAGTAGGAAAGGCATTGATGCAACAAGGCGAACAGATATTAAGACAAAAAGGTTACAATCATGTAAATATTCTTGTTGCATTAAACGATACAGAATTACAAAGATATTATGAGAGACAAGGATATAAAAAAGGAAATACCTATTCTTGGATGGTAAAAGAATTATAATGACGTAGGGTCCCAGATTTCACTTAATTTAATAAACAATCAAGTTTTCTTACTCTTTGGAATCAAGCTCAAGAGTCAGAATTCCCTTAGAAAGATTATAATTGCTGATTGGAAGATTTATCGGAATAATCTTATAGAAAACTTTCTTGTTTGCCAAGGCTTTTATTTCAATGCTGTTTTCCAGCTGGATTATAGATACATCTTTCACTTCCTTAACACCAGGCATATTTATTTCATAAACAACTTTGTTTGAGAATCTTCTTATGTTTGTTTCAGGTTCTTTCTTTGGAAGACCTGCAAATTTACCAGAATCAGAAACAGGCAACTTAATTGCCTCTGCTCTTTCTCTTACTTGCTGTTCTTTTTCTTTGAACTCAGGAATGTTACCAAAACTTCTCACTTTTATTTCAGGCGGCCTGTCGCCAGAAGTGCTTATAGAAATACTTATTCCCCCGCTTTTCTTTGAAACTTTTTGATCTTTAATTTCTCTGGAGCTATTGTTCATTTCTTTAACCTGATTATTTAGATTATTCATAAGGGAATTGAATAAGGTATTCAATCCCATTGGCAGTTTCATCTCGTCAGGCTCTGCAAAATCATTTCTGCCCAAAAGCCCCCAATCTTCATCCTCAGAAATTCTCTTTAATGGGACTTGACAATAAGGGCAATAGTTATAACTACTGCTCACTTTTTCTCCGCATTTTCTGCATCTTTTTTTTCCGAACATAGTTAAGAAAAAATGATTTAGATTTAAATACTTTTGTCTGATTCACTGCAATTAATTTTTGATAGAATATATGAAAAATGCACCAGCCGGGAATTGAATGCGGCTTGCGGGAATCGAACCCGCACAACGACCTTATTCCGTTGGACGAACGCTCAAGCGTAATCATTCGTGGGAAGGTCGTGTCATGCCATTAGACCAAAGCCGCTTATATGGGATTATATTCTCTATTTGATAAATTTTTATATACTTATTCTATTTTCTTTCTGAATGATAAGACGACAGATAAGATGGAATATGACTACAGATTCCGGAGAACAGATAAGAAACAGGCACAGATATATATTTGCGGTGATAAATGAGCCAAGGGAAATAGGAAGAATAAGAGAGAGAATCCTGGAGCAATTGAGCCCTGCAGATGAATTTAATGCCATCTGTGATTATGTTATTCCCGGAACAGACGGTCTGCATTGCGGAATTTTTTCTTTTTCCAGTGATAGGGGAAAAATAGAACATCCGGAAAGAATATACAAAAAACCCCTGTATTTTAGAAAAGATAGAGATCTTGTAGAAAAAACTGAATCTGAATTATTTCATTATCTTGAAAGATTGGTTGCATAAGTTAACTTTTTATATCTATTTCTTCTCTTGGAAGAATGAAAAACAGAAAGAAATTTTATGTAACCACCCCTATATATTATACCAATGCATCTCCACATGTTGGCCATATATACACAACTATCGCAGCAGACATTCTTGCTAGATGGAATCGCCTTTCAGGTAAAGATGTATTTTTTTTAACAGGTACAGACGAGCATGGGCAAAAGGTACAAGAAACAGCTGAAAAAGCGGGCAAGACCCCAAAACAATTTGTAGATAAAATAGCCAAAGAATTTCAAAATGTGTTTAAATTATTGAATATTTCTAATGATAATTTTATAAGAACAACCAATCCCTTTCATGAAAAAGAAGTTCAAAAAATACTGCAGGAGTTATATGACAAGAAATATATTTACAAAGGGTTTTATGAGGCATATTATTGTGTTGGCTGTGAGCAATATAAAACAGAATCTGATTTAGTAGATGGAAAATGCCCTTTGCATAAAACAATTCCTGAATTAAGAAAAGAGGAAGCTTATCTTTTCAAACTTTCTGCCTTTCAGAACAAATTACTTAAACTTATTAAAACAGGAAAATATCAAATTCTTCCAGAGCTTAGAAGAAAAGAAATAATTACATTTATAAAAAGTGGATTAAAAGATATTTCTATTTCTAGATTAAAAGAGAAAGTATTTTGGGGCATTCCTCTTCCCTTTGATAAAAAACATTCTACATTTGTATGGGTGGATGCTTTCTGGAATTATATAACAGGAATAAAAGAAAAAAAGGTATTTAAAAAATTCTGGCCGGCAGATGTTCAATTAATGGCAAAAGATATTATAAGAGTGCATGCAACAATATGGCCTGCTCTGCTTCTTGCAACTGAAAATAAATTACCTAAAACATTGTTTATTCATGGCTATTTTACTATTAATGGAGAAAAAATGTCAAAATCTTTAGGAAATGTTATGGATCCTGTATCTTTAGTTAAAAGATATGGTAATGATAGTGTTAGATATTATTTAATGAGAAATATTCCATTTGGACAAGATGGTGATGTCTCAGAAAAAAGCCTAGAAGACCGTCACAACAACGAACTCGCGAACAAGCTTGGAAATCTTGTTTCTAGGGTTACAAGCCTGGCTGAAAAAACAGGAATTGAGAAAACAGAGAATAAGCTTCTAAAGAAACTAAAGTTTAAAGAAATAGAAAAGCATATTGAAAACTATGAACTTGATAAAGCTCTTAATGAAATCTTTGCATTCATAGACATCTGCAACGAATATGTGCAAAATCAAAAGCTTTGGGAGACAAAAAACAAGAAACAACTTTATGAGCTTTTGGACAGCATAAAAGCAATTGCAATTCTTCTATGGCCCTTTATCCCAGAGACAAGCGAGAAAATTGCAAAAAATATTGGTTTTGATATAAGGTTTGAAAACATAAGGAAGCCATTAGATGTTAAAAGGGTAAAAAAGTCAGATATTTTATTTAAGAAGATTTGATTAATCGCTCTTTATTTTAAAATTTCTTTTATTTCAGCTAACTGATTCTTTAAATATTTGTATAATCTTTCACTTTCTTCTAAACTAATACCATATTTTTCTTCTAGATTATTTTTTACAGCTAAATACCTTTCATAAGCATTTGTTCCTTTAGAAACATTTTTTATTATTTTTATAAAATCCCTTTTTGAATAGTTTTTATTATTTATTAATTTTTTAATAATATACAATGTTCGTATTCTTAAAATAAGGGTGTAAGCAACCCTATCACTAAGACTTTTGCTCTTCGTTCTACTAATTAGTTCTTTTATCATCTTTAATTTATTCTCTGTAGTGTTAAGATACCATTTTATATTGTTTTTTGTTATTTTTACTTCTATTGAATCTAGATAATTAGAATTCAAAAGTGATTTAGCTTCCTTTATCATGGGTCCAATTGGAAATAAATCTCGAGCCAGCTTTTGTTTTAACAGCCCTAAAGAGAGAATTAATATATTATAGACGCCCTCATTAATTAGTTCTTTATCAATATTGCTTGTTATAACTAGAACATCAATATCGCTGTTTTCATCCTCTTCCCCCCTAGCATAACTTCCTGTTAAATAAACACCGATTATGCTTTTTAGATCAATACTCGTTTTTACGATATTAATGACATCAAACAATATCGTTTCCGGAGTTTTTTTTATTAATTCAGCCCTAACTTCTTTGTTAAGCCATGACCTTGGAAGTATAACTGCTGAAGAATTTCCTGCTTTAACAGCTTTTTTTATCTGAATTTCCATCATTTTTTCTCCCCGCCGCCGCGTTCGTTGTTCCCCTTCAAATATTCTTCATCCTCTTCAATTTGCTTCAAAAATTTATCATCAATTTCTTTTTTCCAATAATTTTTAGTGGTGTCAAGCCTACCACTTTCTTTCTTAATTTTTCCTTCATGTTCTCCTATCTGTTTTTGAATAGACGCTATTCTTTTTTCACGTAACTTTTTCATATGTTTTCTATCTCTTCCCATGTTCTTACATGTACTTACATATTTATAAAACTTTCCATTATTTAATGTAGATGGCAATTCTAAAGGGATTTGGTTTAATTAGTAGGATAAAATTTATGGCGAATTGTAGATGTTCCACCAGCTCTTCTTATGATAAGCTCAAAGATCAAGAAACACTTTCTTCAAAAGTGCCAAATGCTCAACATTTGGTGTTTTTCTTTGAAAAACGGCGTTGGTTGTCTTATGATACAAAGCCAAATCACCATAAAAATATTTAAATAGGATATTATACTAATAATTTGAATAAAGATGGTGAAAAAACATAAGTCTCATATTTCAAACAGGCTTCTTTATACATTAATCACAATTGGAATTCTGGCAATTTTAGGTGTTGGGGTTTATGCTTTTGGAGCAGTTCCTAATCCGGGACATTCATTGGGACAATTACAAACTTGCGATTCTGAGGGACAAACTTTAGTAATGCAGGGAGGCAGTTGGGCTTGTGCTACTGGTGGCACAGGCGGAAGTTCCCAGTGGTTGGCTTCTGCTTCAGGTATTTATTATAATTTAGGTTATGTTGGTATTGGAACAAATCTTCCTACATCTCCTCTGGACATTGTAGGCTGGATGAGAAGCCAGGGCGCAAGGATTAACACGCTGGTTGTAGATAATACAATAAACATTTCACAATCTGGAAAGCTTTGCTTTGGAAACGATTGCAGGTCTTCTTGGGCAGGACAGAATTATGGGGCTGCGCCAGATCCTAATTTCGTTAGAAATGCCAATGCTGGCGACTTGGGTATTAATTCACCTGTTTCCGAGATTAATGTAAATCATTTTGTATGGACTCCAGTTCGAGCACCTATGATTGGAACTAGCGGTACGACAGAATTGATTATAGATAGCAATACTGATTATGGAGATAAGGTATTATCCCCTATTATAGAAAAACAAGTATACATTCCTCCTGCTAATGGGGCTATTGTTGGCATTAGATTAGATGGTTCAAGCGTTGATGACCAAGGTATTTGTGTTGCTGGTTTCCCAGGTTATTTTTTCGCAACTGTGTATCATGCTAGTTATTATACTGGGAATAATTTGCGCGGTCTTGGAATAGATGGTAGTTTTATCACCGATGATCAAACAACACCTTTTCTTTTTGAAGAAGCTTCTGCGTCTGGTTTCAGAATATGGTCCTGGCTTATAAGTGATCTTCCATCAGGTAGTTTCAAACTTTTGAACAGACAATGTGATGCTGGTGGTTGTTCAGCTGCTGGCGGAAGAGATGATGTTGTTGCTTATACTAAAGCAGCAGGAGTGACTTATATTCCTCCAGGACAAACCCTTGTTGTTAGAGGGCAGTTTTATGATAATGGTGGCGGTATGTCTTTAAAATGTAAGGTTCAGGTTATCTATGCTCCAGCAATTCCGTAAAAATTTGTTAAAAGAAAGAAGGGGTCATAATTGATAGATTAAAGAAAGAAGGCATTAAATAAATTAAAATTCAAACAATAGAGCTTAATATTATTAAAAGGTTATCAGGAAAAAATAAAAGTTTTTCATGTTAAAAAATGAGCTTAAAAAAAAACAGAAAAAAGCAGTATAGAAGGTTTTCTTTATTTTTTACAGCCCTGATTTTAGGAATATTTCTTAGTGTTGTCTTATTGGCTATTGTTCCTTCAATTTCTTTAGCACCTTCTTCTGCAGCGCCCAGTTCTGCGAATGCTCCAGCCTCTGCAGAACCAGGTTCTGTTGGGTTTCCAAATCAAGATGCATATCTTCCATCACAGCCGACAAATTTACAGGAGATTAAGAGCTATGGAAATTATTATGGTTCATATACTGTCTTATCATGGAGTCCTTCAATAGATGATGTGGGGGTTGATGGTTATATAATATATCAAAATGGGGTGGAAATAGGAAGAAACCCTTCTTGGGCAACTGAATTTTGGGCTTCTGGAACTCCTGACACTACTTATTCTTACGCTGTTTCTGCCTTTGACGCATCTGGAAAAGAATCAATAAAATCTAGTACAATTTCTGCCCATATGCCTCTTGTGGAAACAACCCCACCAACTATTTCTCTAATTTCGCCTACAGATGGCTCTACTGTTTCAGGTGTTGCTATCATTAATGTTAGTGCAACAGATAGCAGTGGAATATCTTCTGTTGTTTTTTATGTTGATGATACCTTGCTTAGCATATATCTTAATGATACCTTAGCATCCCTTAATGTATTTAATTACCCTGTTGCCGGTTATCAAGATGGCTTTTATATCACTGGTTGGGATACTACTTTAGTAAATGCTGGTGGAGTATATAACGTCTCTGTAATTGCTTATGATTCTTCCTTTAACCCATCTGAAACAGTATCTGCAAATGTCACTGTTGATAATTCACAAACCCAAACCACTCCACCCTCCACTTGCGGTGATGGCTTTTGTGATCTAGGTGAAGACTTTTCTAGTTGTCCAGCAGATTGCTCTGACAAAAACATAATTCCCGAATGATAAGGAAGAAGAAAAGTTGTCTGAAGAAGTTTAGAATTTAGTAATTATTTATTCATCTAATCCTGCTTCCCTCTTCTATATTTCCGTCTGGCTGTAGAAGTCTGATGTAATAAAGCCATAAAAAACAGAAGATTTATATAGTTATTATTCATTTAAAATGAATAATTATTCACTAATAATGAATAGCATGCCTTCAAATAACACATTTCAAATAATAAATAAATATGATACTTTCGAATAATACCTTCAAAATAATAAATTTCCTAATAAGAAATTTAGAATTATACAATATAAATCAGATAGCTAGAGCTTTAGATTTAAGCGTGGGAAGCGTTCATAAAATACTAAAAACATTAGAAAAAAGAAACATAGTTAATATAAGGGAATTAGGAAACGCTATTTATTACAGCATAAACTTGAATAATAATGAAGCAGTAAAATTAAGTGAGTTGGTATCAATAGAAGGCAAAAACAACATTTTAAGGGAAAATAAAACAGCCAATGTTTATGCTCAGGATTTAGCAAAATTTAATGCTAAACTAATAATCTTATTTGGCTCTATTTTAACTAAAAAAAATGAAGCTAAAGATATAGATGTATTATTTATTATAAAAAATAAAGAGCAAGTTAACGAAATAAACAATTTTTGCTTAGAAATATCCAAAATAAGGACTAAGAAAGTTAATCCATTAATTATGCTAGAACAAGATTTTGTTAATAATTTAAAGGACAAAAATAAAGCAATACAAGATTTAATTAAAAATGGCATAATATTAAAAGGAGAAGAGATATTCATTAGAACTATAAAAAATGCACACTAAAAACAAATTTGAATGGTGTTTAAAGAAAGCTAAGGAAGGTGGTAAGGGGATTAGGGAAATTAAACCAGACTTAAAAGAAGCTAAGTATCATATTGACAAAGCATTATATAACTTAAAGAAAATGGAATCTGATATTGAAAAAGG
>JBBTAB010000051.1:0-3962 GCA_038044425.1 Nanobdellota archaeon | reverse complement strand
GAAATAGTTTTAGCTAGAAAAATTGTAAAAAATGCTAAAAATGGAAGAATAAAAAATTTTTTGGTCATTTTATCTGATGAAACTGAATATTAATAAAATAATAAGGAAAATAACAACCCATATTATCCATGAGTTTTTCTTCTCTGCATTATTAAAGTTATGATTTTCATTGGCGTTCTCCTTATTATCGTGTGAATGACCTGAATGATTTCCACAGCAGCCCATTTTATATCCTCATAAACTCGCTGAAACTTCCATCACGAGCAACAGCATAAATCACAAAATCTCCATTCTTTGCTCCAGGCATTCCAGGAGCTCCAGAAGGCATTCCAGGCATTGCAATACCTGCTATATCTGGCTGTTCTTTCAATAATTTTTCAACAGCTTCAAGAGGAATATGTCCTTCAACAAAATAATCTCCTATTATTGTAGTATGACAGCTTTCCATTCCAGAAGGGACACCATATTGTTTCTTTATTTTATCAGAATCCTGGATATCAAAGATCTTTACCTCTGAAGAAACCTTACCATCAAAATATTTTGAATAAACATCACAGCATCCGCAGGTTAGAGATTTGTAGATCTCTATTTTATCGGCGTTATTAATATTTTCAAAGCTGCTTGCAGAGGAACTTTTTGCAAATAAGAATATCGCTAAGACCAACACTATCATGCTTGCTATCCAGATAATTAAACTTTTTTTCATGTTGATAAATTATATTAACAGCCCCCCACCATTCCGCCTGAGTTGCTGGTTGATGTGCCACTATTCGTAACCCGTGCTGGGATTGTTCCATGCATTTCATAGTTCATTATTTCGTTCTCTGTCCAGCCAGTTGTATCCAGCTTTCCAGAACTTCCAGCAGCTGTGTTTCCAGTTAGATTTGATACCCTATATGTCAAAAAGAGAACTGCTAAAAATAATACCCCAATAGCTACCCACAACACAATTCTTCTTTCCATTTTAGATTCCTCCTTTCAGTTGGATTCTCCTGAATACGAATGATTGAAAATTTCCTATTTGCTTTCATTTGATTTTTCTCTTGAAATCTTTGATTTTTTGCTTGTATTCATTTTTTTAAGATCCTTACAGCACCCTTTCTTTTCTTTTGTTTTACAGCATTCCATTTTGTTATTTTGTAGGAAAGAGGATAAAATAAAAATAAATTAACATCCCCCAACCATCTGACTGCCCCCGCTTGAGCTTGTAGTTGCCTGATTTTCTGCTCCCCTATAAAGATTTGAAGCAAGATTCACATAATTTGTATAATCAATGCCATTTTCCTTTAATGCTTCAGCCTTTTGTTTATGAATTCCCGGAAAGAATAGAACTTTCCATTTTCCAAGTTCATTTAAGATTTCTATATCAGTCATATCTGGATGATTAATCAGCAAATACTTGGCCAACCCCCGCATAGCATAACTATGTGCACATCCACATGCCCTTTGCCCGTTTGAGAAGATAATTGCTTCAGCACCGCAGCAATATTCGCATGAAATAGAGCTTCCTATTCTGATATAGCGAGTCATTGTTGCATTGTTCAACTGCATATCTTCATATTTTGTTAATTTTGCCATAGTTTCTTCAGCTAATCTTACATTGCTCGCAGATACATCGTCATATTTAACTCCTAATTCTTGGCCATATATTGCAGGGACACCTTTTGGCAGTATGTCCAAAGCAGAAACACTGCCGATTCCTGTCGCAAGGCCTGTTCCTGAATTTCCATTATTGGTAATTTTCCCAAAATTGTAAACTAACAATATAGCTAAGATGGCAATAATAGCAAGCTGCACATAAAACTCATAATCAGCTTTTTTGTGTTCTTCTTTTTTGTTTTCTGTATTGTTTTCCATTTTTTTATTTTTCATATCACAACATTCCATTTTTCATTTCACTTAACATCCGCCCACCATGGCTCCTGAAGAAGATGCACTTTGTACGGCGTTTGCAGTGTTTGTTATTGCATTTGCTGAAGTTCCAGCACCTACCTTAAATGTAACAAATAAAACCCCTAAAAACAAGATAGCTATAACTATCCACAGCACGGTTTTTCTATCCATTAATAAACTAACCTCCTTTCAACTTTTTTTCTTAGGTTAATTTTATTTTTCATAGAAATCCTAGAAAAAGCAATTATATAACCGCTTTGATGAAACTAGTTTCACCTGTATAATCTAATCTTTTAAAACAACAATATTATTCATTCCTCTAGGCCGACCACACTTGGGCGGTCTTAGTCCCTTAAGACAACAATATTATTCATTCCTCTTCTTTTTCTTTCAATTATCTGTTTGGCCTCAAGCTTGTCAAGAAGCCTTGTAATTCCTACCTTTCCTATTCCTAGCCTTTCCATTAATTCTGCCTGGAAGATTGTCCCGTTTTCTTTCTCAAGAATATTAATAACTTCTTTTTCTTTTGCATCTAAACCGCTTAAGTCCAATTTCTTTTTCTTTTCCCTAACTGTTTTAACAACAACCCTTTCTTTGGGTTTTGTAAATATGAGAACGAGCCCAATGATTATAAGAAGACCAACAATGCCAAGAGATAAATAAGTTTGCTGGTTTATTCCCTCAGTCATAGGGCAAGAGACAGAATGTTCTTCTGCGGTGCAGGTCGAAGCGACCACTTCTTTTAGTGCATTTTGAAATAAAAAAATTATTACTATGAGTAAAATTGCTACACCGATTAAAATATAACCAACGTGCTTGTTTTCCATAATATATTTTTAACTTATCTATTTATAAAACTTCTTAATTAGTTTGTTTTATGTGCTGGATTATTTTAATAATTATAACAGTCCTAAGATAAACTACTTGATTTTACCTTAACACTCGATTGTCCTTATAGCAACAGGATAGCAAATATAGCAAACACGATTGCTGTGCTGCCAAGACAATATTCGCAAAAATGTTTTAGTACAAATGACTGAATGCAGACTAAATATATTGAAAATAAAGCAGCAGCCCCTGTTAAAATAAGAGCCCCTATTGAGAATAAACTAAACCCTAGAACCAAAGGGTATAATATGGCAACTAAGCTGGCAATTATAACAAAAGAATAATAGAGCATTCCAAGAACAGTATTCTCCACCCCCAAAGTTTCTGCATGCTCGCTTTCTATTGCTTTATTGCAGTCTTTTCCAAGAATGCATACTAATTGCTGTTTTCTTGTTTTTGTGTGCCAGATATGATATGCCAGGGAAAATCCGAATAAGGCTAATAAAAATGTATATGTGTATTGCATTTTATTTTTATATAAAGGGAGCTTTAATTAAAATATTTGATAAAATAGAAGATTCTAGCAACATAATTGGGACTTTTTTAACCTTAAAATTATCTCTCCTTCCTGTATCACTTTTTTTATTTAACATATTTTATTCCAATAACTTTCCTATTATAAATTTAAAATCTTCTTTTTCTGCAGTTAAATTTCCCTTGCTTTCATACCCGTTTCCTATTCTCATATATTTTCCTCCAAATAAAAAAGTAGGAATAGAACCCTTTGGATTATATTTTTTATAAATGTCCAATATGTCCTCGGGAACCTTAGTCTCTATTTCAGGTGTTAGGATGTTGTCTCCTGTATCAAGCTCCCAATGCTGCAGATTAATCTGTCTTGAAAAATTTTCTTCCGCCAAACTGTCAAATGTATCCTTTATCCATATGCAGTGTGGACACCAGGTTGTTGAAAAAAGAATAACATAAGGCTTTCCTGTATTATCTAGTAATATATCATCTCCTGTAGTAAGAAATGTAGAACCAGGCACAGGAGCTGTATTAAGATTATTGTTCTTTGGCTTTAAGCTTCCTGCTAAAAAATAAACAACTATAACAATAATGGCTAATGCAACCAGCAATTTTCCCAAAGCAGATTTGTTGATATTGACTATATTCTTTTCTATTTCCCCCTCTTCCATTAATGAAGAAAAGAAAAATCATTTATTAAGTTTTCTGAAGGA
>JBBTAB010000050.1:0-6831 GCA_038044425.1 Nanobdellota archaeon | reverse complement strand
TTATTTATAAACATTTATATGAAAATAAAAACTTTTGAAAAGTTTTTGGATTTAAACTAGGAATGTTAGATATATTTAAAAAATGACGGTGCTTTAAGGTAAAATGGATAAAAAAATGACGGTAACGCCCTGGGAAGTTTCTGGGGAAATAGACTACCATAAATTGATAAAAGAATTTGGGATTAAACCAATTGGAAAACTTCCAGACCCTTTTTTAGAAAATATTTTGTTTAGAAGAAAATTAATTTTTGCCCATAGAGATTTTGAGAGAATTCTTGATGCGATAAAACAGAAGAAGAAGTTTGTGATGATGACTGGCTTAATGCCATCTGGAAAATTTCATTTTGGGCATATGCTAGTTGCGTTACAGATGATTTTTTATCAGAAACTTGGGGCCAAGATTTATATTGCTGTTGCAGACCTGGAGGCTTATAATGCAAGACAAAAAAATCTTGAAGAGCTTAGAAAGATAGCTATAAATGAGTATTTGGTTAATTACATTGCACTCGGGCTTAAACCAGAAAATGTTGATTTTTATTTTCAGAGTGAAAGGTCAAACAATGCAAAAAAATCAAATGCATACTATAGATTAGCTTCAAATTTTTCAAGATACGCGACTTTTAATGAGTTTAAGGCAGTTTATGGTGATCTTAGTCCAGGTAAGATAAATGCTTCTCTTCTCCAGGCTTCAGATATGTTTCATCCGCAACTTCATGAATTTGAAGGAAAGCTTCCAGTTGTTGTTCCTGTCGGCGTTGATCAAGATCCCCATATAAGACTTGCAAGAGATATTGGGAGCAGGTATAAAGATCATGATTTTGTACAGTTAAGTTCTACATATCATTCTTTTATCCCAAGTCTTAAAGGCGAAGGAAAAATGTCTTCAAGTGATGAAACCTCATACATAGCTCTTACAGACACCCCAAAAGAAGTTGAGGCTAAGATTCGGAAATATGCGTTTTCCGGAGGCAGAGACACTGTGGAAGAACACAGAAAAAAAGGAGGCAATCCTGATGCTGATATTAGTTTCCAGTATCTAAAAATGTTTTTTGAGCCAGACGATGAAAAACTGAAGAAGATTGAGCAAGATTACAGGCAAGGGATTTTATTAACAAGCGAATTAAAAAAATATTTAATAGAAAAAATAAATGCTTTCTTGAAAGAGCACCAGAAAAAAAGGGAGAAAGCAAAGTCTGAAGTTCATAAATTCTTATAAATCATTAAATTCTCTCAGCCTAATGCAGCTAGAAAAAATGGTGGAACTCTTAGAGGGGGTTGCTCCAAGTTATGTTCATACTTTAGAACCAGTGCATAAAAGAATTATATTACCTTTTCAGTCTTCTTTTAAGGGATTTTATCCGTCAGCTTCTACAAGAAAAGCTTTAATGGGCAGATTTTATGAGGGGTTGACGAGGGCTTTATATGGCGGAAGACTTAACGATTTAAAATTTGATATAGAATTTTTAAATGGGACTGTTTCAGATAGGAGTATAAAGCCAGATGTTGTAGATGCGGAGAATAATCTGGACTGGGAATCAAAAAGTGGTTATTATGATAAAGAATGTAAAATTATGAGCAGACAATTTGAGGGTTATAAATTTCTTCAATATGATAATCCAGGAAAAAGATACCTCTTCTCTTTTTACAGACATTCTCTAGAAGAAATAGAGAAAAAAGAAAGAACAGAAAAGCAGGTATTTATAGGATTATTGGATGGGACTCTTTATTCTGCAACTCTGCCATTTAGCGTTGTGTTAAAGATAGATAATCTCTTAAATGTTGGGGCGAGAAAAATTGCAAGAAAATACAGACAGAGGGAGGGAACATCTTACCCTGATTGCTTATGCATAAATCCATCGACCTTTAACTGTCTTTTTAGTCTTGGCTTCATTACATCACCTGGTTTAATAATAATGCCCATCAATCCCTGAGAAAAACTCTCTTTAAAAGGATTGTTTCATTCAAAGCTAATATTTTTTAAAGCTGTTTCTCTTAAATAAAGCATGAAAATACTTAGTCTGCATGTAGATTACATTAACTTTAAGCCATTGAAGAAAGCCCTGAAAAGCATAGCAGACCTTGGAGAAAAAGAAAAACAGGGGCAGAAAGTCGGCGAGTCTTTGGTTATTCTTACAGCTGTTGAAAAAGGAGATCTTGTCAAAGAATCTGTGAAAAAACTTGTGGAAAATATAAAAGATATCGCTGGCCAGATAAAAATAAAATCTGTCGTATTATATCCTTATGCCCATCTTTCCAGCAATCTTGCTGCTCCTGAAACAGCTGAAGAAATCCTCAAAGAAACTGAAAAAGAGCTGAAAAAGAGCTTTAAGGTTGTCCGCGCTCCTTTTGGTTATTATAAAGAATTTGAACTTAAAGTTAAAGGCCATCCTCTTTCTGAGTTAAGCAGAGAAATCAGGACAGAAGGAAAGCAAGAGCAGAAAGAAGAAATATATAATCCTAACCAATTATTAAGAGAAATATCCAAATCTAAATTAGATACCTCTAAGTTAAAAGAGAATGATCATAGAATCCTTGGGCAGCAGATGGACCTATTTAGCTTTAATGAAGTTGCCCCTGGAATGGTGTTTTGGCACAATAATGGATTAATAATAAAAAACAAACTTATAGATTTTTGGAGGGAAGAGCACAGAAAAGCAGGTTATCAGGAAATTTCCACCCCGCAGATGATGGATTCTAAAGTATGGAAGGTTTCGGGGCACTGGGATAAATACAAGGGGAATAATTTTATCTCTGAATATGAAAAAAGGCTATTTTTGTTAAAACCAATGAATTGTCCTGGCGGGATGCTTGTTTACAAATCAAGACCAAAAAGCTATAGGGATTTACCCCTCAGGGTTGCAGAAATGGGGGTTGTCCACAGGGTTGAACTCTCTGGAGTATTATCTGGATTATTTAGACTAATACAATTCACTCAGGACGATGCGCATTTATTCTGTTCTGATGAGAAACAAACAAAAGATGAAATAAAAAAAGTTGTTGAATTAATTAATTTCTTCTATAACAAATTTAATCTAAAATTTGATCATGTAGAGCTTTCGACAAGACCTGAAAAAAAAATAGGAACAGATGAAGCTTGGACAAAAGCCGAGAAATTACTGGAGGATGTTCTGAAGGATTTAAAGATCAAGTATAAAGTTAACAAAGGAGAAGGCGCTTTCTACGGTCCAAAAATAGATTTTCATGTTAAAGATTCTTTAGACAGGACATGGCAGGTCTCCACAATCCAGCTGGATTTTTCCATGCCTGATAGATTTGAATTGGAATATACAGACAAGGATAACAGCAAAAAAAGACCAATCATGCTTCACAGAGTTATTTACGGAAGCTTGGAAAGATTCATAGCAATTCTCCTGGAGCACACAAACGGAAGGCTTCCTGCATGGATAGCTCCAATCCAGGTAAGAGTTTTAAGCTTCACAGACAGAAATATTCCTTATGCAAAAAAAATAGTAAAGCAACTGGAAGAGAGCATTCCTGATTTAAGAATTGATTCTAATTTTGAAAGCATCCCTGTTTCTTCAAAGGTCAAGGAGGCTGAGATTATGAGGGTACCTTGGGTGATTTTAGCAGGAGATAAAGAACAAGAAAAAGATACATTGGCGGTTAGACATGAGGGGAAAGTAAAATATAATGTTAAAACAGATAATTTTATTAAGGAAATAAAAGAATTAATTGAAAGAAGAAACTAAAAAAGAAAATGAAAGCTTCTCATTATATCAAAAGAGTAAAGGAATCAAAGGAATTCAAGGAATTTATTAAACAGGATCCTAAGGCATACCTTTGTTCCTTATTTTTTATAAGAGATTTTACTGAAAAGAAAAACGAGACCCAGGTTGATTTTTATTCCCCAAAGAAAAAAACCATATTTAGCTTTAAAGTTAATGGAAAAGTCGAGAAAGCTCCAAATAAAAAGGCAAAGACAATAGAAAATAAGAAATTTATTCCTAAGCCACTTATGGAAAATACAAAATTAGATATAGATGAAATGAAAGATACTCTGGCAGATGAGATGCACAACAGGGAAATGGCTTATGAGATAGAGAAGGTTTTGGTTTTTTTGAATATAGTTGATGGCAAGCCTGTCTGGAATTGCACAGGATTTTTACGAGGCCTTGGGCTGCTTCAAACCCATGTGGATGACGAGACCAATACTGTCTTGTTCATGGAAAAGAAATCCCTTTTTGATATGATAAAGTTTACGGGGAACAAAATTGGAGCTCAAACTGGTTCTATAAATCCAATTATTTCTGGACAACCTGAGATAAAGGCTCCTGATATAAAAGCACCAAAGATTAAGATTCAGATTGATAAATCTGATATGGAAAAACAGGAAGAAGTTAAAACAGGAAAAACCAAGAAAAAATAACCTCCCAATTTTTACCATATTTTGCTGTCACTATACAATTATAACAAATAGAAAGGTTTAAATATCTCAACAATAGGCTTCTTTTATGAAAGACAGGGACGTTTTGAAACTATTGAACACACTACTAGTAGTTTTTATACTTGTTTTAATTATTTTAATAACCCCCATAATACTGGCTCAATTCAGCAAGGACGAAATTTCTGAGATAGATGATGTTGCAAATTCCTGCAGAGATTCCAGCCTTGAAGATGCCGGTTCCTGTGTGGTGAAGATTACTTCAGATTTTTATAAGTACAATGTAGAAAATGTTGGTAAAGACCTTAGCTTTTCTGAATTAAAAGAAGAAGGCGGTGTCTGCAGTTCCTGGAGTGAATATTATACAGAAATAGGAAAAAACCTTGGATATAATGCAGAAAATGTTATTATATCTATCTCTGAAAATATAGATCATGAATTTAGTGTCTGGAGCAATGAAAAATCCTATTGTGTTATTGACCAGATAAGTATTAATTGCACTGAATTGCAGTAATTTTATATGCCTTGGCAGAACATCTAACTATAGAACTTGGATTATTATAAAAGGGAGTAGAGTCGCTGATTAGGCAACGACATTACGCTAGGGAAATCAACCCATAACACTACCCCTAATATTATAAATTGTTTTCGTTTAAATATTTTTAGAAATCAAAAAGCGCCCCGACCGGGATTCGAACCCGGGTCACGGCCGTGAAAGGGCCGCATTCTTGGCCTCTGAACTATCGGGGCATTCCTGTGGACCGAGAGTTCTAGGTTGTTAAACCTTTTGAACTATCGGGGCTCAGCGTGTTTAATTTTCACTAGGAAACCTACCCATCCCAAATAAAAATAGTTTTTAAAACTAACTAAAGAAAAAATGAGCCCGCTCGGATTTGAACCGAGGACCCCTGCCTCACTTAGACCAATCCAGCGAGATACAATCCTAACGGATTATGCTCCTATAAGAGCAGTGCTCTGAACCAGGCTGAGCTACGGGCTCATGATAATTTTTAAGGAATTTTTACATATTTAAAATTATCCTAATCTTTTTATTTTCTCAGGGAATAGCATGCGGAGCATTTTTCTTAGATTTTCATCCAAAAAACAAATATCTTCAGCAGCAATTTTTTCTATGAACTTTGTGAGCGCGCCACGGCCTGTAAATCCTGTTTCACTAGCCTTTTTCAATAATTTTTTTTGTGTTTCAGAATCTAAGTATATCTTAACGGGATGCTTCATTTTCCTCTTTTTTACTATAACTTAAGGCATTTCGCTTTTATAAAGTTTACTTACATCCGGAAAAAAGTTATTTTGTCGACGATAAAATGGGAAATATATTTTACTTACATATTAAAAAAAGTAAGGTAACTAATAGAGTGAAATAGGCCTAAAGGACGCCTTTTTAGGCCCTAAATGGTTCCTAATTTTTATTATTAATCCAGGCTTCATTTTTATATGTCAGGTAGCGTATGGTATATTTCTTTTAGCAAGAAAAAGGTGGAATTCAAGAAATATCCTTTTAAGAAAAAAGGTAAGAGAACCAGAAGAAAAGCAGAAAAAAAATTTCTATTTAGCTTAATTACCCTGGCATCTCTCTTTTTCTTTTCAGGCATAGTCTCTGCTGCCGAAATCAATGATACACTTCACATAAATCTTCAGGCTACATATTCCAATGGTTCAATACAGGAAGGAACATTTGTCTTTGCATTTAATATAACAGAGAATTCAAGTGCAAGCTGCCTTGGACCAATCGCCTATAATTATTCTGTTCAGAAAACGACTGATTCAAGGGGGATTATTTCTATCTATTTGCCACAAATCGGCTCAGGCGGAGGAAATTTAAGTTCACTAGATTTTGACAAGCAATATTATCTCTGTTATTATCGTGACGGAACTCTTAAAGACGTTTCTCAGCTTGGACGTGTTCCGTATTCTTTTCGGGCAACGCAGGTAAATTTAAGTGAGGTTAATATAGATTCAAATCTCACATTAGGTAACTTTAATGTTTCTGCATCAAGCGGCTTTTTCAGTTTTCTCGGAAGCCTGGTAAATCGGATAACAACTTTATTTGTTGGAAATATCAATGCAACAGGAAATATTCAGACAGCAGGCAATGTAAGCGGTCAGTGGTTCTTAGGTTTAATTAATGCGTCAAATGTATCAAATGCTCCATGGATAACGACAGACTCAACAACAAATACTTCTTATAGAACACTGACTAATCTGACTTTTGTTGGTGATTCTACGTTCAACGGCGGATGGCAGAATGGGGGGGTTTCCATAACTGGTGGCAATATCTTTGCCCAAACAATGTATGTTTACAATATTTCCAGTTTGAGTGTAAGTCACCTGAACATAAATGGCTCTATGATCCCTTATTTTGACAATCAATTTGACCTGGGAAACGCCACATTTAGATGGAGAGATTT
>JBBTAB010000049.1:0-7915 GCA_038044425.1 Nanobdellota archaeon | reverse complement strand
AATTCTTTTTTCTTTTATTCTTTTCTCACGGAAAAAAGGATATCTTATTTGATCTCCTGCATATGGGTTTTCTTTAAGTCTTTGATATATTTTCTGAATAACTTTTTTATCAAAATCTGATAGATTGCTGATTTCATTCTTAAAACTTTCTGTAGTATAAACACTATAAACCATAAATGATTAACAGATTTAATCTTTTTATTATTTCCTAAAGCAAAACACAACAAAAACTCTTATATATTCTCCCACCACAAACACCAACAGCATAATTCAAAATCCTGATTAAGATTTCTTTTTCTTCCTCAAAACAATCTTTCCTTTCTCTGATTTTATTTCAACCTCTTCCCCATACTTTATCCCTGCCTCTTTCAGAACCATCGGCGGGATATTAACCATATATTTGTAATAATCTTTGTCCCTGTATTTCCTCAAAAACCTTTTTTGTATTTTCATAAGAATATTAGATGTTTTTTATATATAAATATTTAGGCGCCACAAAGTTTAAATATATGAGGTGCCTAAAAAGAACATGAAAAGGAGATTTCTTGGAATAGGGTGGAAAAGCAAAATAATTTTCAAGAGAGTGACTGCATATATCTCAATAAATAAACTGGTTGTTGAGGGGTGTAATCTGGAAAAAGGAAAAGAGCTGTATTCTTATCTTGCAGAGGATGAAAAAGGCAGAAAGATTATTGTGACTTATCTTGATGGGAAAAACACATGCAAACAACTTTAAAGTTTAGGCAATTACGATAAAAATGGAAAAAGAAGATACACATATAGCTATTTTTAATGGCAAGGCAATAAGAAGAAAGCTTGTTGGAGATAAATGGTTTTTTTCAGTTATAGATATTGTAGGAGTTTTAACTGAAAGCGCAGACCCTAATGATTATTGGTATAGACTAAAAAAGAGAGAGCAGGAAACTAGTGGAATTGAGTTATCGACATTTTGTCGACAACTGAAACTCAAATCTGGAGACGGAAAGGAATATGAAACCGATTGTGCAGATACAGAAGGCATTTTCAGGATAATACAATCAATTCCTTCTAAAAAGGCCGAACCATTCAAAAGATGGCTTGCCAGAATTGGCTATGAAAGAGTGCAAGAGATAGAAAATCCCGAACTCGCACAAGAGAGAATGAAGCAACTTTATGAATTAAAGGGGTATTCAAAAGATTGGATTGAAAAAAGGCTTAGAGGAATAGCAATAAGACAAGAACTAACAGACGAATGGAAACAAAGAGGAGTTGAAGAAGATATAGAATTTGCAATATTAACTAATGAGATAAGTAAAGCTGCATTTGGAAAAACAGTTGAAGAATACAAGAAGTTTAAGAAATTAAAAAGAGAGAATCTAAGAGATCACATGGATGATTTAGAATTAATCTTTAGCATGTTAGGGGAGGCGTCAACTACAAGAATAGCTAGATCAAGAGATGTTCTGGGTTTTGAAGAAAACAAAATCGCTGCAAAAGAGGGCGGAAAAGTAGCGGGAAATGCAAGAAAAGAATTAGAATTAAAAACTGGAGAAAGTATTTTGTCTGAAGATAACTTTTTAGAAGTTTCTGAAAAGAAAAAGAAGAGAAAAATTCAGGTAAGCTATGCTGGTTAGCTGAAGTTCTTGCATACCCAAAAACTTACACCCCTATTATATAAATTTTATGTGCTAGATAAAATCATGAGCGAAAGCCAGTCCAGATATAGCATTGTTGAAAGATTAACTCAAAAGAAATTGGATATTATGAACTCTAAATCCAATATCAAGGAGGATGCAAAAAGAAAAGAACAAAAAATTGGAAAGTTAAGGAAGGATTTGGAAAATTGGAAGAAAGACATTCAGGAAGATATCAAAAGAGAAGAGAGGAATAAAGAACTGGAGATTGAAAGAGCAAAGCAGGAATTTGAGAATTCAAAAGAACAAATGAATAATAAAGGGAATGTTCTGGATGAACAGATTAAAGCAATTGAGGAAGCATTAAAGTCTATTGAGGAAATTTCAAAAACTTCTCCGAATATTCAGTCTTGATTTTTTAATGATTTTACGGGGTTTTTGAATCAATAGAATGTCTGCAAAGAAAAAATGATGCCATGTGTGCAAGCAGACTCTAAATGGAAAAAATAAACCAATGCCATGTTGCTGGTTCCTTCATAGCGAAGGTATTTTGGGCTAGAGATTAGCCCTTTTTATTTAATATGGAAAGTACAATAAGGTACAAAATTGTAAACAGAAAGAGAAGACCCTTATGCGATTATAATCTAAATTGTAAAAATCTTGCATTTAAGGAAGTTTATCCTGATTTAGGGAAGAGAAAAAAAGATTCGGGATGGAGTTATCTATGTAGGAAGCATTTTATAGGGGAACAAAAGAAATTCAGGGGAAAATTAGCTTATTGTAGGATTGGCTAAATTTTTTTATCCTCAACCCAACTCCACCACTTTTCTCCCCCAATAATAACATGATCTAAAACTTTAATATCAATTTCATTTCCTGATTTAATCAATTTTTCAGTTATCTCCAAATCTTCATTACTAGGACTCGGATCTCCGCTCGGATGATTATGAACTAAAATTATCTTGCTAGCTGAGTTCTTTATTGCTGGTTTGAAAACTTCTCTGGGGTGAAGAATAGATGCATCAAGAATACCTTTACTGATTAATTGTTCACCAATTATATTATTTTTTGTGTCTAACATTATTATATAGAAATGTTCTTCTTTTTTATCTTTTAATCTTTCATGAAATAAATCAAAAACATCTTTTGCACAGGTTATCTTTTTTACGGGCTTTTTAGCTTGATTAATTCTTTTTTGAAGTTCTGCAATAGTTAATATTTGCATAGCTTTTGCAGGACCTATTCCATTGATTTTCTGTAATTCTTTTAATGAACACTCAAATAGTTTATCTAAACCATATTCATTAATCAATCTATCTGACATCTCAATTACATTCTCTCCTCGTTCATATTTTCCTTTCTCAATCATTTTTCCTCTTATCCCTGTTCTTAGGAGTATAGCAAAAAGCTCTGCATCACTTAGTGCTTCTGGGCCTAATTTTAGAAATCGTTCTCTTGGACGGTTTTGTTCTGGGAAGTCTTTGATCTTCATTGGTTTAGAGAAAATAAAACAATATAAAAGAATTTATGTTCTAATCATTCCCCATAACTCTTAAATATTCCCCCATCTTCCCCTCTCCATGCCCCATTACCTCTACACCCAACCACAACAACCAACAAACTGGCCGAAGATAATATTGATAGCAATCGGGATAATAATCTTAATCGGTGCTGGATACTTGTTAATTAACAGCTACCTCTCCGGAAAAAGAGGTGATAATGCCGGGGGAAATAATATAGTGGATAATAACAGCGCAGGTTCTTTAGGTGATAATACTTATGTTTGTGGCTCTGATTCCTATAACTGCGGAAACTTTACAACACAGGCACAAGCCCAGATGGTTTTTGATTACTGCGAACCAACAGCGGGGGATATTCATGGCCTGGATGCAGACGGGAATGGGGAAGCGTGTGAGGGGTTGACTTAGAGTATAATAATTATTAAAAAGGCAATCAAGTGAGATATCTCATGGGATTGTTAACACAATTACTAACACACAAAGGAAGCAGGGAATTAAAACCATATGCTCAAAAAGATAGACCTAAATGTCCATTTTATGGGTTTAATGGTATGTATGGGATGTTTATGGACTCCGAAGGAAATCAATGTGCATTAATAACAGACTCCTTCAGCCCGTGCCAGATGGAAATGGCAGAAAAAACTCCAAGCTGGTCTGAATGTCCTTTCAACACAGAAGAGAAGAGGAAAGACCTGGCAAGTGTTGCAAGAAAGATGAAGGTATTTCCGAAAGGATTTCATCCTCCTAAACAAAGATCATGGGATGGTGTTTCTTTAGAAAGCTGGGTGAGATATATAACTGACGGTGTGCCAATAAAAGAAGAATAATTAAGGCTAGTTTTTTAAAACAATAATTCTTATAATCTTTCCTTATCAATAAAAGCATGTGAAAGCCTATCATAACTTTTCCTGAACCTTATCAATTCTTTCCAAACTATCCCATAAAACATCTAATTGGGCTCCATTATCAAATTTGACTGCCACAAATCTATCTTGAGAGCCCCAAATGCTTAGCTTTACATCCGGAGCTGTATATCCGAGGGAGCCAATTTTGCACTTAGAATTATACTTAGTTAAATCTACTTTTAATTTAACTCTTAGAGGTTTACCTGCTATTTGCATTTTACAGATTATCTAACGGGGATTTTACTTTCTTTAGTTGCTCGGAAGAAACATGGGCGTATCGTTGGGTCGTATTGAGATCTTTGTGACCAAGCAGTTCTTGTATAACTCTTATATCTGTTTTATTTTCAAGCAAATGCGTCGCAAAAGAATTATGGGAAAGGATTCCGTCAGTTATTAATGTTTTATGTTTGGGGACAGTAAAGTCATAAACTTCTAAATTTGTTTCAATTTCCCGAATTTTTTTAATCTTAAGCCATTTTATATTATCAAGACTTAGAAGACTTCTAATCATGCTCACTTCTTTTTTTAATATGGGGTATTTGCCAAAAAAATCCGCCAGTTTGGTCAGGGTTTCTTTTGTTGGCGTGATTTTTCCTGTGTATCTTTTAAAATGTTTGATTCCCGATTCTTTTTGAAGTGCACCGCTAAGATTAATTTTATTTTTTTTACATATTTCCCTTATCTTTTTTAAAAATGGCTGCGCTGGAAGTTTTTCTCCGACAAATCTTGGTTCTGTTTTCACAGTTTTAAGCGTTGGAATTTTAGATTTAAATTTAAGCTGATCTGGCAGGTGCAATATACCAAGGGTATAGATTGTATTATCAACAATTTTTCCTTGGGGAAGCTTAACTTTCCTAAATCTCTCATTAAGATGGGAGTCTATTCCCAGCCTTAGCAACAAGGTTTGTATGTCTTTTAGCATTTCCTTGCTTGTAGAAAAAAAACGGATTGTTCCGCTATTGCCTTCAGCATCATAAAAACCCGCTATAAATTCTCTAATTTCTTCTTCTGTTGCTCCAAAAAGAAATTTAGGAACTCTCTTAATATTTGCTTTCTTGTCCATTCCAAGATTTCTCAAGAATTTAACAAAATCCAGAGAATAGAATATAAGCTCATATGAATTACTTTCCTTCCTCTTTCTGATAAAAGGCTTTTTATTTTTTATTTCTTTCAGAATTGATCCATAAAAATTAAGAAAATCTACATTTTTATCAAAAATAATAACTCCTCTTCTTTTTTCATTTGCGACCCCATCGCCAAAACAATACCCTAAAAATCTGCATAATTTTGGATTCTGGGTTTTTCTGCCCTGAAGATAAATTTCTTTAATTCCAATTATTTTATCTCCTTGAGAAAGTTCTCCCGCTTTCTTTTCAATAATTCCCTTATCAGAAATTGAGAATAAGGTATGTTCTGAAGTACAAGTTAATTCATAACCATCAGCCCAAATTGAAAGAAGCTTATTGGTGTGGTGTTTAAACTTATTGGAAATATTAGATTTAACTATCCTGCCTGTTTTAAGATCTATTGTCTTAACATATCTGTGACTTTTATCTGAATGTAAATCTTCTGCAGAAATAATTGCATCATTTACAAAGATTCTTGTTTTAGGATGAAGACAATGCCTCAAAGTATGCGGATGCACGGATTTTTTTATTTCTGTTTTACTTGCGGCATTACTCACTATTTTTTGGATATTTCTAGAAGAAAGCCGGCCCTTTGAACCTGTGAAAAGATATTCTTGGTTGTTTTCACTTTGAATCTTGGCTTGTTTTTCCAGGCTTTTTAATAAAGATTCGGGAATGTTGAAAACCCTGTCTTTACGCCCTTTACCTTGGCGCACGTGTCCTATTTTTTCAGTAAAGTTAAGATCGTTGACTTTAAGATTTAGAAGCTCTGAAACTCGAAAACCACAGGCGTAAATCATCGATATCATAAGTTTACTCTTTTTGTTATCTATGGAATTTATGAGTGTCTTAACTTCTTCTTTTGTTAATACTGTGGGTATTCTTTCCTCTTTTTTAGGCCTTTTAATGTTTGAAGTTATGTCTTTTTGTAAGATGTTTGAAAAAGCATATTTTATGGCAGCAAGAAAAACAATCGTGGAGGAAGAGCTCTGAGCTCCTAGGTTTTCAGCCATGAAGGACTTGACATCATCCAGATCTATTGCCTCAGGGCTTTTATTTGAGAATTCCAGGAGCTTCTGGTTTGCAGACAAATAATTCCTGATCGTGTGTTCTGAGTTCTTGGAGATCTTTAACTCTGTCTCCAGCTTTTTGAGGAATTCTTCTTTGTTCATTTTATCTATTTGGGTTATAAATAGGATGATAATGAGCCCTTTGCTCTTTAATCATAAACCCTTTATTTTTTAATTCTTGGGTGACTTCTTCTTTAAAATCCGTATGGTGTAACATTCTGTGGTGATTTGGGCATAGAGCTATTAAATTATTTTCAGAATTATTTTGTTTATTTCCATCTAAGTGATGTAAGTCAAGAACATCTCTAAAACCACAAATAATACATCCGTTTGATAATCTCTTATAATATGTTTCGGGGTCAATATTATGATACTTTCTATAAGTAATCTCTCTATTCTTCTTTAAATGAAAAATAAAATTATAACACCCCGGGCAATAGCCTTTTGCATGTAAAAACATTTCCCGACCACATCTCTTACAAATTGATCTTTTGGGTTTCCATGCTAATTTTTTATAGCAGGTAATACACATGCCCTTTGCCTGATGTTCTGATTCCTTTCCACAATTTTTGCACTTAATTATGACCATTTAAACCTGAAACCCCTTTTCTTTGAGCAATAGAAGTGTCTTGGTCCTATGCTCTGATTTATGCAGCATTCTGTGATGATTTGGGCATAATCCAGTTAAATTTTTATTGTCTCTATTTTTGTGGTTTTTATCAAGATGATGTAAATCTACTATTTTATCAAACCCACAGATAATGCATGATTTTGTTTTTTCTTTCCAAGTGTCATAATCTATACCATAGAGTTTTCTGGCTTGATAAGCCTCTTTTGATTTTCTGTGAAATGTCTTACCATAACAAGTTCCACACATTCCTTTTGCGGAGATATGTCTTTCACGATTGCATTTTATACAAACTCCATTTTTTAACTTCCATATAATTTTTTTATAACATCTATAACATAACTCTTTAGCATGATGGGGGGATTCTTTCTTGCAATTTTTACAGATTATAATTTTCACAATGTAATTGAGGGTTCTATTATAATAAATATGTGCGAAAACTCTATAGGAGTAACGTCTGATATCTTTTTACAGAACTACGTAGAATACATCTTGTGCGAAGTTTTTATAAGGAAAAGGAGATTTTTAGAAGAAAAATTATTCTTCTCTTATCAAGTCGTTAATCCCTCTTATAGGGTCTGGTCTGGAAAAGGAGGTTGGTCTTAACTTAGGTGAGCTTTGTGCACTAAATCCTTCTCCATTAATATCAAAAATGTCAGAGAGATGTTCTATCAAAGATATTTTGTGCTCCCGCCCATCTATTGTTCTTATATTTAAAACCAGATCTTCTGCATCTCCAAAAGGGGTGTATCCAAGAACTGTATATTCTTGTTCTGATTCGCCTCTTTTCATACATCCCCTTAATCTTTTGCCAACCAGATATTTTCCAATTGCATCATAAAGAGGGGTTTCTCTTGTCATCTTTTTTCTAAATAGAACTCCTTTTTAAGAATTTGTATCCTTTCTTGCATACCAATTTCTACTAAAAATGTTTTCTGTTCACTAAGGTCATCTTCGTGAAAACAGAGTCCTAATTAAAATAATGTAAAAAAGAATAAAGTTAAAGTAAAATAAAAAATAAATAAGAGGTAGGCTTATCTCTTTCCGCCGTA
>JBBTAB010000048.1:0-1862 GCA_038044425.1 Nanobdellota archaeon | reverse complement strand
AAGACAACGAGAAAGAGTTCTAAGAGATGATTTTATTTCCCTGGTTCACCAAATAAGATTGGCCTGTAATTAGGTATTGTTTTGGATGGTCCTACAGAAGCTATTATCGCGGCAATAATTGCAAAGATTCCACCATATATAAGAATTTCTTGCCAATTTGCATACCACCAATATGGAGTATACCAGCCAAGATAACCAGCTGTCTTTGTGAGAACCACTAAGAAAATGATAACTCCAACACCCAAAAGACCATATCCAACAAATTTATTATTAGGGTCGAAGAAGAGTCCTACTAAAATCAATAATACAAGTATGACTGAAAGAGCAACACCTACTCTTGGAAAAATCTCTGAGAAAAATATAGGAACAAGTTCAAACTGCAAAGCCAGAAGGCCTATAACAAGGGCGATAATGGCATTCAATCCCTTGTTATCTTTGAAAATTTGTGTCTTCATTAAAATACCAAAGACAATAGAAAATATCAGGAGAAACGGAAGAACATAGCTAAAAACTCCTGCCTGCTCCCAAGTTGCCAAAAGGCTTCCGATATTACCGCCATAAAATCCCCCAAACTGAAAACTTAAAAGACTTTCAAGCATATAACTTTTTATCAGATATTCTTTAAATAGTTTTCGAGAGTAGGGTATAGAAAACTATTTTTGAAAAAACCGGGTTTTTGATTAAATATGTTTCGGGAATTTAATATAACGAATGAAGTGTATAGAATCTGATTTTTATTAGAAAGGAGGTTAGATTAGGGGGTGTTCTCTACTTATATTACTAATTCGTGAAATTATCTATAAATTAACCCTATAAGAATATATTAAAATTAACTCTCTAAAAGTTTAAGGTTTTTTTCCTACACCAACAACAAGAACTATTGCGGCTATAACAACAACGATAAATGCTGCATTTGTCCAGAACTCAGTGCTCCAGCCCGACCTGAATAAGAAATCAAAGAAATTTCCCTCAACGCCAGATGCCCAAAGCAATGCTATGACTACAGCAATTATCACAACTCCTGCAACAACTCCCTGGAGTTTGCCAGAAACTTTTGGCTCTGAACCTATAATAAATCCCCATAATAAAAGAGCTATAAAAACTACAACAATTGCTATGGTCAGGAAAAGTATAAGGTTCTCAACGACAAGTTTTGGAAAAACAGTGCCGACAAAAATAAGGCCAACGACAAAAGATATGAGGGCATTTAACCTATGCTTGTCCTCTCCAAAGACTTTTGTCTTTTCAAGAATACCAAATAAGATAAAAAAGATTAAAGCAAAGGGCAATATGAATTTGGTAACTATCCAACTCTGTAATATTGTTTCTTGTACTGCCATTTTAATATGTTATAAAGTCTCAGAGCGTATTTAAATATTTTTATACATAAAAATATCAGGGGTTAAAAGAAGAAAGAGATTGTTAATTAATATCTTCTAAGTTTAAGGATTGTAAAGTAGAATTATTCTTTTAATAAACTAATTTAGTATGGAAAAATTTCTTAAAGTTATATTAGAAACCACTTCCGCCTATTTTACATCAAATCCGCAGGAATCTCTTCAAAATCAGCTTCCTGGCTAGTTGGCAATGCTGTTTTGTTGATTATAAAAACATCGCTGATTGCCTTTACAAATTGGTGGGGAATTATCACTCCACGGGCACCGCCAACCAAAGAAGTCACGCTTCCGCCTACCTTTACACGCCATCCGTCTATCTTATTATCAAGAAGATTTGCCTCTTCCACCTGCCCGAAAAAGTCACCAGAATCTGTGAAAGCTTTTAGGCCTATAACCTCGCTAATTTTTCTAACTCTCATATTAAAAATTGATAAGACTTATTTAAATACTTTTCCATGATTTATT
>JBBTAB010000047.1:0-25006 GCA_038044425.1 Nanobdellota archaeon | reverse complement strand
TTAATGCCTCCGTCGCATAATGGTATTGCACCGGTCTTGAGTCCAGAAGAACCAATGTTCTTCCGCACCATCTCCTTTTTTAGAAAAAGGGGCAAGTTAACCGGGCCCTTACGGGCCTCCAGGTTCGATTCCTGGCGGGGGCGTTTCGATTCCCACCCGCGGAATCGAAGAATAGTGTATTACTTCTGAATTAAGACAAAATAGAAGGATTTAAATACTAGGATTTTATGGAATTTTTATGCCAGAATGTAGATTTGATGACATTAAGAGAGTATATAATTTGAATAGTTATAGAAGAGATAAAGAAGCTAAAAAAATTGTTCAAAAAGGATTTTTTAGAAAAAGAAATGTGGAAGTTATTGAAAGGATACGCGAACCAGCTGTAGAAACTCAAGTAAGAGTTACAAATAATCTCTTAGGGATGTTGGAAGGTCTTTTAGATAAAAAGCCAATAATCCCCGGAATAAGAATGGACGAACTACCGCAGATTCTTGGTTCATCATCACCCTCTTTATTAATTTCTGATAATGAGGGTCGAAGAATCGGAGGCTTAGAATATAGCAGTCGTCTTGTTGGAGGCGGGTATTTTGGTTCAGTAGAAAGTTATATTACTTTAACTATATCTGGTGAGGCTGTTTCTCCTGAACAATTTAATAGAATTCAGACAACTGACGCATTAAAATTGAAGCCGTAATCTAATTTTTAAAATGAATAGGGATTTGGAGGCGTGTGTTCGGAGTATTTTAGATAATCAAGATGTCAACGCCCTTTATCTCTATGGTTCTTATGTAAATGGTTATTATAGAAAAGATTCAGATATAGATGTCGTAGTATCACTATCGTCGACACCTGTTGGAAAACCACAAAATTTTCCTCCAAATATTAGTATCCATTATATACAACCACAAGCACTCCATTTATTTGAAACAGGAAGAGCATATGCTCATCTGAGGATGATTCCAATTTATAATGAAGAAGAGTGTAATAACATCTCTAATGAAATAAAATCAGAGTTGGTAAGAAGAGAGTTGATAAGATTCAAGAGAAATGGGGTTTCAGATATTGGCGTACTCGATCCAATAAGGAATTTCTTATTAGGTTATGGTATAGAAAGACCATGGAGAATAAAACCAATTAGAAGGATATTAAGCTCAAAGGAAGCACAACAAACATTGGGTGAAGAGTATCAGAAAATTTTTGGATTATTGATGAATAGGGGAATGGTGGAAGGTAATGGTGAGAGATATAGAATAAATCCGTCCTTTGTTTTTGATGAAGGAGTTTCAGGCGCAAAGGTTAATGAGGGATTCAGATTCAAATTTACTAATTCATATGCAGGTTGGCATTATTTAATCAATCTGCCAACAATAATAGATTTTACAAGAAAAAGGGTATAATTCTACTCCCCCTACTCTTCTGGCGGGGCGTCAATATTTTGTGTTACAGTCAAATAATTTATAATATCATAATCTTTATTATTTTTATGAGAATATTACATCAAATAACCGAAGATGAAGTTATTACTAATTTTTTGAAATCAGAAATAAATTCAAAAAGATTCAGAAAACCGATAATTTTGGCATTAAAAAATAAATCTAAGAAGATAATTCTCCATCCAAATTTAAAAGATAGGAAAGAGAATCAATTCAGAAGAAAGCTATTGGGAAAAGTTAGGGGATTTGGAATGAATAGGGATTTATTTGAAAATTTCCCAAATAATGTTAAATGGTTTAAGGCGTTCATTAAAAGACAAGAATTAAAAAATGTAAAATATATTAATTATAGTTATTGGAATGAACTATCAAATAAAACACGCTTACCTTCTGAGGCTTCAAAAAATGTACAAAAAGGTTTAAAGATTTTTAATGTAGATAATGAAGGATTTCAGCAGATTCTTTCTAAAATTAAAAAAGGGAAGAAATTACCAGATATGATCTTTGTGGCTAAGAATAAAAAATCAAGAATGGTAATTTTAGAGGGGCATGCAAGAATGACTGGTTATTTTTTAGAACCAAAGCATATTCCAAAAAAATTGGAGATTATAATAGGGTATTCTAATAAAATAAATAAATGGGGGTTATATTAAATACCCCCAACTGTATTACTTTTAATACAGGCGTGGCGGGGGCGTGATCGATTCTCCAGACGGGCGTGTGAGGAAGGAAAAGAAACTCTTTTAAGTAATTTAATCTTATTAGTTTTGCATGGCAGAATATGATAAGTTCGCAGAAAAATATGAAAAATTAACGGAAAAATTAGAGACAAAAACAAGAGAACACACTCATTCCTTAATAAAAAGCTCTCTAAAAGATAAAAATCTGTTGGATGTTGGTTGTGGCTCTGGAGCTGATGCTAAGTATTATCTCAATAAAGGAGCAAAGGTTTTTGGCATAGATATCTCCAAAAAAGAGATAGAAATAATTAGAAAAAAGATAAAGGGAAATTTTGTGGTGGGAAATATGGATAAACTCCCTTATAAATCAAATACTTTTGATATTATAACAAGTACTTATGCTTTACAAAATTCTAGTAAAGTAACTAAAGCGATTACTGAAATGATAAGAGTTGCGAAACCAGGAGCCCAGATACTTATTTTAACAAAACACCCTTTTAGAAATTTAATTGAAGGGCATATAAATGATAAGAAGCATAATTACTACAAACAGAAAAAAGTTACTTCTTATATATTCAATAGAAAAATAAAATTATCTGAATTTGGCCATACTTTAATGGACTACCTTAATTCTTCAATATTAAAACAAGCTAAACTAGAAATTTTAGAAGAACATAGTGATTTTCCTTTTAGCGAAAGATTAATCCCCCAACTTAATTATCCTACTTACTTAATATTGAGTTATAGAAAGAACTCTTAAATGTATTACTTTTAATACAGGCGTGGCGGGGGCGTGTTCGATTCTCTGGAGAGGAATCGAATGTTAATTCATAATATTTATAAATGGAAGATTTATGAAAATTCAATGATAAGGTTGAGTGAAATATCCGAACGAGGACTAACATTGAAACAAAAGGAAGAGCTATTTAATTTTCTTTATTCACAAATTGAAAAAGCACATGGGGAATATGTGGATTTAACCGATATTGAAAGATATATGGGACTTCAAATTAATGGAACTTTAAAGGGAATGGCTCAGCTAATGAAAGAAAGCAACCTTGTCCAGTCTTTAGAAGAAGGAAGAGGGTTAACAGAAAGATTAGATGGAATAGTATTAAAAAATGAAGAAGAAGCAAAAATAACAAATTATGGAATTCATGGGTTGCGTTTTAATGTAAACTTTCCTTTATTTCATAAACTTCTCAAAAGGAAAAAAGAACCAACTTATGTGTTAACTGGTGTTGATTGTAGTCCTAATATGACTATATATGATTAATTCTCCCCTAAATGTATTACTTTTAATACAGGCGTGGCGGGGGCGTAAAATCTTTAAAATAGAAAACATAATAATACTTTATGAACAGAAAAGAGAAAAATAAAGTTTTCAAAGTCTATGTCTCTGATAAGTGTGTTTGTGGAAATAAGAAGATAAAATTTAGATGGACTTGTAAAAGTTGTTTTGAAAAGACTAGAAATATAAAAGAAAAGAAAAAATTAGCTCTTTATTGTGAAAAACATATATCTTCAGCGGAGAAATATCTTAAAATTGTGAAGTCTCTTAAATCAAAAAAGATATCCTGAAGGTATTATTTTTTATAGGGTTTTGGCGGGGTGAAGAAAACATTAGAAATCATGACCAAGAATTCTCTTAATGAATTCTCCGATTTCTTTTAATCTATCCTTATTCAGGCTGATATGCAAACCATAGTTTGTGATTTTCTTCAGGATATACCCTTTTCTAATAAGTTCTTCAGCCATTTTCTTAACATTTTTTCCTATATGAGACGGAAATCCTTTTGTAACCGTATCAAAAGGTGTATGAACTCCGCCAATAACTTTCTTTCTTCTTAGGTGATAAAGAATGGTTGCTTTTATCTTATCTTCACTATCAAATTCCATGATAAAGATAATCTTGGTTAATATTTAAATATTCCTATATTAATAATATAAAAACATAAATAGGAATATTTATAAATGTAATATGCTAAGAGATTTTATGGAAAAGGAAAGAAACTCGGCATTTATTGAAATATTTGGTAGTAACCCCGTCATGAAAGTATTGGATTTTCTTATTACTTACCAGCTATTCGATTACCCCCTAACAGAAATAGCGAAAAATTCAGGGGTTGGCTATTCGACCCTTCAAACTTTCTGGAGTAATCTGGAAAAAAACCATATTGTTGTAAAAACTAGAAGAGTTGGAAAATCAGATTTATACAAACTTAATACAAATAACCCTGCCGTTAAGCAACTTATAAGGCTAGATTGGAATTTTATAAAAGGATCTGAACAAGAAGTTTATGCTTAAACTTCATATCTGCTTTCCCCTAACTGTATTACTTCTAATAGGGTTTTGGCGGGGGCGTGTCTTTCATAAGATTTAAAAGGGTGCTTAAGATAAAACAAAAATGAGTAAATTAATTAATCTAATTAAACAATTAACAACCCCTCTAATTCCTGGCTCATTGGGAATAGATTATTATAGAGCGATTAAATCCGAGGATGATAAAAATAGATTATTAGGACAAAAAATTAGTCTTAGTGATAAAATAGGATTTGCAGGGGTTATGTTATGTGTCTCTCTTTTTGACGCTGCGAGCTTTCCCGGGGTTTATAATGGGATAGAAAAAATTTCAGAAGGAAAAGATATTGAGGGTACCCTATATATAGCTTCCAGTATTTTTGGAAGATATACTTTATCTTATTTAAGTAAAAGAATGAATCTAGAAAATAGAGAGTTTATTAGATTAAGAGAAAAGTTTTTTTTATAAAATCTTAATCCAAACCGAAAAATCTCTTCCACCAGGACTTTTTCTGCACAGGCTTATCGTCTTCTCCGATTATTTCATGGGTTATAACAGGCTTCTCTTTGAGAACAGGTGCTTCTCTGGCAAGCTCTGCATTAGCTTCCTTAATTGCAAGGTCAACAATAGTTCTCGAATACCCTTGTTTTACCAATGCCCACTTCAGGGATTCGAGGGGGTAGCCTTTTTTCAGGTTTTTCTTAAGATAATCAACTATTTTCTTTTTATACTCTGCTTCTTTCATTTGACACTCCTGTGGCGAATGAATTGAAAGTTTATTTTCAATTTCATAGAATAATGGAGTTTTCAAAGTTTAAAAATATGATTATTTTAAAGACGATAGAAAAGAAAGTTATTTTTAAGTCAGAACCTGGTATTAAATAAGATTAGAGTTTAGGGGATAAGGAGTTCCTGTTATATTATTAAGCTGTTAATAAAACTATAAAATTAAAGGTGTGGGCTATTCTTAGTTTAACATAAACTTCTAATCTATTTTTTATGCTATTACAATCATCTTATTTTTATTGGAACCATATCACAAAAAAACTTGGCTGCTTCATTAAGCCTTGTTTTTGTCTCAGAGTAGATTGTTACAAGTTTTTCTCCTTTTTTCACTTTTTCCCCAACATGATGATATAGGTAGACTCCTGCTGATTTGTCAATTGGTGAACCTGCTATTTTTGCGAGATTGTTCATTTTCCTGTTGTCTATCTCTCTTATTTCTCCTGTTTTATTTGATAAAATATCTTTCTTTAACTTGGAGTACTTTATTCTTCTTAGGCTTCCATGCTGGGCTTTGACAATCTCTTTAAATTTTTCAAATGCTTTTCCAGAGTAAAGTATTTTTTCAGCCATTGCAATCCCTGCTCCTTTTTTTGCCCTGCCAGCTAATTCAAAGAGATTTCCTGCTAAAAACAAGGATTTTTTTTCCAAATCTATTGGTCCTTTAACCTTTGGATCCAAAACCTTTATGATGTCCATAAGTTCTAACGCAGGCCCTATACCATTTCCGATTGGCTGGCTCCCGTCTGTTATTATTGGCTTTATTTTTTTATTAAAATATCTCCCAAGCGTGATAAGCTCTCTTTTCAGAGTTTCTGCTTTTTTTCTTGTTTGGATTTTAGCACTTTTTCCATAAGGAATATCTATTAAAATGTACTTGCTTCCAACAGCGAATTTCTTTGACATTATCGAAGCAATAAGCTGTGATTTTGGATCTATATTCAGGGCTTTTTCCACCTTGATTATCTTAGAATCAGCAGGAACCAATCCCATACCGCCGCCAAAGATAATGAATGCCCCTGTTTTCTTCAGGATTTCCTTAAGTTCTTTTATTGTGAATTCAACGCGGGCAATTGTCTCCATAACATCTGCTGTTCCTGCAGCGCTTGTTATTGCCCTTGATGATGTTTTTGGGAATGTCAGGCCTGCTGCAGCGCATATAGAAACAACTATAGGGGTTGTCCTATTTCCGGCAACCCCACCGATTGAATGTTTATCAACGACAAATTTATTATTCAAAGAAAATCTATTTCCTGTTTTTATTATTGCATTTATAAGATAAACAGTTTCTTTTGTGCTCATCCCAACCTTGTACATTGCCGCAACAAAAAGTGCTATCTCTGCCTCAGAAAGCCTGTCATTTACAATATCAACAGTTATCTGTTCTATTTCTTTTTTTGATAATTTCTTTCCTTCTAGTTTTTTCTTAATAAAATCGACGCTTTTTGGAACAGGGGCAAGATTGATATCTACCTTCTGGTTTTTTTTCAATTTTAATTTTAAAACCACTTCAGAAGTAAAAAGAATTTCATCTTTCTTTAGTTCATCTTCAATTATGTCAAGAATGGCTGTAGTCTCTTTTGGATGTTTTGAAATTGTTTTAATTAGAATCATTTCCTGGGCTTGCAATCCCAATTCCTTTGCGGTTTCCACGTTTAACATAGCAACATGAAGTCCTGCAGACCATCTCTTTATTTTTGTCTTTAATATCATTCTTTAACTAATAAAGGCTATTTTGCCTTTTTACAATTATAGATAGAAAAATCTATTTTTATAGTTATTTAATTTATTTTTTAGAATCTTCCTGTATTATCAAACCTGTTGGTTTTTTTCTGTACAATTCCAGAATTATCAGAAGATAAGCAATTACGAGAGGCCCAATGACAAATCCCAAAAGCCCGAAGAAGAACAAACCACCAATCATAGATATAAGAATTATGGCAGAAGAAATGCTTGTTCTTTTTGCAATAAACCATGGTCTTAAGATGTTATCTATTGTTGAAGAAATTACTCCGAAGACAACAACACCCCATCCACCTGCATTATTTCCTGCTAAAAACATATAGATGGCAACAGGAGCCCAGACTATGGGAGTTCCAAGTATAGGAAGAATACCAAAAAGAGCTGCCAGGAGGGTAAGGAATAAGGCATTTGGGACTCCAAAGATAAAGAATCCAAGACCTGCGATAAGTCCTTGCAAGATTCCTATTAACACCTGACCATAAAGAACTGACTTTGTTATTTCTGATGAATATTTGAAGAGCTTGTTCTCAATTTCTTTTGGAAATGGAAGGAGGCTTTTTATATAATTTGAAATTTCTTCCTTGTCCCTCAAGACGAAAAAAAATGTGAATAAAACTACCAGAATCTGCATGGAAAGTGCAGGAAGATCCAAAAGGATATTTGTCAGAGAAGTTGTTATCGAATTGGACGTGTTTGTCAGGAAAGAGGAAAATACAGAACTAATTTGATTAGAAAATTGTGGGGAGGAAAAAAAGCCAGGGAAAATACCTTTTAAAGTGCTCACAAAATCTATCTGTAATGTTGCCTGAAATATCTTAAAGGATTGTGTTATCAAGATAGGGGTCAAATACCAAATAGAAAGAAAAATTGCCCCTATAAGGACTGCTATGATTATTGATGCAGAAAGATTTTTTGAATTTGTTTTTTTGTAAAGCCATTCATAAACTGGCGTAAAGACAAATGCAAGAATAAGGCCGAAGATTATGGCAAGCAAAATTGGCTTTATCAAGAGAAAAGACAGGACAAATAAGAATATTAAAATTATGGCAGTCATTACCTTTTCAAAGTAGAGTTCATTTATGTTAGTCATTAATTAAGGAATAGTAGTTAAAATTTATAAAGGTTTGTGAGTAAAAATTTCTATGAATTTTATAAAGAAAATTTTCACAGGAAAAGCAGATGAATCTGTTCATAGGCAGCTTATAAGATTTGGGAAAGGCGAATACAGAAAAAGGGCTCTTTTGAGCCTTTGGAAAACAAAAAATATCAAGATTAAGACAAGTTACGAATTCGCAAATGATCTTGTTTTGTTTGCTGCTGATTTAGGTGATGTGGTTTTTGATGGAAATATTTGGAGCAAAGAAGAGCTTCCGGGGTTATCTGGAAAGAAAAAAGAGGGCAAAATAGTTTACGAAGTAAAAGGCTTAACTAGCAAACAGGTAAATGAGCTTGCTCCTAAAGTTTACTATTTTCTTTTAAATGGAGAAGGTTCTGGCATCAAATTAAAAATAAAATCCAAGCTCCCAAAACCTGGAAAAGGGGAAAATAAAATTGATGATAAATTCTGCCAGTTAGAGCTTGATGAAAAATATTACAAAGCAGCAAAAGATGGTTTTTTGTGGGATCTGCCAGATTGCAAAAAAGCAGTTGTTGAGCATACATTTGTAATCAAAGACATAATTATTCCAAAAGGAGAAACAGATTACGCAAAGATAAGAGAGCTTGCAAAAAGAAAAGGCAGACTTATCAGGACTGCAGAAGTTGACGGCAAATACATGAAATTTGAGAAAGAATTTGAAGCGTGAATTCTATTAAAAACCTTTAAATACCCATTTTTTCTTTCTAATTCATTCCAGGGATTAAAATGCTATCCGCAAAAGCAAACACAGCGAGAAATGGCTACAATAAGAAGACCGAGAAAGGGAAGTTTACAATTTTGGCCCAGAAAAAGGGCTAAGAAGTTTTTGCCCAGAGTTAACTGGGGTTCTATTTATTCTAAAAAAATATTGAAGGGATTTATAGGTTATAAAGCAGGCATGGTTTCTGCTTATGTAAAAGATGATACCCCCAATTCTATGACAAAGGGCAAAGAAATCGTTATCCCGGCAACAGTTCTTGAATGCCCACCCATGAAGATTTTTTCTGTGAGATTTTACAAGAACGGGCAGGTAAAAACAGAGATATTTTCAGAACATATTGATAAAGAACTAAAAGCCAAAGTCAAACTATCAAAGGAAAAACCTGGAAAGATTGAAGATGTAAAGGATTATGATGACTTAAGCCTTATCTGCTATTCGCAGGTTAAAAAAACAGGGATGAAAAAAACTCCTGATTTAAGTGAAATTGGCCTTTCCGGAACTCTTCAGGAAAAGCTTGATTTTGCCAAAGAAAATCTTGGAAAAGAGATTACAATCTTTGATACATTTGACAAGAAGCAGATTGTAGATATTCGCGGACTGACAAAGGGAAAGGGTTTTTCCGGAGCTGTCGCCAGGTTTGGCATAACCCTAAGATCTCACAAGGCAGAAAAAGGAGTAAGACGCCCTGGTTCTCTTGGGCCATGGCATCCTGCAAGAGTTACTTTTAGAACTCCTATGGCTGGCCAGTTAGGGATGTTTACCAGAGTCACATATAACAGTAACGTAATTGATCTTGGAAAAGCAGAAGGAAAATTCAAAAATATAAAAAATTTCGGGGACATAGCCACAGATTACCTTATTGTAAGAGGCTCTGTACAAGGTCCTGCAAAAAGACAATTGCTGGTAACATTTCCTCTTAGAGGAACTAAAAAACAAATTAAAAAAAATTATGAATTAATAGAATTAAGATGACAGCAAGATATTCTGAATTAAATAAACTATTGGGGGACTTGGAAAAATGAAAGCAGAAATATTAGGCATTGACGGGAAGAAAGCGAAAGAAATAGAACTCCCAAGATTTTTTTCTTATCCAATAAGAAAAGACATAATCTTTAAATTTTTAGAAGCGAGAAAAACAAGGCAGCCTTATTCTCCGAGCCCTGTTGCAGGAAAACAGCACGCTGCTTCTGGAAAAATTGTCCACAGAAGACATGTATGGAGAAGCGGTTATGGAAGAGGAATGTCAAGAATTCCCCGAAAGATAATGACCAGAAGAGGAAGCCAGTTTAATTGGGTGGGTGCAGAAGTTTCTTCCACAAGGGGTGGAAGAAGAGCACATCCTCCAAAAGTTATTGCCATGATTAATACAAATAAGATAAATAAGAAAGAGACAAAAATTGCATTTATATCTGCGTTAAGCGCAACAGCTGATAAAAAACAGGTTTCTTCAAGATATGATAGAATAGAGGAAAAAGACCTTGGGAAATTACCTATCTTAGTTGAATCAAAGATAACTAAACTAAAGGTAAAAGAACTTCTGGAAAGCATGAAAAAAATACTAGGAGAAAAGGTTTTTGAAATATCTTTAAAAAAGAAAGAAGTAAGGAGCGGAAAAGGAAAATTAAGGGGCAGGAAATACAAATCCAATCTTGGAATTCTTATTGTTTTGGGGAAAAATGAAAAGATGAAAACAAAAGCTTTATCTGTGAAAAATACAGAAAACCTTGGAATTTATGATCTTGCAGAAGGTGGGCCTGGAAGAATCACGATTTATACAGAACAGGCGATAAAAGATCTGGAGGAAAAATTAAAATGATTGTATTAGATTTGGAAACAAGCGGACTTGATATGATTAATTGCGGTATTTGGCAAATCGGAGCAATTGATTTGGAAACCAAAGAAGAATTTTTAGAAGAAGCAAGAATTGATGATGAAGATACTATATCTGAAGGTTCACTAAAAATTACAGGAAAAATAGAGGAGGAATTGAGAGATGTTTCAAGACAAAGTCAAAAAAAACTCTTACAGAATTTCCTAAGATGGGTTAGTAAAAGGAAAATTAAGAATTTCATATGCCAGAATCCACAGTTTGATTTATCTTGGTTGAATATTCGGGTTGAAAAATATGGGCTAGAAAAAACTTATCATTATAGGGCTCTTGATTTGCATACTATTGCACAATTAAAATATAAAGAGATAAATAAAAAATTCCTTATAAAGGATGGACATAGTGATATGAATTTAAGTAAAATCTTAGAGTTGTGCGGGATGAAAGAGGAAAGAATGATGATGGAAAAAAATAAAGTAGTTACAGAGGGAAAACCCCACGGAGCCATGGAAGATTGCAGATTAGAAGGTGAATGCTTTTCAAGATTAATATATGGGAAAAATATTTTTCCAGAATTTTCTAAATTTCTTGTTCCAGAGGTATTAAAAAAATGAGCATTCAATTAAAACCACTCGTAACTGAAAAAGCAGTAATGTTGATAGAATCCAAAAACACCATTACCTTCAAGGCGGATAAAAAGGCAAATAAAACAGAGATAAAAAAGGAAATAGAATCTTTATTCAAGATTAAGATTGATAAAGTTAGGGTTTTGGTAAGGGGCGGCCATAAGTATTTTTATGTAAAATTAAAGAAAGATTTTCCTGCTATTGACGTGGCAACGAAAATCGGGATGATATAATAAAATGGTTACGGAAAGAAGTTATCAGGATTCATTAGGAATTGCTAATCAGTTAGTTGAACCTCTATTATATAACGCACCTCATGGAGCGGATTGTGGTGTAGAAGTTAGTCAGAAATTGCAAGAGAATGGATTTATGAAATGTGGAGAAGACCAGAGATTAAGATATGTAGGGGAAAAAATTGAAGTTATCTACGATTTCCTGGCTGATAAACCGTTTAGCATGATATTAGATGGAAAAAACTCTGATGCAGTCTCAGAAGCAAGAACTGTTTTATCAAAATTAATAGAAATAGTGGAGGACATATAATGGGAAAAAGAATAATTGTTCAGGCAAGAGGAAGAGGAGGCCCAAGATACAGGGTCAGGGGAAAAGCTTTCAGAATAAGACCGAGATATCCAGTTAATCTCTCCGGAGAAGGAATTGTATTAAAGATGATAGATTCAGCAGGACACACTGCTCCTTTAGCAAAAGTAAAATATGAAAAAGGGATATTTTTTATGCCTGCGTTTAAGGGAATGGTTGAAGGGCAAAAAATAAGCCTCGGATCCGGAGAAACTGTTCCTGGAAATATATTAAGACTCAAAGATATTCCTGTAAAAACTCTTATTTATAATATAGAATCAAGACCTGGAGATGGCGGAGTATTCATAAGAACAGGAGGAAGCTCTGGAATTGTAGATAGAGCTTCTAACTCAGAAGTTTTTATATTAATGCCATCGAAAAAAGAAAAAGGTTTTAATCCTAAATGCAGGGCAACGATAGGGATGGTTGCTGGTTCAGGAAGGCTGACAAAGCCAATAATTAAGGCTGGAAAAATGTATCATATGAAAAAATCAAAGGGTGGTAAAGTATGGCCAAGAACTTCTGCGGTCAAGATGAATGTTATAGATCATCCTTTTGGTTCTGGCAGGGGCAAGAGAATTAAGAGCAAGGTTGCCAAAAGAAATGCTCCTCCAGGAAAGAGGGTTGGTTTAATAAGGCCAAGGAGAACAGGACATAAAAGATAAAAATGGAAATAAAAAGAAAAGAATTTACATATAGGGGAAAAACTCTTGAAGAATTGAAAAAATTAGATGTAAGAGAATTTTCTAAATATCTAAAATCAGGAGCAAGAAGGACTGCACTTAGACAGTTCCAACAGATAGAGAATTTCGTCAACAGGGCAAAGGTAAAGATAGACAAAAATAAACAGGTTAGAACACATCAAAGAAGTCTTATCATTGTTCCAGAACTGGTGGGTATGAAGATAAATATCCACGATGGAAGAAACTTCTTCCCTGTGATAATAACCAGTGATATGCTTGGACATAGATTAGGGGAATTCGCAATAACAAGAGGAAAAGTTAAGCACAGCAAGGCAGGTATAGGGGCTACAAAAGGAAGTAAATTCAAGGCTAAAAAATGATGAAACAACATTTTTTGCTATCAAATAAATTTGACAGGAAGAAATAAAAATTAAACAAAGAAAAAATTCAAATGACTGAAAAAAATTACAATCCAGAACAAAAACAAAGAAAGTCAATGAAAAAGCAAGAAAAATTCCAGAAAGCAGTAGATACAGAGGCTTTCAAGAGTGAAAAATCAGAGATAGTTGAGGACAAAGACAAAAAGATTGAAGAAAAGGTTGAGGCAAGTGGAGAAGTTGAGAAAAAACAAGAAAAGAAAATAAAAGAAAAACCAAAAAAAACAAAATCAGTCGTTAATGGGTTTAATGTCCCTATTTCAACAAAGCAATCTGCAGCTATTTGCAGGTTTATAAAAAGAAAAAAAATCCAGCAGGCGATTAAAGAGCTGGAGGAAGTAGTGAAGATAAAAAAATCAATTCCTATGAAGGGGGAAATTCCGCACAGAAAAGGGAAAATGATGTCTGGAAGATTTCCAGAGAAGGCGGCAAAACATTTTATAATTTTGTTGAAAAGCCTGGCTTCAAACTCAATTCAGGATGGCCTTGAAGATCCGATAATTGTGGAAGCTGTGGCAAATATAGGTGCAAGGCCTTTCGGAAGAGCAGGGATAAGAAGAAAAAGGACACACATCAAGATTGTTGCTGAAAATAAAACAAAGGAAAAAACTCGTCTAGGCGTAGTCAAGTTAGAGGAAAAAAATAAAAATGAAAAATAAATTTTTTAAAATACAAAATCAGGAAGATTTTGCATAATGGAAGAAAAAAACGTGGTTAAGTTCAAGAAGGAAGAATTTGCCATTAGGGAATATATAAGAGAATCACTTGGAAAAGGAAAAGTAAGCAGGGTAAAAATAGAATATACACCTGTTGGAGAAAAAATAATAATCTCAACGAACAGGCCTGGGATGATAATTGGAAAAGGCGGAGAAAAAATTAAAGAACTTACGAGAATACTCAAAGGAAAATTTAGTTTGGAAAATCCAAACATAGAAATTGATGAGATAAAAAATCCTGAATTTGATGCTCAGTTTATGGCTGATGACATAGCACTAAGTCTTGAAAGATTTGGTCCATTAAAGTTTAAGGTAATTGCTTATAGAACTCTTCAAAAAATTATGGAAGCGGGTGCCCTTGGGGCTGAGATAAGATTAAGCGGAAAACTTCCAGGGGCAAGGGCAAAGACCTGGAGATTTGCACAAGGATATATGATAAAAACAGGGGACAGCGCCAAAGTTGTTGATAGAGCAAAAGCTGTCGCACAAACAAAACCAGGGACAATTGGGGTTAAAGTAAGCATCTTATCACCAGATGCTATTCTTACAGACAAAATAGTTATTGATGAGCAATTTATGAAAAAGATAAAAGAGAACATAGATAAAAAACCAGAAGCTGATGTAAAAAAGAAGAGTTCAAAAAATAAAAAACAATAATAAAAAATGGCAAGACTAAAAACAGCAGACATAAAAAAGATGAGCAAGGAAGAGAGAAGGCAAAAAATTGAAGAGCTAAAGATGGAGCTTGTAAAATCAAGGGTCAATGCTTCAAAGACAGGAAATTCAAAAATCAAAGAAATTAAAAGGCTTATTGCCAGGCTGTTAACGCAGGAAAAAATCAATAAATAATCATGGAAATATGCCCAAAATGCGGACTGCCGAAACAGGCATGTGTATGCGAACAAATTGTCAAGGGCTCGCAGAGAATAAGGATAACAACTGATAAGAAGAGATATGGAAAAATAGTCACCATTGTCACAGGATTTGAAAGCGACATAGACATAAAGCAGATCGCTAAATCCCTGAAAAATGGGCTTGCGTGTGGGGGGACATATAAGGAAAATATGATAGAATTGCAAGGAGATCACAGGAAAAAGATAAAGGAAATCCTTGTAAGACTTGGATTCGATGAAGCATTCATAGAAGATTAGGAGAAAAAATGGAGAAAAAAGAAAAAAACACAGGGAAAAAAACAGAAAACATAGCTGAAGCAGGCAAGTATGACAGAGATTGCCCTATTCATGGAAATTTAAAAGCAAGAGGAAGATTTTTTGAAGGCCATGTAATTAAAAAATTTCCAAATAGGGTGACTATCGAGTTTGAGAGGATGGTTCATGTAAAGAAATATGAAAGATATTCTAAGTCTAGAACAAAACTTCATGCAAGACTTCCTATATGCATGGAAAAAGAGATAGATTTAGGGGATTTAATAAGAATTCAGGAATGCAGGCCTTTGAGCAAGATAATCCATTTTGTCGTAATTAAAAAAATAAAAGATAAGGAGGAAAAATAAAATGAAAGCTGTCTCAGCAAGGATAACTCCCGGATTGAACCTGGGGGCAGTGCTTGTAGCTGCAGATAATAGCGGAGCAAAACTTGTAAGATTAGTCTCTGTTAAAAGAGGGAAAGGAACAATGGGAAGACAGGGAAATGCACGTGTTGCAGACATGGTTAAGGTGAGCGTAAGGAAAGGTCTTCCTGACATGCGTGGCAAGGTCTTTGACGCTGTGATAGTAAGGCAGAGAAAACCTTATAGAAGATTAAATGGAGAAAGAATCGCTTTTGAAGATAATGCTGTAGCAATCCTCAAAGATGAAAAAGGAAATCCCCAAGGAACTCAAATTAAAGGGCCTGTGGCAAGGGAGGTAATGGAACGCTGGCCATCTGTAGCAAAAATAGCAGCAATAGTCCACTAAGAAATAAAAATGAAAAAATTATTTTCAACATCCTGGAAATCAAGCAGAAAACCCAGAAAGCAAAGAAAATACAGGGCCATGGCTTCGATTCATTTAAAAAGAAAATTCCTTAGCGCAAATCTTTCGAAAGAATTAAGGAAAAAATACAAAAAAAGAAATCTTCCGCTAAAAAAAGGAGATATAGTAGTAATTATGAGGGGGAAATTCAGAAAAAAAACAGGAAAAATAATAATGGTTAATGCCAAAAAGTTAAAGGTTGAAATAGAAGGAATTCAGATAAAAAAACAGGATGGTTCAAAAGCAAATGTAAAATTTAATCCTTCTTTTTTACAAATAACAGAATTAAATCTAGAAGACAAAAAAAGAAATAAGGCGATAACAGAAATTAAAAAAGAAACTCGTCCAAGCGTGGACGAGTTGGAGGAAAAAAATGTATCTTAAAAGACAGGAAATTCCAAAATCCTGGCCAGTACACAGGAAAGGGACAAAATATGTAGTTAGGCCTAGCTCTAATCTTGAATCAGGGATTCCTTTATTATTGATTCTAAGGGACATGCTTAAGATAGTTCAGAATAGAAAAGAGGCAAAAAGGACTATTTTCCTTAAGCAGATTTTAATTAATGGTAAAATACCCAGGGATGAAAAAAATTCAGTGCTTCTTTTCGATACTATTTCGTTAAATCCTGCAAAAAAAAATTACCGGCTGGATTTGTCTGAAAAAGGAAAATTTGAACTAAAAGAAATAAGCGAAGTGGAAATAAATAAGAAGACTATAAAAGTAGTGAATAAAAGAGTAGTAAAGGGAAAAAGGATACAGCTCAATCTTCATGACGGAAGAAATCTCTTTTCAGATATAAAATGCAGGGTTAACGATTCTGTCTTGATCAATTTAAAGGAAAAGAAAATAGAAAAATGTCTTCCCTTAAAAGAAAATGCAGAGGTAGTTGTATTCGCCGGAAAACATTCTGGAAAAAGGGGTAGAATAAAAACCATTAATTTAGAAAAAAAGATTACAGAATTGGAAACAAATCATAAAGAGAAAATAAATGTTTTAATCAAACAAATAATAGTCGTGGAATAAAATGAACAAAATGAGAGAGATAAAAATGGAGAAAGTTGTTCTCAGCATTGGCGGGACAGCAGAAAATTTGGAGAAGGGATTTAAACTTTTAAAAATGCTTACAGGAAAAAATCCGGCAAAAATGCAATCGAGAAAGAGAATTCCTGCCTTGGGAGTAAGGCCTGGATTAGAGATAGGCGCTGTGGTAACCTTAAGAAAGAATCTGGATGATTTTTTAAAAAGAATGCTGGCAACAAAAGATAACATATTAAAAAAAAGCCAGGTGACTGAAAATGGCTTTTCATTCGGAGTTAAAGAATATATAGAAATTCCAGGAGTTGAATACCAAAGAGACATAGGAATCCGCGGGTTCGATGTTTCTGTTGCATTTAAAAGAGCTGGAAGAAGGGTAAGATTAAAAAAGATAAAGATGGGAAAAATACCAAAAAGAAACGAGATTAAAAAAGAAGAAATAATAAAATTCATGGAGGAAAAGTTTAACACAAACTTTGTTTAATTAAAATGACCGCAAGCGACTGGAGAAAGATTTTGAAACAACTGAAAAACAAGCCAGAAAAGATGCAGAAATTCCTGAAGCATAACGAGCCTAAAAAGAGAAAGGCTGGAATTGCGGCGAAGAAATGCGAGAGATGCGGCCGCTTCGGGGCCCATATAAAATCATACGGATTAAATTTATGCCGGCACTGCTTCAGGGAAATTGCCGTAGAGATAGGATTTAAAAAATACAGTTAAAATGTCACAAGATATTGTTGCAGATGCACTGAATATGATAAGAAATGCCATAAAGGCCAGGAAAGAAACAGTAGAGATAACCAGGATTTCGGGGTTGCTCATAGAAATATTGAAAATAATGAAACAAAAAGGTGCAATAAAGAGATATAAAATAGATTCAAAAAAGAAAACAACAGTGGTTGATATAGGGGATATTTTTGAATGCAGGGCAATCAAACCAAGATTCACTGTTAAAAAAGAGCAAATTGAGAGATACAGAAGAAGATTCCTTCCTGCCAGAAATATAGGGACAATTATAATATCTACAAATAAGGGGCTTATCACGCATGAAGAAGCACTTGAGCAGGGAGCGGGGGGTTCTCTGATAGCATATTTTTACTAAATAAAAAATGGATGAAAAAATGACTCGTATAGTAAATAGAATAAGTGGATTAACTATGCTTGCTTTTGGTGGGGCAATTATGTCTGGGGGAGGGGCTTTTATTCCTGCAGGAGCAGTATTCGCTATTGAAGGGGTTGGAGATTTAGTTAGTGGGGACCATCATTATGTTAGTTCAAATGTTGCAGGTTACTTATCAAAAGGGAAAATAAAATGGGAATATCAATTTGATAGATATAAAAAATGAGAAAAGAACTTTATAAAAAAATAGAAATTCCAGAAGGTATTGAGGCAGAAATCAAAGGGTCTCATGTAAAAATAAAGGGCCCTGAAGGAGAAAACTCCAGGCAATTTAATATACATTCTCTGGAATTAGTTAAAGAAGGGGGTATTATTTCCATAGGAAATAAAAATTCAACAAAAAAAGAGAAAAAATTGATGAATACCATCGCAGCACATATAAGAAATATGATCAAAGGAGTTCAGGGGAAATTTGAATATGAACTGAAAGCTGTTTTCAGCCATTTTCCAATGACTATTGAAGTAAAAGGTCATGAAGTAACAATAAAAAATTTTCTGGGGGAAAGGACTCCAAGAAAAACAAGCATTCCATTTGGTGTTGATATAGAAGTAAATGGGGCTGTAATAAAAATAAAATCAGCTGATAAAGAACTTGCTGGCCAGGCAGCTGCAAAACTTGAGGCTGTAACTAGGATAAGGAAAAGGGACAAGAGAATATTCCAGGATGGTATTTTCATGACTAAAAAAGCAGGGAGGGAAATATGAAATTTTTAAGAAGAAATATAAGTCTGCATCTAAGAATTGGAAAGAGAAGAAAGGGTAAGCAGGCCTGGAGAAAACCCAAAGGAAGAGATAATAAAATGAGGGAAAGCAGGAAAGGAAGGCCTCCATTAGTAAGCATCGGATACAGAAGCAAAAAAGAAAGAAAAAATACCCTCATAGTTTATAATTTAAAAGATCTTGGAAATGCAAAAAAATATAACAGAATTATTTTAGGAAAAATCGGGAAGAAAAAGAGGGCTGAAATTTTAAAGAAGGCTTTGGAAGCTAAAATAAATTTTGATAATTTAAATATCAAGAGGTTTTTTAAGAAAAATCAATCTAAAATAAATGAAACTCGCTCGGGCGTTGGCGAGTCAAAAAAAACTCTTCCAGGCGGGGCGGAGTTAAAAGGAAAAACGGAGGGAACTCGTCCTAGCGATGCCGAGTTAAAGGAAAAATGAACTTAAGTAAAAAAAAGAAATTAGCCAAAAGAACTCTGAATGTTGGGGAAGACAGGATTGTTTTTTTAGAATCAAGATTAGAAGAGATAAAAGATGCTATCACAAAGCAGGACATCAGAGACCTTTATAATAGCGGGGCAATAGTGATAAAAGAAAGAAAAGGGAGAAGAATAGCTACAGAAAAGAAAGGCAGAAGCGTTGGAAATGTGCATAAAAATGTAAAAAAGGGCAAGAGGAAATATATTATTCTCACAAGAAAACTCAGGAGACATCTAAAGGGTCAGGCAGCAGCAGGAAACTTTTCCAAAGAATATATTAGAGATATAAGAAAAAAAATAAGAAATAAGGATTTCAAGAGCAAAACACACTTTAAAGAATATCTAGGGGAAATACAAAAATGAAAACTCTAAAACGTAGAAGAAGAGAAAATAAAACAGATTACCGCATTAGGATAAACTTGCTTAAGGGAGGGGTTCCAAGAGTGGTTTTCAGAAAAAGTGCCAGGTATATAATTATCCAATATGTTCTTAGTGAAGAGGCAAGGGACAAAGTAATAATTGGAACAACTTCAAAGACTCTTATGAAATACGGGTGGCCTGAAGACATGAGGGGGAGTTTAAAATCCCTGCCTGCATCTTATTTGACAGGATTGTTTTTTGGAAAAAAAATAGTTAGTGAAAAACTTGAAACCCCTATCTTAGATTTAGGTATGATAAGAAGCGTGAATAAAAGCAGATTTTTTGCATTTATTAAGGGGTTGGTTGATGCAGGAGTTAAAATAAAATCAGATAAGAAAGCTTTCCCTGATGAAGAAAGAATAAGAGGAAAAAATCTTAAGAGGGATTTTTCAGTTATGTTTGTTAAAATTAAAAATAAAATAGAGGGAAATATTAAAGAAAAATGAATAAAAAAATTGAGAAACAGGCTTTTGAAGATTTAAAGAAGACTGTAAAAGCCCATGGAACAATTGATGATAATGAAGCTGAAAAAATAGTTGAAAGGATAGAAGAAGTCGCTGAGAAATTGCTGGAAGAAGAGGTAATTAAAGAAGCTATTTCCCCTGAAATTGTCGTAGTAAAAGAAAAAGCTTTTGAAAGGGGGCGGGGATTTAAAGGTAAAAGCAGAGAAGAAATCTTAAGCGAATGGGAGCCGAAAACAAAACTTGGAAGAGAAGTAAGAGATGACAAGATAAAAAGTATAGATGAAATCATTAACAGTAAAAGAAAAATTCTCGAGGAACAGATAGTAGATAAATTACTTAATCTTAAAACAGACCTCATCTTAATAGGACAGGCGAAGGGAAAATTCGGGGGAGGTAAAAGAAGAGCATGGAGACAAACTCAGAAAAAGACAGAGGCAAAAAATATCCCTACTTTCTCGACCATGGCTGTTGTTGGGGACGAAGATGGGCATGTTGGAATCGGCGATGGGAAGGCTAAAGAAACCTTGCCGGCAAGAGACAAGGCTGTCAAGAAGGCTAAGTTAAATATAATAAAAATAACAAGGGCATGCTCTAGTTTTGATTGCGCCTGTGATGAACTTCACACTGTTCCATTTAAAGTTATAGGAAAATCTGGAAGCGTGCGTGTGATTTTGATACCTGCACCCCAGGGAACAGGACTTGTTGTTGCAAATGAATTGAAAAAAATTCTGAAACTCGTGGGAGTTAAAGATGTCTATAGCAAAACATTTGGAAGAAGAAGAACAACTTTTAACCTGATAAAGGCATGTTTTGATGCGCTAAAGAAAACTAATCAAAGAATAAAATGATATGTATGATAAGAATTAAGGGAAGAGTAGGGCTTGACAGAGATATAAACCAGACTCTGGAAAGGCTGAGGCTTGGAAGAAAATACACCTGTGTTGTTTTAAATCCTAATAAAGAACAAATAGGAATGATAAAAAAATTAAGAAATTTTATTGCTTTTGGTAATATAAGTAATGATGTCTTCGTGAAATTAATAGAAAAGAGAGGGCAAAAAATTGATAAGAAGAAGAAAATTGATGCTAAAGCTATAATAGAAGGTTTAAATAAAGGGAAAAAATATGAAGACTTAAATTTAAAACCTTTTTTCAGATTACATCCTCCGAGAGGCGGAATAAAAAGCAAACTTCATTTTCCAAAGGGAGTTCTTGGAGATAATGGTGAAAAAATAAATGAGCTGGTTTTGAGGATGTTGTAAAATGGAAACTATCACTGGTGTTAATTTGGAAAAACTTTTAGTAGGAAGGGTATTTGAAGGAGATGAATTGATTATTTCAAATTCAGGAAAGAGGATGGAAACTATTCGTAAAGAACCTGGATCTGATGAGATTCGTTGTTTTGGTTATGATATCATAGCGACTAAAAATAGTGTGCGTTATAATGGCGGATGTGAAGTAACTCCTGGTGAAGATGATTATGAAAGATACAAGAAAAAATTAGAGGAGGCTGAATTATGGCATTAAAAAAAACAAAAAAAAGGAAAAAAGCCTCGAGAATGCACGGACGGGGAGCAGGCACTCATGGCTGGGGAGCGAGAAAAAAGCACAAAAAGTCAGGACACCGCGGAGGAAAAGGAATGGCAGGCACTGGAAAAAGAGCTGACCAGAAAAAAACCCTTGTGACAAAACTCTATGGACATAATTATTTTGGAAAACAGGGGATTACTAGCAGAGGAACAGAAAAAGACAAAAGGCTAAGAATAAATCTTAGAGACATAGAGCTTGGTATCGAGAGTTTAATAAAAAGGGGGGTCGCAAAAAAAACAGAAAAGGGAATAGAAATAAATCTTCCTAGTTATAAGATTTTAGATGTTTCCAAAGAATATCTCCCAAAAAATAAATTAGTTATAAAAGCAAAAGAAGCTTCTAAATCTGCAGCTGAGAAAGTTAAGAAAGCGGGCGGGGAAATCATATTATCTAAGAAAAAGACTGGATGAAGAAAGTAATTATATTAAAAAGAAAATAGGGGTTTAGGTAAGTTAATAAATTAAAAATATTAATTATAGAAGAAGAGAAATATTAAAATGGCAGAAGTAAAAGTTCTAATTGAAGGCTATGCTCTAAGAGGAAAGGAAGAAAAAGCTACAAGCACAAGTGTTTTAGTTAAAACTAAAAATTTTAATCTTATTGCTGATCCGGGCATGGATAGGAATCTGCTACTTAAATCTCTGAAGAGAGAGAATCTAAGAATAAATGATATTAATTACATATTTTTGAGCCACTACCATATGGACCATTCTCTCTTAACAGGTATATTTGAAAATGCCCAGGTCCTTTACACAGAAGATGTGTACTCTTTTGATGGTCAAATTTCTGAAAGAGGGGTTAATTTACTCGGAGAAGAAATTGAGATTATTAAAACCCCGGGACACAATTCTGATTGCAGAACAATGTTAGTAAAAACCCAACAAGGGATTATTGCAATAGCTGAAGATGTATTTTGGTGGTGGGATGATGAAAAGCAAAAAACTGAGTTTAATAGTTTAATGAAACATAAAGACCAATTTGCTACTGACAATAAAAAATTAAAAGAAAGCAGAAAATTAGTTTTAGAAAAAGCAGATTATATAATTCCGGGGCATGGAAAAATTTTTAAGGTGAAAAAATAAAAAATGGCAGACCTAAGACAAATATTCAGTTTTATTCCTGAAATAAGAAAACCTGACGAAAAAAAAGTTGGGTTCAACGTAAAATTAAAATGGACTCTTATTGTTTTGGGTGCTTTTTTTGTCCTTGCAAATATTCCTCTTTTCGGCCTCTCTGAAAACGCACTTTCGAGATTTGAATATCTTGCAATAATCCTAGGAACTGATTTTGGGAGCATAATTTCATTGGGTATAGGTCCTATAGTAACAGCTTCAATCATACTTCAGCTTCTAAAAGGTGCAGAGATAATAAAGATAGATACAACTACAGACGAAGGGAGAAAGTTTTTCCAGGGGGTACAAAAACTATTGGTTTTCTTTTTCATAGTTTTCGAAGCTGTTATCTTTGTTTTTATGCAAGGGCTTCAGGCTTTGCCAGGGCTTGAATATCTTTTAGTTATACAGCTGGCTTTAGGCGGTATTGCTATTTTCTATATGGATGAATTAACGCAAAAATGGGGATTTGGTTCAGGTGTCAGTCTTTTCATAGCTGCAGGGGTTTCATGGAGAATTATAACAAGCGCTTTCCAGTTTATAGACCAGCAAGGAAGAAATTGTCTCCTTGGATTTAAAACAATTCCTTGTTCTGGTAAGGTATTGCTTTTGATACAATCTGTAATAAACAGATTCCCTGTGGAGCTCACATCAGCTGCTGCTGCAATAATCGGAACAATAGCTATTTTTCTCCTGGTTGTTTGGGCCCAATCCTTGAAGATAGAAGTTCCGCTCTCCTTCGGAAGAATAAGAGGGTATGCAATAAAATGGCCGCTTTCTTTTTTCTACGCCTCTGTTATTCCTGTTATATTCACAGCTGCATTAATCGCAAACATACAGTTATTCGCAGGGATAATTGAAAATGCGGCAAATCCCTGTCTCGCAGGATTAGAATGTACAGGAGTTTCGAAATTTGCCTCTTATTTCACTTTCCTTGGAAGGTTTATTCAAGGACAGCCAATCTCTGGTTTAGCTTTCTGGATGGGTTCTACAAATCTGGCTGAGTTGATAATAAGAGGAGGATTTTTACCGATATTCTTAATTCAGGGATTGACACATATTTTATCTTTCATGTTTTTTTCAACATTATTTGCTGTTTTCTGGGTAAAAACTGCTGGCATGGATGCAAAAAGCCAGGCTCATAACATATCTGCTTCAGGGCTTCAGGTTGCAGGATTTAGGCAGGATGAAAGGATAATTGAAAGCATACTTGACAGATATATAATGCCTCTTACAATAATGGGGGGACTTGCGATAGGATTGCTGGCTGCACTGACAGACTTGCTTGGGGCATTGGTTTCTGGAACAGCTATTCTGCTTGTCATAATGATAATGTTCCAGTTCTATCAAAACATAGCACAGCAGCACCAGATGGACATGTCTCCTATGATGAGAAAGTTTATTAAATAAACTTTCAAATATCAAATAAATTTGACATAGAGAAAATTTGTAAAGGCTTAATCTTCTTCCCTATATCTAGTCACAAAATATCTTCCTGTTAAAATTCTATATTCTTTACTCTTTTCCCCAAGCCGATTCATTAAATATTCTCTTTCACCATCTTTCCCTTTTTTCCCTTTTTTTATTATATCTGATAATTTTATATTATCCGCTAACCATTGTATGTCTCTTTCTAAGATTATAGCTTTTTTTTCCAGTTCACTAAAAGACTTTCTATGATTAATCTTAATTCCTAATTTCCTTATTATTGACCTATAGATTCTTCTTATTTCTTTCATTATTCTGCCAGAAATATCTTGTTTATAAAATTTCTGAAAGAGAATTAAGAATCTTTAAAAACCATTTTTCCTTTATTTTAGAATGGAAGATACAGGAAAACAGGGAAGTTTCAGGGGCATTTTTATTATAATGTTAATTTCCCTAGCAATAGCTTCTTTCTGGAATAGCATTCCCATAATAAAAAATTCTGTTAATGCTGTTCTTAACCCTACAGCAGGTGCACTTTTAAGCTGGAATCTAACCTATGGCATGGCAATTCTTGTTCTTATCCTTGCTCTTTTCATGACTCTTATTCAAAAATATACGACAGACCAGGAAGCATTAAGAGAAATGAAGGGGGAGCAGAAAAAAATGCATGAAGAAATGAAAAAATTAAAACCTGGCTCCAAGGAACATACAGAGTTGAGCATGAAATCAATGGGATTCATTGGTCCTATGTTTAAACTCAGCATGAGGCCAATAATGTATACTGCTATACCACTAATTCTCCTTTTCAGATGGTTTGCAGATTACTTTGCTGTTGTCAGCTTCAAATTCCTCGGCTTGAGCTGGTTCTGGTTTTATCTTTTAGGTTCAATAATTTTTAGTTCTATATTGAGAAAAGTGATGAAGGTTGTGTGA
>JBBTAB010000046.1:0-1324 GCA_038044425.1 Nanobdellota archaeon | reverse complement strand
AAAAAAGATAAATGTAGTCACCCATAATAAAAAGGTTTAAATATGTAGTCACCCTCATTATTATATGCATATAGAGAAGAGAAAATTTGGTAAAAAAATAAAATATTATCTGGCTCATTCTTATAGAGAAGGCTCAAAGATACATAAATTCAGAAAATATCTGGGGGCTGATTTAAAACCGGAAAAACTCGGCGAAAGAAAAGAAATTGCAGAAAAGCTCATTCTTGAAGAAATACATAAATACAACATTATAAAAGATCCTTTAAGTTTTGAATTAACAGAGGAAGAGATTAAAGCAATAAGAGAACTGGAATCTGAGATTCCTCTTAAAGTAAAACACCTATCAGAGAAAGACTGGAAGATTTTTTCAGAGCTATTTACTTATCATACTAATGCCATTGAAGGGAGCAAACTTAACCAGAAAGAAGTAAAGAATCTGCTTGAAAATGATAAATGGCCGGAAAAATCAAAAGAGGATATTGCAGAAGCTTATGGTGTTGATGAAGCCATAAGACTGATTAGAGGAACTAAAGAGCATATTTCTATAGATTTCATTAAAAAGATTCATAAAATAGTTTTTAAAAACTCTAAGCCATTTGCAGGGAAATTAAGAAAGAGGGGGGAGGAAGTTGTTGTTATGGACGGCAAGAGAAATGTTGTGCATGAAGGGGCACCACAACTAAGGATAAATCATCTATTGAATGAGTTGGTAAAATGGTATGATAAGAACAAGAAGAAATATCCTGGCTTGGTTCTGGCTGCTGTAATCCATAACCAATTTGAAAATATTCACCCCTTCATAGATGGAAATGGAAGGGTTGGCAGAATACTTCTAAATAACATCTTATTGAAACAAAATCTTCCCCCAATTAATATTAATTTTAATAATAGAATAGAGTATTATCTCTCTCTTCAAGCCTACCAAAAGAATAAAGACCTAAAACCGACATTGGAATTATTCAAAAAAGAATATCAAAATTTAAAGAAGCATTTGGGTGACTACAAAAAGAGCAAAGCGTAGTCACATTAGGTTTTAAAAAACAACCAGACAAGCAAGAGCAGGTTTTCTTTGATTCTTCAATTTGTTCTGAGGACATAACATATTATTTGATTCTCCCGAAGGAAAATCAATTGATGCTTTAACTTGACCAAGCCTGGGCGAGTTTTTGACTCGATTTTGGCTAAATCATAATTAAAGATCAAAATTGAGGCTTTTAGTAGTTGTAAGCTGAAACAGTCGCCGAAGCTCCTGTCTTACACTCCAACTCTATCAACGTCATCTTCTATGACGGCCTTAGTTGTCTCGTTTTGCGGATGGCTTCGA
>JBBTAB010000045.1:0-5297 GCA_038044425.1 Nanobdellota archaeon | reverse complement strand
TTGTACAAACGAGGAGATATCCAGGTGTCGTGGGTTCAAATCCCATCGGGGCCATTTTTAAGATGGACAAATTAATAATTAGAAATGCAAAGAAAGCTGATGTAAACCAGATATATAAAATTGGAACAAGCACTGGAGATTTCTCAGTAAGTAAGGAAATAAAATTCTATAAAAAATATGAGCTTATAGAATGGATTAAAAACAAGCAGAATAATATTATTATTGTAGCTGAAACTAATTCTAAAATTATTGGCTTTGTTTCTTGTAAAATCATGTCATTTCATTGGGCTATGGTAGATAATTTTCTTGTTCTTTCTAAATTTAGAAAGAATAATATTGGTTCACAGATTCAAACATTCTTGGAAAAGGAATTAAAGAAAAGAAAGATTAGTTATTTAACGGGGTTAGTAAAACCACAAAAGAGGATAATTAGAAAATTCTTGAAAAAATATGGTTTTAAAGAGCAAGATAAATACATTTGGGTTGATAAGTTCTTATAATAATCATCTTCTATGCTTAAAAAACTCAATAGCCCTAAACCTTTTCATGATTTTATTATAAGGCCCCCTATCAACTAATACCTTTGTTTTAGCCTCATTCAATAAACGAAAATCATATCTATTAACAGGCCCTTTTATCTTATTCTTCCCAGGATATTTCTTCCATCTTGTTTCTCTTTTTAGTTTGTATTGTAGAACCATTTTATTTATTTTTTAGTGCAGGGTCGCCCCAGCCGGGAATCGAACCCGGATGTCTGTGGAGACCTCGCTCTTAAGGCGAATGCATTACCATTAATGCTACTGGGGCAGACCCTGCATGAGAATCAAGAGAAGAAAGATTTAAATAGATAATGCTATTATAATTATTAATATCTGTGGAGATATGCGTTACCATTGATGCTACTATATTATCTGCTAGGATAAACGCTTCCAATTGTGCTTCATAATTTAAGAAATATATATTATTAATGTTCCTTTCTTTTCCTTCTTTTCGTTGCCTGTGCTTTCTTGATATTTCTTCTCTGTGCACGCCTCATAGCTGCTGTTGGTTTTTTACTCTCGGGAATATCTCTTCTTGGTTTAGCTCTAAAAACATCTGCCTTAACTCTTCTAGCCTTAGATCCAAGTTTTGAAAGAACATTTTTTACCTTAGCTGTATTTCCTATCAAAACTCCTGAAGAAACATGTGCCTGGTTTTTAGGAATAAGCCATGCCTGGGTGTCCCAGGTGTTATTTTTTCTTTTCCCAGCTAGTCTTTCTACACCCCCAATACCACCAACATCTTGAACTCTAAAACTTGAAAATTCTGTCTTTGGTCTAACAATAACTCTGTAATATCTTCCCTTTCCTCTTGTTCCTGGCTTTGCCCTAACTCGACCACGCTTGGGTGAGTTTCTTCTCTTTTTCATATTTGTTTAAAGAAAAGAGAAATTATAAAGATTACTAAAAATAAAAAACAAGAAAGAGATTAACAAATAAGGAAAAAACAATGCTTTGGGCGGTAGTTATCAGAATTATCTTATCAGCTTCTGAATGTTCTCTATAGCGTCTGCGACTTCTTTGCCCTTCTTGGTCAATCTTATAATTTTTATCCGCCCTCTTTTTTCAAAATCAACCAGGCTCAAAGCCTCAAGTGTCTGCAAAATCTTCACTGCATGGCTATATGTGCAATCCACTTCCTTAGCCAATATACTACCATACCTCATCCTGGTGTTCTTCTTCAAAGATACCAGCATTAACGCCGGCTTTCTTCTAAAAAAGATGTCAAAATTGTCTTTCATCTTTGGATGTGTGTATTTTAATGTATATATCCCATCAGTGATGTGCTTTTAAATCTTTTGTATCATACATTCACAAATATACAAAAGTTTAAGAGAGAATTTTATTCGACCTTAAATGTTTTGGAATACACTTCTTCATAATATTTATTAACGAAAATAGACAATGAAAACCATGGGAAAATCTGAAAAAAACAAAAAAACAAAAATACTTGCCATAGGAGATATCCATGGAGACACTGGTTTAGTGAAAAAACTAGCTGAAAGAGCAAAAAAAGAATCTGTTGATGTAATTATTCTTGCAGGGGACTTAACAATGGCTGAGCAGTCAATAGAAAATATAATTGGCCCTTTGGTAAAAACAAAAAAACAGGTTCTTCTTATTCCGGGCAACCATGAATCAGCTGCAACCATAGATTTTCTTTCAAAAATGTACGGGGCTAAAAATCTCCATGGATACGGAATGAAAATAGGAGATTTAGGAATTTTTGGAGCAGGAACAGCAAACATGGGACCTCATTCTATCGGAGATTCTGGAATTGCAGAGCTTCTAAAAAAAGCGCATGAGGAAATCAAGGGCGCAAAAAGAAAAGTCATGGTCACACATATTCATCATTATGGAAGCAAATCAGAAATGTTTGGATTTAAGGGCTCAAAGGCTGTCAGAAAAGCTTTAGAAGAATTTCAGCCAGATATTCACATAAGCTCGCATATTCACGAGGCAGGAGGAATGGAAGAAACCCTGGGTAACACAAGAATAATAAATGTCTCCAAAAAAGAAAAGATATTTGAGATTTAATGATATTTCTTATTAGGGGAGTAAATTGACCAAATATAAGGGTAATCACCATAATACTTTTCACTATTAAGTCTATTACTAAATTTTCGCGACTTTCCACCATATATCAAATTTATCATTAGATTATAATCTTCTACAGCTAATCGTTTGGCCTCCCATCTTCTTAATTCTCTTTCAAGTCTTTCTGCTTCAAATCTCCTCATTTCTTCTTTAAATCTTGCTTCTTCCAAACGCTCCACCTGATATTGATGAAAGCGGTATACGAAAAAAGAAACTGTTCCAATACCCCATGACATCAAATTTATTAAATCTTGGTTTATACCCATGCACACCCCTTAATAGTTATATATTTAAAGTTTATGTTAAATCATAGGAATACAAAAACATGCCAAGAAAACAAAGAAAAACAAGGGCAGAAACAACAGCTGAGGAATTCTTTCCAGTAGAACAAGCGGATTTGAAATATGCTATTGAAAAACCACATAAGCAAATAGACATAAGTTCTCTAACAAAAATAGAAAAGCCAGGTTTGATAATTCCTAAAAAAAGAACAAGAGTTAGTAAAGCTAAAACCAAATCAATTAAATCAAATAAAAGCAAAACTAAGTCTCTAAAAAAACCAAGAAAAACAAAGGCGGAATACACTGCTCCTAAAACAATTCTTGTTCCCAATGGTTATGAACTGGTAATTACAGAGAAACCACAGGCAGCATTAAAAATTGCCTCTGCAATAGGAAAATCAGTCCAGAGAAACATTGGCAATGTTCCTTATTATGAGGTTAATAGAAATGGGAAAGAAATAATTGTTGCATGCGCTGTAGGACATTTATTTACATTAGCTCAGACTTCTCCAAGAGGAACAGTCCCTGTTTTTGAGATAAAATGGGTTCCTAATTATTTAGTAAAAAAAGGAGATTTCAGCAAAAAATACTATGATGCTCTTCTCAAATTGGCAAAGGGTGCTGGCTCTATAACAGTAGCTACAGATTATGATGTAGAAGGAGAAGTTATTGGTTTAAATGTAGTAAGATTTATTGCAAACCAAAAAGATGCAGCAAGGATGAAATTCTCTACCCTTACTGAAAAAGAAATAAATCAGTCTTATGAGCAAAAATCTTCAACCCTTGATTGGGGCCAGGCAATTGCTGGAGAAACAAGGCATTACCTCGATTGGTTTTACGGGATAAATCTCTCAAGAGCTCTGATGAATGCCCTAAAGTCTGTTGGAAAATTTAAGATTATGTCTATTGGAAGAGTTCAGGGCCCTTCTCTTAACCTTATTGTCCAGAAAGAAAGACAAATATCTTCATTTAAATCACAACCTTACTGGCAGATTTTTATCACATTAGAAAATCCAAGGATAGAACTTATACATAACAGGGATATTTTTAAAAAAGAGGAATTGGATAAGTTTAAGCAACTCAAAGGAAAGATTGCAGAAGTGTTAACTGAGAAAAAACAGCAAGAATTGCCGCCAAATCCTCCTTTTAATCTAACAAACCTGCAGACAGAAGCCTACAGAATTTTTGGAATTAATCCTGGAAAAACTTTACAGATTGCGCAAAGTCTTTATCTTTCTGGTCTAATCTCTTATCCAAGAACCTCTAGCCAAAAATTGCCTGCTTCCATAAATTACAGAGAAATTCTCAGAAAGTTAGCAGTGAAATACAATGCTGAAAAACTTTTAACGCGACTAAATCCTGTAGAAGGAAAAAAGACAGATCCTGCCCACCCATCAATATATCCTACTGGAAATGCCGGAGAAATTAGAGAGGATGAAAAAAAGATTTATGACCTAATAGTTAGAAGATTTCTTTCCCTTTTCTGCCAGGATGCAATTATTGAAAATAAAATCATAACGGCAAGGGTTTCTGGATTATTGTTTGTAAAAAAAGGCTCTTCTGTAAAAAATCCCGGTTGGTTGCATATATATCCTATAAAAATTGTAGAGGAAGAGGTTCCTGACGTAAATGGAAAAATAAAAATTACGGACTCCAAGATTATTGAAAAAGAAACTCAGCCGCCGCGCAGATACTCTCCCGCATCTTTAGTTTCTGAATTAGAAAAAAGAAATCTTGGAACCAAAGCCACTAGGTCAAGCATAATTGACACTCTCTATGATAGGGGGTATATACAGGATCAGAGCATAAGAGCAACTCCCTTGGGAATTTCGCTCATAGAAACACTGGAAAAACACAGCCCAATAATAATTGATGAAGCTCTTACAAGAAAGTTTGAAAGAGAAATAGATGACTTACAGAAAGTAAAAAGCACTCGTCTAAGCGTAGCCGAGTTAAAGAAAAATCAATTAGAAAAAGAAGAAAAAATAATCCAAGAGGCAAAAACAGCTATAACAAAGATATCAGAGCAGTTTAAATCACAAGAGACAGAGATAGGAGAAGAACTTGCAGGCGCAAACACAAAGATTTGGGAACAGCAAAAAGAAGAAAACAAGCTTAACATCTGCCCTGTTTGTAAAAAATCTCAATTAAGAATCACTTACTCCCAAAAAACTAAAAGATATTTTATTGGCTGCTCTGGTTATCCGGAATGCAAAAATATTTACTCTTTGCCACCAAACAGCCTGATAAAAAAGACAGATAAGATATGCGAAAAGTGTGGTTTCCCAATGCTGATGTCAATAAAAAAAGGGAAAAGGCCATGGTTTTTCTGTTTCAACAGGGAATGTGCCACAAACAAGGAGAGGATTGAAAAATACAG
>JBBTAB010000044.1:0-3139 GCA_038044425.1 Nanobdellota archaeon | reverse complement strand
ATCTTGATATTCACATTCTTAGGAATCTGCATCCTCATAATATGGTGGAGAATTTTTTCATTGGCAGGCATATCTATAAGTCTTCTGTGGATTCTCATCTCAAAATGATCAAATGTTGCTGTTCCGTTTCCACACGGAGATTTTCTCGTCGTTATTTTTAGTCTTTTCGTTGGTAAAGGAACAGGCCCCGAAATTACAATCCCTGCTTTTTTAGCAATTTCTTTTATGGATTCACAAATATTATTAATCATTTCTATGTCTGTGCTGTTTAACTTAATTCTTACCTTGGGCATAGAAATATATCTTGGAAACACTTTAAAAATGTTATTATGGGTTTAACAACATAAATCATTTTAAATAAGGCTCATTAAGAAAAAACATGAGAAAAATCTATTTTGCCGGTTCTATTCGTGGGGGCAGGGAAGATGTAGGTTTATATCTTGGCGTGATAAAACATCTCCAGAATTATGGGCAAGTTTTAACAGAGCATATCGCAGATAGTGGTTTAACTTCTGCTGGAGAAACTGAATTGTCAGATAATGAAATTTATAAAAGAGATATGTCTTGGCTTAATGAATCCCATGTTGTTGTGGCAGAGGTTACGCGCCCCAGTCTCGGTGTTGGATATGAAATAGGAAGAATAGCGGAAAGAAATTTACGCTCTACGGGATTAGAAAAGAAACCAATTCTCTGTCTTTACCGTTCACAAGTTGATAGAAGATTATCAGCAATGATTTCTGGTTCAGAAGGTTTAGTTGTAAAGGAATATGAAAATCTTGATGGTGCAATAAAGGCTATAGATGGTTTCTTTAGGCACATTTAGTTTTCTTAAAAACCTTTTTATATCAATTTTCAATCCCAAAAAAAGAAAATGTCAGTTCAAATACTCTTAAAACTGTTTCCAAGACAACTATGAAAAGAAGGTAATATAGTATAACGCTGAAAAATCCCGGAATCTGATTGATATTTCCCAGGATCCGTTCAAAACTAAAGAATCCAGGAACAAGAAGGGAAATTGCAAGAAGGTTTAATGGAAGAAGCTTTGCCACTTCTCTTGCCACAGGCTCCTTGTAATGCGCAACCATTCTTATTGCAGCTACAATCACGGCAGAAATAAGGAGTATGAAATCTATCTGAAGGTCTGTAAAAATTATCATGAATAGTCCAAATAGGGAAAACCAGAAAAATATCAGAAGGGGCATTATTACAATATATTCCAGCAGATAAAGCCCGCTTGCCACAATCTTTGCAATTATGGGGTGCTCTGCTTTATTGTACTGATTAAGATTCAAGTTAAGTATATTTTTTGTTGAGATGAACTTGTGCAAATTCCAGATAAAAACAGCATAAATAAATATCAGGGCGGCAAGAAAAAACAGATTGATAAAACTCTGAAAAAAAGGAGGAAGAACAGATAAAAATCCTGAATAAGCAGCCACGAGTTCAGAAGTAAAGCTTTCAATTGCCATGATTACTATTGGCTTGGATTATTTTTAAATGTTTCAGGAAACGTTTAACTGTGACCCACAAAAATTTCAATAAATTTAAATAGAATTATTCTTTAAAGAATTATATGATAGATATTAAACTTATCAGGGAAAACCCCGAAATTGTTAAGGAGAATATTAAAAAGAAGTTTCAGAATGAGAAACTTCCTCTTGTTGATGAAGTAAAAAAGCTTGATTCTGAATGGAGAACATTAAAATATAAAGAAGATAGTTTAAGGAGCGAAAGAAACAGAATTTCTGAGTCAGTTAATCAAGCAAAAAAACAGAAAGAGGATAAAAAAGCAAAAGGGCTTATAAAAAAAGCAAGGTCTATTCCAGAAGAAATAGCAAAAATAGAAGAAAAAAGGAAAAAGCTTGAAGCAGAAATTATGGAAATTATGTATAAAATCCCAAACATAATCCATAAGTCTGTTCCTATTGGAAGAGATGCATCTCAGAACAAGGTTGTTAAGAAAATTGGAAAACCAAAAGTCCCAAAATATGAAATATTTAATCACGCAGAGCTTGCTGAAAAGTTAAATGGGGCCGATTTTGATTCTGCAAGGGAAATTTCTGGCAACGGCTTTTATTTTTTAAAAGGTGATTTGGCATTATTAGCCTCTGCCATGTTTTCTTTTTCTAGGGATTATATGATAAAACAGGGTTTTGAGTATTTTGAGCCACCTTTAATGATTAGGGAAAAGATTTTGAAAGGGGTTTATTCTAGCCAAGATATTGAACAAATGTCTTACAAGATAGAAGGAGAGGATTTGTATTTAATAGCAACTTCTGAACATCCGATGATTGGGATGTTCTTCGACAAAACTTTGAGGGAGAAGGATTTGCCCATTAAGATTACTGGATTTTCTCCTTGTTTTAGAAAAGAGGTTGGTTCTCATGGGATAGAAGAAAAAGGATTTTACAGAGTTCACCAATTCAATAAACAAGAAATGATAGTTATTTGCAATCCAAAAGATTCTTATCACTGGTATGATAAAATGTTAAAGTTTACTGTTGAGGTTTTTAGGGCATTAAATATTCCAGTTAGAGTTTTTGAATCTTGTTCTGGAGATCTGTCTGATTTAAAAGCAAAAGGATGCGATGTTGAAGCCTGGAGTCCAAGACAAAAGAAATATTATGAAGTGGGCTCGTTAACAAATATGGAAGAAGCACAGGCCAGAAGATTAAGCATAAGGGTAGATGACGGGAAAAATAGATACTTTGCACACACTCTGAATAATACTGTTTTAGCTTCCCCAAGAGCTTTGATTGCTTTGATGGAGAATAATCAACTCAAAGATGGCAGCATAAAAATTCCGGCTGTTCTGCAAAAATACATGGGCGGAAAAAAGAAAATAGTTACTGAAAAAGCAAAGAAGTAATTTTTATATAAAAAATCTGAGCGCGATGTTTTATCAATAATAATATATGATATAGCAATCTTTAAAAACAAATCCCCTTATTTTCTATTAAGCTCACGTGGTCTAACGGCTATGACGCTAGCCTGTCGCGCTGGAAACCCGGGTCCGACTCCCGGCGTGGGCGTGTTGTTACTTTTAAGAGGAAGATTTAAATAATCTTTTGCTTTAACTATATAATCGGTTGTCCTGGAAAGGATGTGACTGTGAAAGCCTCTGTTGAGTGCTCAGCTA
>JBBTAB010000043.1:0-1868 GCA_038044425.1 Nanobdellota archaeon | reverse complement strand
GTGAAAGCCTCTGTTGAGTGCTCAGCTATTAATGCGGTGGAAGGGCTATAACTCACCACACGAAACCTGTGCTCATTAAGCTTATTTACAGCGCGAGGGAGATAACCATTAAAACAAACTGGTAGGTTAAGTTTGATTTCAGTAATCGTTTATGGAACTTCCTCACCGAGCCCTTTAATAAAATGGCAAAGAAAAAAGCAAAAAAGAAGGTTGTTAAAAAGAGAGGTCGGTCTCCAAGCAATAAAAGCAAGAAAAACAAAATCAAGAAACTTATGCAATTAAGCAAAAAGGGCAAGAAATCAAAAAAGAAAAGACGATAATTAAATAGATATTTCTAAATTTAATACTTTTTATAGGGTTTTAGCGTGGGCGCTTTGAATTTCTTATTCGGCTTTACATTCCTAAGTCAATCACATGAATTGCGAATTCGTCTTTAATCCTGAATTTCATGCCCTGTGCAGAGTCAGGGAGTTCAAACACAAAATAACCCTGTTTCCCTAAATTTGGCTGGAGAGATTCTTGTGCTATGCTGGATCCAAGGCCAGCATATGTCTGATTTTGGTTATCAATTATATCATAGGCAGGATTCACTGAAACAGGAGAATTTCCGAGATTGGTAATTTCGCCATTTATAATAAGGAAATATCCTGTTGTTGTTTTTTCCTGCCCATTTACAAGTATTGTTTCCTCTTTTGTTGTATTATAGATAATCAGCGAAAGATTTGAGGTTCCTGTGTTAAGGATAAACGTTTCCTGCATATTGTGGTAAACAAAATTGTCATTACTGCTCCAATCCCAATTTAAGGCAGCGCTCATTATACTAATAAGAATAAAAATACCAAGACCAATTAGAAATTTTTTCCAATTAGCTATTTTTATAAGTTTCCTTGGAAGGAAGGTAAATACCCCTAGAAGTATGAATAAAACAACAAAAAGATATTTTTTATAAAAAATAGCAAGTATCCCTATAATTATTGCAAATATCCCCAAGATTACGCTTAGAATAAGAAAGATTATTGAAGATATTTTTCCTGCAGCTGATTGTTTTTCAGCCTCTTTTTTCATATTAGACCCAGGGAAAAGAATTATTTAAATCCACCGCATGGAAAAGGTTTTTAATATTTGCTTTCTATATAAAAAAGGAAAACAATGAAAAAAAAGTTAAGATCCCCATTAATTATTCTGGGCGTTATTATTTTAGTCTCTGCAGTATTGCTTATCATTAATTATCTTCCAAAAGAAAATATCATAACTGACAATCAACCACCTCCATCTGGTAATATTTCCGGGAGAACAGAGCCGGTGTTATATGAACCAAGATATTCATTCTATAATTTTACAGACCCAAATGAAAATGCCTTTACAATTAATATTCCTGAAAATTGGGAAGTATCAGAGAATTCTGGTTTAATTCGCCCATATATAGATGCAGGGATAATGATTCAGGCAGCATCTCCGCAGAATCAGGGGTTCTTTTACATAAGCCCTTATGGGGTCTACACGGTTCCTAATGACCTGCTTACGTTTGCTGGATTTGCGGAAGGGAGTTATTACGACCCTTCTGGCGGAATAGCTCAGCCAATGCTTGTAAAAAGATATACTGAAGCAGAAAATTTTCTTAGTGAATATGTCCAGCAGTTAAGTATTGAAACAGAAATTTTAGAGGTTGTTGATAGGCCTGATCTGATAAATGAGAATTTAGGGCCATTAATAACAGAACAATCTGCTGCAGAAATAACCTATATCTCTAATTCAGGGCAGAACAAAGTAATAAATAAACTAATCGTTTATAATTATCTTATAGAATCATCAGGCATGGGGATATGGGCTGCGAGTCTTTTTGGTTATTCTTCTCCTGAAAATCTTTT
>JBBTAB010000042.1:2445-4612 GCA_038044425.1 Nanobdellota archaeon | reverse complement strand
ATAAAAGGAATTCTTGTCAGGGATTATAATGGGAAATTTGAAACAACTGCCTTCAAGAAATTTCTCCGCAGCATTTATGAAAAATGGGTCATTCCGTCTTCAATAGATGAATATCAGGCAAAAATTGCAAGCGACAGCGATGGTTTTCTCAATCAGGCAAAGGCATACCTTGATTTAGAGGGAAAGAAATAGCAAAAGATCTTGCTCTCATTCTAAAACATTTTAAGTATTTCGTTAAAAAAGAACACAAAAACAGCAACCGAAATACTTAAATATAAAATCTTTCTGTTTTCTGTATGAAAAAATGGTTTTTTTTACTTGCATTGTTTTTTCTTCTTCCAAGCGTGCTTGCAATAAATATACAGGTAGAAAAAACTAGTCAAAATGAAGTATTAATAGCAGATATCAATAAGCCAGTGGTTTTTGATATTAAAATAACAAATACCGGGAGTTCTGATGTTTTTGAGTTCTATAATCTGGCAGGTTTTTCCATGTCTCCGAGCAATATTACAATAAATCAGGGAGAAACCAAAGATGCCCAAATAGAGCTTTCTCCGATAGGAAAAATTTCCCAGAGAGGATATTACACAATCCCATATTTCATAAGAGCCAAGGATACATCTGAAGTTGAAGAAACTCTTACATTTAAAATAATAGAACTAAAAGAGGCTTTTGAAATAGGGTCTGGAGATGTTGATCCAAAATCTCAATCTATAGAGATATATATCCAAAACCTGGAAAGCGTTGATTTTGGCAATGTAGATGTTAAATTTTCCTCTGCATTCTTTAATGTTGCACAAACTTTTAATATCGGCTCCAGAGACAAAGAGCAGGTATCTGTTCAGCTTAACCAGGAAGATTTCAAGAGCTTAATGGCTGGATTTTATACATTAAATGCGGATGTTTCTGCTCTTGGAAAAGAAGCTTCTATTGAAGGGGTAATAAAGTTTATAGAAAAAGATATCCTCACAACAACGAAGAAGGACTACGGTTTCTTCATAAATACTCAAATAATAACAAAGACAAATGAAGGAAATACAATAGCAACTTCTGAAACAATTATAAAGAAAAACTTAATTTCAAGATTATTCACAAGCTTCACTCCTTCCCCAGATATAGTTGAAAGGCAAGGATTCAATGTATATTATAGCTGGGCAAGGGAAATAAAACCTGGAGAAACTCTGGAGATTGAAGTAAAAACCAACTGGCTATTCCCATTCCTTCTTATTTTATTGGTTGTCGCGGTCGTGGCCCTCGTAAGAAAATATATAGGAACGCATCTTATACTTAGGAAAAGAGTTTCTTTCGTGAGAGCCAAGGGCGGGGAGTTTGCACTCAAAGTTTCAATAATTACAAAAGCCAAGAAACATGTAGAAAGAGTGAATGTAGTAGACCGCCTTCCTATAATGGTTACTCTTCATAATAAGTTCGCAGGAGAATATCCGACAAGAGTTGATGATAAGAACAGAAGAATAGAATGGAATTTTGACAAGATGGAGGCAGGAGAAACAAGAATAGCTTCATATATAGTTTATTCCAAAGTAGGTGTTGTGGGCAAATTTGCACTTCCTACAGCAACAGCAATCTTTGAGAGAGAAGAGAAGATTCACGAGACAGAATCCAACAGGGCTTTCTTTATAGCAGAGCAAAGAAAAATAGAAGAATAGAACGCTCACGACGCCACAAAGTGGCGAAGTCATTTACTTCGTAAATGTCTAAAGCGTGGTCATTCTAAAGGAAGATAGAGGGATAATTATCCAAATAACAAACCTTAAAAATCCATCAAGATTTCTTAAACAAACCCCTCATAGCTTAGTGGTCAAAGCGCCTGGCTGTAGGTTTTACCTAAGGTGGAGATTCCATTTGGGAATACTATGAAGCCCCAAAAGTCAGTCTTGGGAAAGAAGCAGTTCCCGGGAGATCCTCAGTTCGACTCTGAGTGGGGGGATTTTTATTTTTTAATACATTCTTTCAAAACCAATAATGCTTAAATACCAAAATTCTATTGAAAAAATATGGAAATCAACGAAAAAGAACGAATGATTCTTGAAATTATTGCAGGAGTTATTTTAGTAACAACTTTGATTTTAATCTCAATTATAGTTGTAAATGCGTCTGAAGGCTCTGAGGTAACGATAGAAAATTCTTTCAATACATATAACATAAA
>JBBTAB010000042.1:0-2345 GCA_038044425.1 Nanobdellota archaeon | reverse complement strand
ACCGAAGACAAAAAGATATATTCCTGTGCACAGAAATATTTAAAAACTGATTGTTTCTTTAGAATTCAACAAAAAAGAGGTGAAATGAGGCGATATAAAAATGGTTGATGATGAAATCTTTGAAGAACTTGATGAAGACGAGTTAGATATAGAGGACCTTGAGCTCGATGAAGATGTTTAATTATTATAATCTAATATAACTTCATTATTTTCTTTTTCCAGCTCTTCAAAATCTGCTTTTATCAAGAATCTCAGTTCATTTATACTCTTCTGAAGAATAAAGATATTATTCATTGTTATCCTTCTTCCATTTCCTATATCTAATAAATCAAAATTAATTTCTTGAACAAGTTTTCCATCTGCATAAACCTCTATTTTCGCTTCTGGGGCATCATTAAGCCCGGCATTTCTCACTGTTAAATTTAAATCAAGGTATCTTCCCTCCATAGTGGCAGAAACATTCTCCAGCATCAAATCTGGAAGGCTAGGAAAAGAATAAAGCCAATTTATCATATCTATAGTATCCTGGCCTATCTCCTGGCTGCACTTGCTGATAGGATATAAAATATTGTTTGGATTGTCGGAATGGTCAAAACCAAGGGCATGCAAGAGCTCATGAATACCCACATTTGGATTTTCGCATTTGGATTCTCTTATAAGAAGTATCCCTCCTTTATGTATGACATTAAAGTTTTCAGATTGAGTAATTTTTGTCGGCCCCCCCTCTCCAGCTATAAAAAGGTCTCCTTCAAATCTAGCTTTTTCATCGCAAGTCACTGAAATCTCCTCATCGCTAGTCACAGGATAAAAATTCAAAACAGTAAGATTTTCTATTATTTCAAAAGATCTTTCCATGTCATCCTTTTTCTTTAGGGTGCATCCCTGAATATTGTAGGAAATATCCTTGCTTGGGTATCTCATGTTATCATAAAACTGCATGCTTTTATTTGAATAATTATTCAGGGTGAAATTAGAATTTCTGGATGAAGATGCACCAAAATCAATAGTTTCCAGGGGAAGAACCCAATAAAAAAATAAAAGCACAATTAACAAAAGCGGAATAACATAGGAGAAAAATTCTTTCCAGGACATTTCAGGATAAAACAAATACCCTATATATAATTTTTTGATATTGTATTTTTATATAACAGAAAAGTAGGCATAAAAGGAGTGATATTTTAAGTTAAATTATTATAGGTATCTTTAATAAAAAATGAGGGGAGTTTTATATTAATAATTAAATAACAGATTTTTATGAACACCAAATAAAAAAATATTAAAAAAGAAAAAATTTAAGCGATTTTAGTAATCGCTTTCTTCTGTATCCTCTAATTCTTCCTCAGAATCTTCATCATCCCCGTTTGTCTCTTCTTTTTCTATGTCTTCATCTTCTTCGTGTTTCTTTTTCATTTCAGCCCCATAGATATCATAATATACCCTCTGCGGATTTTTTAAAGTTTTGGGTTACCTAAGAGTCAAATATTTTTATGCTTATTTCTCGGACGAGGAGAATTAAATCTGTATCCAATAGCATGAACTCTTTTTTGTTTTTTCCCTTGTATACCTATCAAGGAAACAAGATCTTCTTCTATTAAAGAGGAGACATATTGTGGCGTTTCCCTATCAAGAGATTTTTTAAAATCCTCTAGTGCTCCTTTGTAATCTTTTTCTGACTCTCCTACACCAGTTACATTGAAAGGGTAATAGTCTCCTTGGGGGGGAGAATCTACAATTTTTATCCCCCTGGCAATTACAGCCTCCCTTGCCAATTGCTCGAGACTTTTCTTTTCTTTATTTTTACCAAACCCTAAAAATCCCATCTTATCTTTTATGAATTTTTATTTATAAAGATTGTTATATCACAATGTGCATTATTGTAAATTAAACGTCCACACCGAAAACAGATAAAAAGCGTTACACCTCCCTCTTTATTTCAAGAGGTTTTATGTCTTCGTTAGGGAATGGATTTTCATCTGTTTCTGTTCCGTAAATATTATTTTTATTATCCACCCAGTAGTATTTCGAACCGCTGCCTACAGTCCATGTATCTCCTGTTTCAGGATTATAAACTTCTTCAACCCCTAAAATAGCCTTGCTCCATTCATTATTTATTCTGTCCATGCTGTTGCTTTTATACTCAAATGTTGAGGAAATTGTATCAGATATCGAATCCTGTGTGGAAGAAATTATTCCTGCCCTCCTGTTTACCTCCTGGGCTTCTTTAGCTGCCCACTGAAGATTTACTTTAAAAGTTTCCGATGACTTTAGAACAAGATATTCTGTTTCATTAAAAAGATTTTCAGGAGAAGAATAACCAAAAAGACTCGCAGCCCATATCCCCATGC
>JBBTAB010000041.1:40520-42879 GCA_038044425.1 Nanobdellota archaeon | reverse complement strand
TTATTGTATTCTTAGAAGAAGAACTTAGAGAATTCATTAATATAAATCCTAATATCAGGGCTCCTACAACTATTATCAAAGTTATCTGCACTGATTTTTCCATTTTCATATTTATAGTAAAAATAAGATGTTTATAAATTTTAAGATACAGAGTAAATATATTAAACCAAAAAAACTGCTGATTATACTATTAATAACTTTTTTCTTTTATAACAATATTTTTATCCTTTTCTTCTAATCTAATTAATCTATCCTTGTTTCTCCTTCAATCTCCTATTCTTAGGAATAAAATTTCCTATTTTTTCCTCAGAAGCTTTGCCAGTTCCAAGAAAATCCCCCTCATGCTTCATAATAATAAATCCATGACTTCCTGTCTTTATGGGAAGCTCGTGTCCCTTCATCCATTCCTCTGCCTGTTTTTCATCAAGCTCAAAAATATTTTTGTCTATTTGTTCTTTAAGAATCTGAGAACCTTCAATACTAAGCCTCAAGGAATCATCAACAATTTTCGCAAAATAAACTCCCATTCTTTCTATAAAAGTACATTTTTCCAGCTTGTTTATCTCTTCTTCAGATAAATTTCCTGAAAATAGGAAGAGCCTTTCTTGCCCACGCATAACTATCATTCCAGGAACAGAAGAAATGCCAAATTGCTCGTGCAATTTATATTCGATTTCTGCTTTTTCTTTTTGATTTAAGATTTTTAGGTAGCTCATTTTATTCTCCTTATCTTAGCAAGAAAAAATCCTTCTGTATCATTATCTTGTGGATAGATTCTGCAGGATTTTTCAATTTGTTTAGAATATTGATTATCTAACCAAGTAGTTAACCCTGAACGACATTTAATAGGTAACTTAATCTCTTCTACTTTAACAATTCCCTTGAATTCATTCAATACAAAATCAACAACTTCTTCGTTTTCTTCAGGAGCATGAGTGCATGTGCTATAGACAATCTCTCCCCCTGGTCTGAGAATCTCTAACGCAGAAGTTAAAAGTCCTTTTTGAAGTCGTGAAAGACTCCTTATTGTTTTTGGATTCCACATTATTGCTGTTGCAGAACTGGATCTTAGAGTTCCTTCTCCGGAACAAGGAGCATCTACAAGAATCTTATCAAATAAAAATCCTTCTTGTTTTAATCTTTTACATAAGGCAATTCCTTCTTTTTTTGTTAAAATAGCATTGGTTGCTCCACAACGCTCCATATTTGAGGCAAGTATTTTTAACCTTCCTATGCTTACATCATTTGCGATTATTGTTCCTATATTTTCCATTTCAGCTGCCATCTGACTTGTTTTGCTTCCGGGGGCGGCGGCCAGGTCAAGAACCAGTTCTCTTGGCTTTGGTTTTAAGGCAAGAATAGGAAGCATGCTTGCGATTTCCTGCACATAATAATAACCTAAAAGATGTTCCATGCTCCTTCCAATCTCTCCGGGAGCCAAATCAGTTTTAATAATCATAATCTCTGGATGGTTCTTAAATGGCTGAATAATTTCCCATCCCTTATTTCTTAACCTGCTTAACAATTCTTCAGGAGAAATCTTAAGGGTGTTGCATCTTATAGAGTTTTGAATTGGTTTTTTTAAAATTTCTAGATATGCTGGCATTTCTTTTCCCAGAAGTTTTTGCATTCTTTCGAGAAATAAAGGTTTTAATTCGTAGTCGCGCTTTGAACCCATTAATCTAGTATAAAAGAAATATTTATAAGTTTATTACTCCATATGATAAAATGGCTAGTATATGGGTATACATTGCTGTAATTGCTTTAGGGGTGGTTCTTGCTTTTTATGGTGTAAAACATGGAAAATGGCTTACTTTTTTTGCAGGCCTTGTAATAGCCATAGCATCAACATATACTGCAGGAATAATTTAATTTCAGAAATCTTTAACAAAGTTATTAGATTTTACCACTCTTCTTCTAACCAGACACCTACCTTATAATGCTCCCCAGAATTTTCTATAATAAGAAGGCTATTAAGCCCATAAGATAATTTTCTTCCTTCTAAAAAATCTAAAAGCCTCTTTGCTTTTATTGTACTTCCAATTAATCCTTTTCGAACAAGAAGACAATAGGCTTCCATTTTAGGGACATACTTTTCTCCACGGCCAAAAAAACCAAAAAGGGCCCTCTTTAAGGCTTTAGGATGAATTTCTCTCTCTATCCCCCCTTCTACGAGAGATATTTTTTCTAATGGTTCCATAAAATTTTCATTTGAGTTTATCTTATAAAACTTATGTTTTTCTTATTTTCTAGAAAAAACTAGTCCAGCTATGCCAACAACAAAAAGAATTAATCCAAGCAATCCTTGCGTTGTTCCTGTTAAATTCCCAATTGAGTTTCCTGTTGCTGTTAAGGAATA
>JBBTAB010000041.1:37877-40420 GCA_038044425.1 Nanobdellota archaeon | reverse complement strand
TCACTCATTTTACTATCAAGTTTTCCTGCTTTTTATTTTTTTCCTCCTTTGATTTTTTATTCTTTCTTCTCTTTTAATTCCAAAAAGAATAATAAGAAGCGAAGCAATAAAAATTACTATTCCTATAGAAAATTCTTGATTTATACTTTTATTTATGATAACATTTCCGGTTAATGCCATTGTGCTTAAAAAAATTGAAATTAAAATTCCAATCCACCCAATTATGATAGGGATAATAATGAGGAAAGCCGCTGAATAATTAGGTTCACCATCTTCTTCAAAAGAATCTCCTGCTACTTCTTCTAATCTTCCTGATTTGGATCTCAATAATCTTAATTGCCTATTTACATTTTCCAACCTTCTTTCAAGATAATCAATTCTCCCCTCTTTACTATCTAAATCTCTTTGAACTCCTTCTTTATATCTCCCAAGCAACTCAATTTTTTCTTGATAATCTGTGTCACGATCTTTTAATTTTTTTATTTCTCTATGGGTTAGATATTTTGACATTCCTCTTAAAGCTCCATAAGTTACTCCAGCCACTCCAATAGCTAGAGGAATAGCATATTTTGGTCTTCTTAAAGAACTCCAAAGATTTCTTCTACCGGTATAAGTAGATGGTGGAGGTACATAAATAGGGGGAGCTACAGGCAAACCTCTTCTAATTCCACTATTCCTTCTTGAACGAAATCCCTTTGAAATATACTTTATTCCCTCTGCTAAAGCATCAACCCCAACCATCCGCATTAACCAGCTTACTCCGGGTTTTATGAAAGGCCAAAATACCGCCATTTATCTTTTCCTCCTTTTATTTTTTCTTTTTAATCCAAAAAGAACAAAAACCAATGATAAGACAAAAATAATTGCGCTTAAAGGAAGCAAGTAATTAGATTGAATGCCTGAAATAGCATTTCCTGTCATTATTGAAGAGCTTAATCCCATAGAAACCAACAATCCACTAATACCGAAAGCCAAAAGTGTTTCTTCCCCCTCTTCTAATAGCGGGGCTTCTCCAGCTGTTTCTTCTAATTTTCCGCTCCTTGCAATCTGTCTCCTTAATCCGTTAACATTTTCTTCAAGTTCTGTTATTTTATCCTCTTTTCCTTTCAGGTCTTTTTCAGCCCTTGTTTTATATTGCTCTAAAGCGTCTAACCTCTCTCTGTAATCTGCGTTTTCATCTTTCAATACAGCTATTTGCCTTTGATTAAGATATTTCCCTAGCCCGCCTATGCTATATTTCCCTAAACCATATGTTGTTCCAATAAGAGTTCCAGCAGCAACAGGATGTTGATATCCTTTTATTAACAATCTTTTTAGAAATCCTCTTCTTGATTCTTGTACAGGCGGCAAAACCCCAAATCTTCTAAGATTTCTTCCACCCCTTTGGTAAACTATTAGTCCTTCTTTTATAACTGGTTTAACTGTATAATTGAATGCTTTTCCTAAATAATGTCCACCAACACCCCAAAGTGCTGCTCCAAGCCCAACCTTTGTAGCATATTTTAAGAAAGCTCTTCTTGTATGTTTTTTCTTTGGCTTCCTTACTTCTCTTTCTTCACCCTCTTCTTCATTGGGCATTTTATTATTTTATAACAACTCTTAAACTTAAAAAGATTTAGATATCAAAAATCCCCCAGCTTGGTCTGCCTCTTCCCCTCAATAATCTCATTTATATTAACACCAAAAACCTGGAGAATGTTTTCTACTGCAGGAAGAATCTGTTTTTTGAGATAATACTCTATGTTGTATTCCCCTTTTTCATCAGGAAGTTTTACTTTTTCCCGAACAAGCTTCTTTTTTTCCCTGGTTTCTGCAATGAAATATTCTATGAGATGCCCCCCGCTTATTGGAATCTCTCTTTCAATCATTTTTCTGGCAGCAATTACATGGGGAGAAATTGCTTTGTATTCTGAAATAGGCTTTTGCAGCATTGTTTTTATTATTAATTCCTCTCGTGGAATCTTTCTCTCCTTTATTTTTTTGATGACTTCCTTGATATAGTCCAGAGCTCTTTCTTCATTTCCGTCTTCCAGTACTTTTTGGATAACGAAATTCTGTAATCGTCTTGCAAGAATGCACCAATCCCTTCTCACTGTTTCAAAGCCCCTGACTTTTAATTTATCATCTTCTCCCAAAAGGGCATATTTTTTCTTTGCCCCAAAAGTTCCTGCCCGTGTTGTGACCCACAGGCCACGCCTGAAAAATCCCTCTAATTCCAGCTCCATTACTCCTGGAAGCTCTGAATTAAGTTTTTTTAAAAGAGCTTTTATCTCTTCCTTGCTTTTTTTGCCTACAAGAAATGCGATGCTGTCAGTATCTCCGTAAATAACTTCTTGGCCGGATTTGCTGACTTTTTCTATAATCTCTTTGTTGAATTTCCTGACAAAGGCCAGAATTGAAGCAGAAGATTCAAGAGAATGATATCTTGCGCCAAAAAATCCTATGTAGCCATGGACAGATGCAGAGAGGAGCTTGAATGCGTTGCTTCTGGCCAGAGTTATTCTGTTAGGGTCTTTTCTGTATTCTTCCTTGTATCTCCTTCT
>JBBTAB010000041.1:0-37777 GCA_038044425.1 Nanobdellota archaeon | reverse complement strand
GGGTGAATTCAAGCAAGTCAGGCCAGAATTTTTCAAATAAGCCAGAGGCTAGAATAGAATCCTGCAGATTATATTCATAATAATCTTCCCAGTCAGAATCTGTAAGCTTTGAGGAATGCTTTATTTTGAAATCCTTTTTTGAACTTCCTAAAAACTCTGCGGCCACTTCATTTAATGAAAGAGTTTCTGACTGCATATACTGGGAATAGGTCGTTCTTATAAATTTTAACAGATCTATATGAACAATCCCGCGGATTTTTGCCGAAATCTCAATCCCGCGGGAAAATCTCGGCTGACTGGAGTCTAATCCAAGCGCAAGCTTTACATTATTTTTTTCAGCTCTGGCTTTTATATATGGAAGATCAAAACCATCTGAAAAATACCCCACAAGAAAATCAGGCGATATTTTTTTTACGTATTCTATGAATTTTTCTATGAGATCTGCTTCGTCTTTAACATATTCGACATAATCTGGCTTTGTTTTCTTTGTTTTCTTCCAGGTAATTACTTTTTTGAAATTTTCAGAAACAAGCGAAATCATCAAAATTTCTCCCTGCCCAATTTTTATATCATCTGTCTCAATGTCATAGGCAAGAATTTTTGGCTTGAAATCTTTTTCGTGGATTTTTTCAGCCTTTTCAATTTTTATGCATATATCAACATCAAGTGCAGCATCTATTCCGCCAAATTCCTGAGAATTATTCAGGACTTCCCCTGAAATTCTGTACCAGCATAAAGGATTTATCTTTTTTTCAATTATATAGTGAGTAACAAATCCCAAGTCATAGCCTCTTCTGTTTCTGATACCTGAAAGAGCAAGCCTGTCTGCGATGTCGTGCAAATCCTTATAGTTTGTTGCAAAAATTTTCAATGCATTGGTTTTTTTATCAAGAAACTTTTTATCATGAAGTTCAACTTTTTCAACCTTGGTTTTTCTGCCTTTTAAATCAAGTTCTATTGATCCTATCTCTTCTATCAGGTCGCCTATCTTTTTCTGGCTCAAATCAGGTTCAAGAATAGCCCATAGATAAACAGGGCAGGAATCAATAACACAAATTCTTTTTCCATCAGAATTCCGGCCAAAAATTCTTATGTAATTTCTGTCCTGAAAATCAAAATAGTCATAATCTATAGGAATAAAATCTGTTTCCATAAAAGTTTAAAGTCCAAGAGTTATTTAAAGGTTAAGAATTTTAAACAATAAGATTTATATACTCTTATTTAGGAGTAACAATATGAGACAAAGAAAAGGAATCGATTCTGATGCATCAAAGGCAAGGGAGCTTATTAGAAGGTATGATGGGGCAAATTTATCCAGACTTTCTAGGACAGAACTGGAAGCTTTAGTGGGAATATATTACACTAGAATTAGGGGAATGACTATTTCTAGAATTCCGGATGCACAACTTTATAGAATAGCCCAAAGATTATCTAATAGGGCTTATGAAGTGGCCAATAGGGGAAGAAATTACGGACTTGAAGGCGCTGTTTCATCTTAGATAATTATTTATATTTACATCTGCATTAATTCTTAAGAAAATGGGACTAAATATTAAGGACATAATTCCAAGAAAAGAAATCGAAATTTCTGACCTGAAGGATAAACTGGTTTTTGTAGATGCTTATAATATGCTTTATCAGTTTCTTTCAACTATAAGGCAGCCTGATGGCACTCCTTTAATGGATAATAAAAAACGGGTGACTTCACATTTGTCAGGAATTTTTTACAGAAATGTTAACCTTCTTTCAGAAGGAATAAAGCTTGTTTATGTTTTTGACGGAGAAGCTCCTGGATTAAAGGAAGGAACCCATCAAATAAGGTCAGAGAGCAGGGAGCTTGCGCAAGAAAGATATGAAGAAGCAAAACAGGAAGAAGATATAGATGCAATGAGGCGTTATGGCTCGCAGTTGATAAGGTTGGACTCACAGATGATTCAGGAAAGCAAAGAACTTTTAGAAGCAATGGGCGTTGGGGTTGTCCAAGCTCCTGGAGAAGGAGAAGCAGAGGCAGCTTATCTTTCAAGAGTTAAGGAAAGTTTTGGGGTTGTTAGCCAGGATTATGACAGCCTACTTTTTGGGGCAACAAAGTTAATCAGGAATCTGGGCTTGGCAAGAAAGAGAAAAACAATTTCTGGCTGGCAGGAAATAAGGCCTGAGTTGATAGAACTTGACAGGGTTTTGAATTTACTTGAAATAAACCTTGATCAGTTGATATGTCTCGGGATTCTTGTTGGTACAGATTACAATCCGCGCGGGATTCCAGGAATAGGGCAGAAGAGAGCTCTCGAGATTGTAAAAAAATACAAACAGCCTGTTATAATCTTTAAAAGCGTAGAAGAGCAGATGATGGGTTTGCCAGAGAAAGACAGATTTGACTGGCAGGAAATTTTTCAGCTTTTCCACAAGCCAAAAACAGTTAACGTTGATTTTAATTTTTCCCGTGCTGATGAAGAAAAAATCAAGAAGATCCTGGTCCACGACCATGATTTTTCAGAGGAGAGGGTTGAGAAGCAGCTGGAGAAATTAAGAGAAATGAAGGAAAAGAAAAAACAGAAAGGATTAGGGAACTGGATTTAATATGCTTTTAGATTTCTCTCTGCCCATCTCTTTAATCTAGCCTTATTCCATAAATATATTCCAATAGCCAAAATAACTAATCCTATAAAGAAAGCTGTTGTTTTTTCATATATCAATTCTGTGAAAATTGATATAGCCATTATTAATAACCCGAATATTACAAAAAATGCAGGCCATTTGAATTTTTTAATCATCCAAATCGCTGCAATTATTACAGCAACCCCAAATAATATCTGTATTAAATTTCCTGAAAAACCTAGGCTATAGAATAGAGATTCAAGATTATAATCATTTCTGTAGAGATAATAAACTATTAATGCAGCTACAGAAAAAGAAATCACTCCTGAAGCAAGGACATTCGGGCTGGTTTCCGGCATACCCCAAGGAGTTCTTCTTGTTGTCTTGAAAAGTTGAAGCCGTGAAAGAGCAAGATGAATAAGGGTGAACATAATAAAAAAGAGCAGACCATAAGTTATTGTAGCAGGGTCAATACTGTCAAGTATGTCAGCAAGAGAAAAACTTCCGTAGCCATAACCAAACTGCGCGCTGACGAGGTTTATTGTAAACAAACCAATTAAAAGAAAGAACAACCCTCTTTTCTGCATTATTATGAGAAGAAAGGCTTTCTTATAAATATTATTCTTTGGGTTTGTAATAATGTTTAAAAATAGGGTTTGGTTCTTTATTACTAATGGCAAAAATAATCAATTGGATTTATGGGCTTGCAATAATATATGTTGCACTAGATGCCATGTTTATCCCTTTTTTACCAGAGTCATTATTGCCTTTTATTGTAATCCTTTTAGGACTTCTTGTATTTATTACGAGTCTCGAGCCTTCAACAGTAATGCCTATTAGTGGAGCTGCATACCCTCTTGTTAGACCAAGACTCCAATTTTTTAGAAGACGGGTTTTTGGAGTTTATATGATTTTATCTGGGCTAGCATCTGTTTTCTATACTTACCTTTCTTTACCGGTAGAAATTGCATATTATACTTCAATATATAATTTTAGTGGACAAGTTATTCTTCTTTTAATTGGAGTAATCTATTCATTAGCTGGTGAAGGTAGAATTGGGGCTCGTAGAATAACTTCTTTCTAAGATAACTTTAAACCTAATTTTTAATAACTACCCTGCAGAGCCCGTAATCTTTGAACATCCTGCATTCTTCTTAAATCTGCGTCGCTAATGGCCCTCATTTGCCGAGCATCCCTAATCCCCCCAGGTCCGACAAATCTTCCGCCAAAAAGCATTCTTCTCTTTCTCTCTCTGTTCCAGGACCAGAGAGCAAGAATTACAAGAATAATACCAAGAGCAATAGAAAGAATATCATTACCAAACATATCAATTCCAACAAGAGAACCTGCAGGAATTAAGTTTAGAGGCAAAAAGGGAAGCGCGATTAAAATAATTCCTATAATAAACAATAGTTTTCTGAACATTCCCATATTAATAATAGAAATTTAATATTTATAAAGATTAATGTTTTTTATCCTTTATGATGAAAAATTCCAGTAAAAATCCAAGGGCGTTTGATGTTTTTGGTAATATAGCATTGGTGAAGTTCGATAAGAAAACATCTGTTAAAGATAAGAAGCATTTTGCGAGTAATATTCTTAAAAATAATAAACCAATAACAACTGTTCTTGAAAAAACAGGAAAATTCAAAGGCAGATTGAGAAAGCAGGAGACAAAATGGGTTGCAGGAGAAAAAACAAAGGAAGCTCTTTACAGAGAGAATAATTGTGTTTTTAGGTTTAATATTGATAAAGTTTATTTTTCAACAAGATTGAGCAATGAGAGAAAAGAGATTGCGGCCCGGATTCAAAAAGGCGATGAAGTTCTAGTCATGTTTGCTGGCGTTGGTCCTTATTCAATTGTGATAGCTAAAAATTCCAAAGCCAGAATGGTTTATTCTAACGAGCTAAACAAAGAGGCGAACAAGTATACTAAGTTAAATATAGAATTAAACAAAGTTAAAAATAAAGTTATATTGTTAAGTGGAAATATTAAAAATGTTACTAATAAAATTAAGGCTGGGTTAGTTGTTAATAACAAAAAAATTCCTGCCAAATTTTCTGTAATCATCATGCCACGCCCACAGCTTAGGGATACTTTCTTGAAACAAGCTTTTTTGCTTAGTAAAAAAGGAACAAGGATATTTTATTATGATTTCTGCAAGATTGATGAAATTAACCAGATTGTTAATAAAGTAAAAAAAGAGGCTGAGATGTATAAGAAAAAGATAAAAATATTAAAAGTTAAGAAAGCAGGGGAAATAGCGCCTTACAAGTTTAGGGTTAGGGTGGATTTTAGGGTTCTGTAGTTTTTGTTTATTAAGTCAGGTGTCTTAATTAATATAAGACAAATGTCTTAACCTGAAAGAAAGATTTATAAAGACAGATGTCTTAATTGTTTTTGACAGGCGTCTTAAATGAAGGAAACATATAAGGAGATATTTGGTGAAGTAATGGATGAAATTGAGAGTTCATTAAAGGATTCTAGGGGAATAATTGCGCATCAAAGAAGGCTGGCCTTTTCATTGTCTTTTGGCATGGTTAATCTTCTTGAATCCTATTTAGATAAATTAAACGTCTTAAAACCCGGGGCTAAAATAAATCATCTTTGGCTAAAAAAGAAAAAGGAAAATGCCAAAAAACTTATTTCAAGCCAAATAACTTCTCAAATAGGCAGCATAGAAAATATTGACAAAATTTTAGATGTAGCATTTAAAATTGAAAGTGAAAGAAATGAGCTTGTTTATGGAAAGAAAGTTTCAGAAGATATTTTGAATAAAAAGATAAATTTGTTTCTTGATTTAAAAAAGGAGTTAGAAAATGATTAAAGCATATGCGAGTTATTTTTCATCATATTTGCTTGCTAACTTGAAAGAAAAAGAAAGTATCGAAAAAATTATATTATTCGGTTCAGCAGCGAGAGATGAAGCAACAAAGGAAAGTGATGTTGATATTTTCATTGAAGTTAAAAAAGAAACCCAAAAAATAAAAAATGAAATTGAAAAAATACTTGAAAATTTTTATAAAAGCAGAGAATCTTTGCTCTTTAAGTCAAAAGGAATAGATAATAAGATAAATTTAATAATTGGCAAGCTGGACAAATGGAGAGACTTGGGAAAAAGCATTGAAAGCACCGGAATTGTTTTATATGGTAAATATGTCCCTTCTGATATTACTGGAAAAAAGCACATTGTTATTTTTTGGGATAAGATTGAGAAAAACAGGGGAGCATTTTTAAATAAAATTTATGGAGTTAAAATAAAAGGAAAGCATTATCTGGGATTGATGGAAAAGCTTGGAGGGAAAAAATCAGGAAAAAGCAGCATCATAGTTCCAGTTGAAAATAAGGATGAAATTTTAAAATTAATAAAAATCTATAAAGTTAATGCTAAGATAATTGAGGTATATGCTTGAGAAAATATTAAAAGTTAAGAAAGCAGGGGAAATAGCGCCTTACAAGTTTAGGGTTAGGGTTGATTTTAAGATATTGAATTAAGAAAATTTAACTACTTCTGGTGCAATAAGATATAACCGGTAATTTTCACTATTTTTAACTCTTCGCCATACTATAGCATAACCCTCTTCTATAATCATATATTCTATAGTTCTTTCTACTCCGCCTAAATTAAATTTATCTGTTTCTAAGTGTCTTGCTCCAAGTTCTTCAAGCTTCTTTCTTGTAGATATTCTTGGGAATTTCTTCTCCCCAGCTTCTATATAATCTGTTAATTCTGTTGTCACAAAATTGTTTTATACTACTTATTTATAAAACTTCCTAAAGATTCTTTTCAGCCCTAATGGCAGTTGGTGCTTCTCCACCATGCCAGGTGAATCTCGGCCTGATTCTCATAGGATAGATTCTCTCTGAATTATCGTCAAGAAGAATTGCAGAACCTTTTAGACTTGGCAGATCATCCATCTGCTTTTTTATGCTTTCAAGGATATAAGACTGCATTATATAATTCAAGGCCTCGACATCTGGTTTGGAAGTAACCCTATGGGCAATTACGATGTCTGACTGGGTCATAACATCATGATGTATTTGCCCTGGCTGCTGTGTGGCAAGGACTAGGGAAATTCCTGGCTGCCTGCCTTCTCTCAAAAGCTGGATTAAGGCATCTGTTGCAACTGTTTTTCCATCCAAAGGCAGAAATTCATGGGCTTCATCTATGAAAATCCATACCAAAGGGTTATCTCTTTTCATTTCACTGGACAAGTAATCTAAGCCACGGGCAACAGAATCTACTTCTTCTTCTTTTCTGGCAGACATTCTTTGATTGAAAATCTTTCTGCAAAGAAGGCTTATTACAAGAGCACGAATATTAAAAGCTCCCACAGCGTTGTAAACACTTAAGTCAAGAACACTAGTGGTTCCTGCATTTATCAGTTCCTCAACTCTTGTGGAATCCTCGCCTCTTTTGGCAAATATTCCCCATGTATTTGCTGCTTCAAATAAACCTATTGCTGCGTTCCTAACCTCTTGAGAATCTTTTTTGTCTTCTTCTAATGCTTCAAGAATATTATCCAGATCAAAAGATCCTCTCTCTTTCAATTTTGTTAAAGTTCTTTGTATCAAAACAGCAATTGGATTTATCAAATCAAGGCCAAACGTAAGAACCCAGTCTTCAGGATTCATCTCATTTACATCAAGAGCGAAAACACTGTCTGCCGGAATTCCTTTTTCAAGATATGAATCATAATGCCCAAAAGGAACAAAGACTTTTACAGGAAGGTTTCTTGGTTTTAAGTCCCATTCTGAAAGCAGGGTTTTATCTTTTTCATTCTTGAACTTCATTGTCCAGTAAATTCCCATGGTGTCAAATATTAAAGAACCTATATTCTGGCTTGCTTCTTTCGGGAGGTTTGAAAGTTCTTCTGCTATAACTCCTAATGTATATGATTTTCCAGAGCCTCTTTTTCCAGCCACAAGAACAACATGGCTTCTTGAAATATCCATGAAAATTTTATTGCTTAAAGAAGTATATTGCCCCATTTTTACATAGCCTTTTCCAATAGATATAATACCTCGGTCACCAAAAGCTTTTTTGTCAGCAGAATCCCTGCCAACAATTATATCATAACTCATCTTACTATTTAGGAGAAGAGATTTATAAAATTAGTTATGGATGTAAGTTGAGTGAATGTTATTATAAAGATGCCCTTAACCATAATAAATATGTTAATTTTATCGGCAACTGATTAAATTTATTATTAATTATTATCTTTTCCATATAACAACTTTTTTACATTTTATGCATTCTGTTCCACTTTATTCAGATACTCAATTTCCTCTTCCGAAAGCTTTAATTCTTTCTGAACTTCTGGCTTTAAAAGAAATGGTTTTATCATAAGAAATTCTTTTATAGCTCTTTTTTCTCCTATATGAACATACTGTGCATATTTTCCTGCGATGGATTTTTTCTTTTCTGTCTTCTGGTTGTTGAGCCAGATTTTTAATATCCTTGTGGGTTTTTTATAGCTGGTAAAACCTGTTTTAACATTCTTCTTTGCGCTGGAAATTCCATAGCTTAAAAATGCATTTTCATAAACAAGGAAACGCCAGTACTGCTGTTTGTAGATTCTTCTTTTGAAAATATCTACCCTGCTTAAAGCATCTATTGCTTTTGCAAGTTCAATGCCAGAGTATTCTGCCGGAATATTCTCTTCTACCCACAGCATTATCTCATCCAAGGGCATGTTGACGGAATCAAAAATCTGGAGCATGCTTTCTGTGGGTTTTCCCTTGAAAATCATTCTTAAGGCAGAGAAAATATCTGTCTCTTTATTTCTTTCATCTATTATTATTTTAGAAGGATCTTTCATGCCAGAAGCTGTCTGCAGATCATTTATGGCAGCTCTTAAATCTCCGCGGGCCTTTATGGAAATATTTGTAATAACGTCTTCATCAAGGAATTTTTTCTCTTTTCTTAAGATAGATATAAGAATATTTTTTATTGTTTTGTAATCTATTTCTTTCAGCTGCAGCAAATCTGATTTTTTTCTTAATCCTGTAAATTTCCTGTCCCAGATATCATTTGCAGTTATTACCATAGGATATGCAGAGGATTCAACAAGAGCAAGCAACTCTAGCAATCCACCGCGGTCTGTCTCTGAAATACCATCTACTTCATCAACGAGAATTATTTTATTCTCTCTTACCAATGATTTTTGCTCTGTTGCCGGTCGCAGAATCTCGCGTAATTTTTCCCTGTTTCTTAAGTCAGAGGCATTTAACTCAAAGAGTTCTGCCTTATTTTCATTAGCAGCAGCATAAGCCAGGCAAGTTTTACCTGTTCCAGGAGGGCCGTGAAGGATTATAGCCCTGTTACCGCTCCCGAATTTTTTTAGAAAATCCTTTAACAAAAAAACAGTCTGGTCCTGGCCTTCTATCTCAGCAAAAGTTTTCGGTCTGTATTTTTCTGTCCAGGTTGTTGCGCGTTCTATTTTTTGTTCCGGCATTTTTTATTTTATTACTATCTTTTGAAATTACTCGGTTTCTAACTCCTTAAAACCAGTATTATCATCGTAAACTCTTTTATAGGAAATATCTTCGAATAATCCTATAACAATCTCGGCTGTAGACTTTACTTTGCAACCATCTTTTAAATGTCCACCAAGAACATATCCTTTTTGATTAGATAATGACACATGAATATGGCATCCATCTTTTGAGATAGTTCCTGTACCAGACACAATTTCAAGGGGACCACTCAATTCTTTCACTATCTGATTGTCTGGTTCTGACCCGGCCATTCTCAATACGGCATTCTCAAGACCACCAACAATAGATAATAAAACTCCTGCTTTAATATTCTTAGTTCTCCTCTCGATTTCTTCCTTCAGGAGTTGACCTGATTTTAATCGAAATGTTAGTTGTTTCATCTTAACTCCTGTTCAATCTGGCAATAAGATAATATCTTAGGTGATCATCCACACGGATTGCAATGTAATCCCCATTTCTCAGCCTGTACGAGCCGTTTAGCTCTGCCCATGCGCAATCGCGTATATCTGTGTTTATTTTTTTGAAACGCCTGATATAGATTCCGGAAGAATCAATCTGTAAAACTCCCAATCTTACCCAGCCTGTATTTTTTCTAACTTTTTTAATTATAGATTCTCTATCAAACCCAACAATCACTCTTTCTTCAAGATGCCTTTTCAATCCTGCTTCGGTTATTTTTATCATCTTAAAGCCCTAAACCCGCAAGGACAAAGCTTGCAAGCAGGCTTTGAAGCTGAATGAAAGGGTCAGAACCCTCAACAATTCTGAATTCTGCTTCTCCTGTCTTTTCTGTCAGCTTAACTTTTACTTCTGGCTCTACAGGAAGGTTCCAAATTTCTTTCTGAATTGCTTTTATTACATCTTGCCCAGAAATCCCGTCGCGAAGCATTAAATCCAGGAGCTTTTCCCTGGCTTTCTGGAAATCTCCGGAAATAGAATAATCCAAAACAACACGGATGTCTTTCGGCTTTGCACTGGAAATTATTGTTGAAACTAAGTCAAAGCTTATTGCAGGAGATATAGATGCTGTGGATTGTAAAATGTTGATACATCGCCTGCAGTCACCCTCGCTTCCTTCGTAGATTAATTCAAGAGCATCAGGATTGATTTTTAACTTTTCTCCTTCTTCTATTTTTCTGATAATTTTTTCTATATCTTTTTTTTCCAGTAGCTTAAACCTGAACATTGCGCACCTGGATTGTATCGGGTCTATTATTTTGCTGGAATAATTACAGGAAAGAATAAATCTGCAGGTTGTGGAGTAATTTTCCATTGTTCTTCTCAGGGCTTGCTGGGCTTCAGGAGTTAGAGCATCTGCTTCATCCAGGAAGATTATCTTAAATGGCACGTTTCCAATAGACTTTGTCCTTGCAAAATTCTTGACCTTTTCTCTTATTACATTTATCCCTCGTTCATCAGAAGCATTTAGTTCCAGGTAGTTTTCACGCCAGTTTTTTCCGAAAATCTCTTTTACTATTATCAAAGCAAGGGTTGATTTTCCTGTTCCCGCAGGGCCTGCAAAAAGAAGATGGGGTATATTAAGAGAACCAGCCAGAGCTTCAACCTTTTTTATTATGTTATCTTGGCCAACCATCTCTTGAAATTTCCCAGGCCTGTATTTTTCTGTCCAGATTTCAGAAGCCATTTTATTTTTTAATTTGTCAAATTTTATTTTGACCGTCAATTTTACCTTTGACGTGAGGCGTAAATCCCTTAAGAAAATGCGGCTTATAAATATTGTTGTGTTATTTTTGAGAATTCTTATAATTAGAAATATTCTTACTTGCTTCTTGCTCTTCTCAGCTTTCTCTTGTGCTTTTCTTTTCTAAGGCGTTTTCTCTGCCATTTCCATCTCATCTGGTTCTTCTTTTTCCAGCGCCTTGAGCTTCTCTTCATAATAGAACTTAGAAAAATTTATTTTTAAAGCTATCTACTTGTTTAATATGGTGCGTAAAATGGGCTTTTGAATTTTAACATCATAATATTTAAAAGTACATGAAGATAGCTAAAAAGATGCCCCATACATATAGCCAACATTTATCAAGGGCTATAAAAGGTAGTTCGAAAGCATTTGGAAGAGAATTTAAAAAAAGACCTTTTTATACTATTAGTAGGATACCCCATTATTTTCTTATAACTCTTATTGGCGCACAGATTTATCATCTTTGTGATATGCCAACAGTCAAAGAACTTGAGTTCGCCGAGGAAACCGCAAAGCAAAGAATAAATCAATTAGAAGGTTTATTACTAAAGTTGGACCATAGAGATAATTAATTAAATTTTTTGATTTGAAAAGTTAATCAATTCCAACCACCTGTTAGGAGTTTCAAATTTAATAAGCGAATTTATAAGCAAATTAGCCTTTAGGAATCTATGAAAGAATTATATAAATATGGGATAGGTTTTTGGATAGGAGCTCTTGTTTATAGCTTGATAAACATGATTTTTAATATGAATAAGGTTCTCCAGAGCAATGTTTTGATTTATAACTATGAGATAGCAGGAGTTGCTGTTCTTGGATTAATTTTGAACATAGTTTTAATGAAAAGAAAGAAAAAATAATTATCTGCTTCTCACAACACTGATTCTCGGGCAGTATTTCCTCACAGGGCATTCTGAGCATTTTGGGGAAATTGGCTGGCAGATTGTCTGCCCAAAGAGGACAAAAAGGGCATTAAACTCTGGCCAGTATTTTCTGGGAAGAACTTTTTCAAGCTCTTTTTCTGTCTGCTCAGGCGTTTTTGTTTTTACCCAGCCAAGCCTGTTTGGAATCCTATGGCAATGAGTATCAATAGGAAGAACTTCTTGCCCATATGCAAAAGCAAGAACAATGTTTGCTGTTTTTGGCCCAATTCCTTTTATTGATAATAACTGTTCTTTGTCAGAAGGAACTTTTCCTTGAAACCTTTTTATTAATTCTCGAGAAACATGTTGCAGAACCCGCGATTTCTTTTTATAATGGCCAGAAGAGAAGATTATTTTTTCTAGCTTTTTAATTGGGAGCTTGATTATTTTTTCAGGAGTATCTGCTACTGCAAAAAGCGCAGAACTTGCTTTCTCTGTGTTTTTGTCCTGTGTTCTTAAAGAGAGAAGGCAGGCAATGAGGATTTTGAATGCATTTGGCTTTTCCCGCATTCTATTTAATGTAGTCCTATCTTTGTAATCAAAATGCGCAGCCAGGAGGTCCATTACTTTTGATATTTTTTGTTGCTGATTCATTAAGCATACTTATATTCAGAAAGATTATAAATGTTAAGGCATAGAGAATTATATCAGGCGATTACTTTTTCTCTTACCCTTTTTCTTAGACTTTTAGACCATTCAATATCTTTTGCACAGATTTTATTATGTACCTCATTAATTCTTGAAATAAATGTTTCAGCAATTGCCATATTTGATTTTACTGCATCTACTTCCTCATCCATTTTTTTTAATGTTTCCTTTGCTTCACTTATTGTCCTTTGAGTTTTTGCATTTAATTTAATATTTATACCAAAAGGAGATTCATCATGAATCCTTAATTCTGAATAATGCAAGATTCCCCCCTCTAAGCTAGTCATTCGTGTCCATGAATCTGGTTCCTCTCTATGCAGATGCAAGTACCCATATCTTGGCAAACTAACTATCATATGAGGAGTCATAATCATGCGGTCTGGGAACAGTAGTTTTTCATAAGCACCAGAGATGCGTTGTTTATCTTCAATTTTATCTAAATCTTCAATATTTTGGATAATCCCCTCTTCCGCATTTCTTAATAATTCTAAATATCTCTCCCTGTTCATTACTCTTGCTCTATCTATCCAAACATCAATCCCATCAGAAGCATACCCATATTTATGACTATGATAACCGCTATCATGGGAAACCATACGAATTTTTCCATCATCAGGCAATCCGGCAAGTTGTTCGGCTGTTTTTGCGATATCTTCCAATGTAAATGAATTATCATCAGAACCGAAAGAGATTGCTTTTAAATAAGGGGCCTCACTATCCCTTATTTTTAATTTTCCACGAACGTCCCCACTAACCCCCTCAAAGATATCTTCGGATTCTGCAATTTCCGGTGGTTGTTCTCTTTTTTCCCAATCTCGGATTTCTATAGGTCTTGTATTTAGCCCGTATTTGACTTGTCCAAATCCATCAGATGAAGCAACATATAGGGACCCATCTCTTTGAAATAAAACAGGTTTAGAAGAACTTAAATCCTGCATAGTTTTTAGTACAAAATCTACGGCATAATCCATTAAAAAATCAGATAGTAACTTCTTATAAGGTTTATGGTTATTTATAATATACTTTCTTTTTCTAACGTTCTTTTAACACACGCCCCGACCGAGATATAAACCTTAAGTTAAAGATATTCCAAAAACTTAGGTTCCTACTCTTTTAAGAAAGTAACTATACTGTCTAAAATCTCTTTAAATTTTTCAACCTTTAAGGAACCTATTTTGTATTTTATTAATGATTTTTCTATAGAAAATATCTTGTCTAATCTGAGGTAACTATCCCTCTTTAGGCTACCTTTACTAAAATCTTTACTTTCTATTTTTATTTCTACAGATTTTTCATAAGAGGAACCGGTTATTTGGCTGACGATTAAATCATCTCCTTTTGGAACTTTAATAACTAAAACTGGTCTAGGTTTAAATTGGACTAAGTTTGAGAAAGGGAAATCTATGACAATTATATCTCCTTTTACAAGTCTTTCCATGCTTCATCCTCATCTTTATTAAGCCATGTTTTTGCCAAAGATTTTTCGGAAAGCAAGGCAATTTCGGGAATAGACTTTTTTAGAATTATTTCATCGCCCTTTCTAATCACAATTAATCTATCTCCTTCTTTAATATCTTTACGAATATCTAATGGAATTACTACCTGCCCCCTTGAACTCATTTTGGTTGTGTCAATTATCATAAATAAGATTAATCTTACTTATATTTAAATGTTTCTTCTTTTGTTCTGGACGCCCCGACCGTAATTAGTATAAAGTTTTACGGGTTAGGATTAATAATTGGTTGGATTTGATTAAGATGTCTAAGAGATGATAAACTATACAGCTACTTTATTTAAGTATTCAGCTAATTGCCTCATATCTTCTGGCTTTCCTTCCAATTCTTGATAGAATTTATCATCCATTTTTACATAGAAGTCATTTAATGCCCTAACTGTGTCCTTATAATTATCGACTCCTCTACTTTCTACTATTTTATAGAAGGCTTCTGCATATCTAGTTAAAGCTTCTGTAACTTCCCTTATTTTCGGATCTTTTATTCTTCCAGTTTCAGCTAAGAACCCAGTCATATCACTCAGTTCATCGGCTAATGTTCTATCTGGAGTTTGTCCTTTTTTCGTTGATCTTTCTAGGATTCCATGTTCCACTAATCCTTCTTGGAACGCTACCAATCCTTCCAACATCTTCTGGTTAAATCCACACAATGGCATTTTTATTTTCCTCCGATACTTGATTATATAAATTATATCTCTTATATAAAATATCTTATAGTAAAATTTTACAAAAACTAAAAATTTATATACCATAATCTATTATAAGTAAAAAATGATAAAAATAGATGCATATGATAAAAAGATATTAGAAATATTGTTAGAAAATTCAAGAAAACAAATTAGCACTATTGGAAAGAATATTAGATTAAGAAGAGAGAATGTTAACTATAAAATAAATCGCTTAATTAAATTGGGATTGATAAAAGAATTTAATACAATTCTCAATGAGGAATTGCTTGGACTCTCCCATTATGTAGTATTCTTAGAGCTAGCTAAACTACAAGAAGACACAGAAAAAAGAATCTTAGAATATTTAAAAGAAAATAAATTTATGAGCTGGATTGGAACTTCCGCAGGAAGATGGAGTTTAGTTTTTGATATTGTCATATCCCAAAAAGCCAAATTAGACAAAATACTCAATGATCTACTAATAAATTTTGGAGAATTTATTGAGGATTATGTTGTTTTGAAACTTCACGGAGGAGATTATTTTGCTTCTAAAATGTTTGGAGTTGTTAAAAGAAGAGTCTTTAATCATGCCAAAACCAGACCCTTTAAGTTAGATAATAAAGATTTAGAGATTTTATCATTGTTAAATAAAGATTCAAGGATAAGTTTGGTTTCAATATCTGAAAAAGTAAAATTAACACCTAATGGAGTTAATCATAGGATAAAAAATATGGAGAATAAAGGTGTTTTCATTGGTTATACTATATCATTAGATTGGAAGAAGCTAGATTATGAATGGTATGACATACAAATAAAGCTCATCAAATTTGGTGAGGAAGTAGATAAAGAGTTATCTAATTATTTTAGGGAGCATAAAAGTATTGTCTTTTATTACAAATATCTTGGAGGGGTATGGGATTATGATCTTGGTTTGATAGTAAAAAACTCCAACGAATTAAGAGAGTTTATTAACAATTTTAGAAAGACTTTTCCTGATATTGCTAAAATTTCAGATGTTTTTTTAGTATTGGAAGAGACTACAGGATACAAGCTTCCAAACGGAGTTTTTGAATAGAGCGATTCACTAATCTGATTTTTACTTTTTAAAAATTAGCTCCTTTTAACTTAACAATGTTCCCTCTGGTTCTTAATCCGAATATTAAATATCCACGCCCCGACCGGGATTCAAATTACAGAACGGGGATTAATTTAGAAGTTAAGCTGAATCCTCAATAGGCTGAACCCACTTTTGTTTGAGTCTTTCTCCCTCATCTTCTGTGAGTAAGGGTCCATCATGGTCCATTATATTACCCATTGCTCTGCTTAAATCTCTGTAGAAATTATGCTTTCTCATTTTGTATGTTCCATCTTCATTTCTAACTAATTCCATTCCATCTCCCTTTGGACTATAAGTTAAAGCTTTTCCGCTTTGAAGATATGCAATTATTTCAGAAACATTTTCTAATGTTGCTAGTCCATGACTTACTAAAGAACTCTCTAATTGTGTTGCAGTAACTTTTCTTCCTGTAAAATGACCAAATCTACCAAACATTTCTCTTTTGGCATCAAACAACTTTCTAATATCATAATTTCCTAGAGGTGATATTTCATTCATATTTTTGATTAAGAATAGATGTTTATAAACTTTTCTTTTTTGTGTTACTTTTAAGTTAAGACATACTTCGAACCAAGATTCACATTTCTAAACCGAACATTAAGTATCCACGCCCCGACCGGGATTCGAACCCGGGTCACAGCCTTATTCTAATATTAGGATTTGCATTGAGATGCTAGGCCTATACTCTCACCGAGCTGGGCCATCCTAAATTAAATTTTGAGAAGGCCGTATTCTTGGCCTCTGAACTATCGGGGCTTGCTTTCTTATCCGAGAGTTCTAGGTTGTTAAACCCTTTGAACTATCGGGGCGTCTCAATAATATTTTATATAAAAGCCGGTTTAAAAGAGTTTCATTTATAAAAGCAGCCCAAAATCCTACCTAAAAATTTATATTTTATTTAACAAGAAAAACACTATCATTAGGCCTTACTTTTTCAGGTACTTTTATGCCTATGTGGTCGCCTTTCTTCGCTTCTTTTACAGCTTCTCTCTCTATCTGTATGCTTCCTACTTTGACCTCAAAATCAGTAGTATGGCCTTTTATATGGACTTTATCCCCTATCTTTAAACCACCTGAAAGTTTTATCGCAGCAACTCCGACATGGCTAAAGTAACCAGAGACCTTCCCAATTTCTTTTTCTTCCATATTTTACTCAGGATTTCTATATATTTAAATTTAGTGATTATATCCTACCTTGATAATGCTTAAATATCCTTATTTATTCTGAGATACATGGTAAATGAGATCCCTGACTGTGATAAGTGTAAAGGAACAAGGAGAATAAAAGAGAAAGACGGGACAGTTCATGTTTGTTATGATTGCCTGGCTAAAGGAAGAATGGACCAGCATGAAAAAAATCCGAAGACTGCCGAAGATTTCAGGATGAAATTGTAATTCTACTTTTTGTGGCAATAAGTATTTATATCATTAAAATTTTTTCTTCTGATGAATCATAAAGAAAAACTGGATTATGATGAAGAGTCATTGAAAGAGAAGGTTAAGAAAAGAGCCGGGATTTTTACCTTGGTTGGTTCAGGGCTTATTTCTATTTTGCATACTTTGTCTCATATAATTCCCGCTATTGGAATAATAGGGCTTTCTTTTGCAGAATCAAATAAAACTATCTACAGCTTTTTATCAAACGAGTATACCCAATTGGCATATCTCCCTTTTGTTGGCTTGAGTTTTTATTATATGTATAGAGACCATCAGCATCACAAGCATGAAAGAGAGCTGAGAAAGAAACTTCAGAAAACAGAGGAAAAATTGAGAAATCTAAAAAAGAAATTAAAATAGCCCTGCCAGGATTCGAACCTGGGTCACAGCCTTCAGAGGGCCGTATACTTGACCGCTGTACTACAGGGCTTTTTTTCTGCGAAAAATGTTCAATCAAAATTGAACAAAGTTTTTACTTTGGTAAAAACTTTCCGCTATATCGTCTATGGTGAGCCGACATAGGGCTTCTATGCTTATTATTAAAACAAGAGTCTTTTAAGTATTTTGTTTTATCTTTCTTCTTAACCAATCTGTTAGTCTTGGTTGACAGGAATATACCTGTTCGGTCAGATTTTCAATTTTTTCTTCGAATTCAGAATATGTTCCCCGAAATAATGATATTCCTCGACCAAGATAATTTCTATAAGGAGACCCACAATGAAGTATCTCATGGATAAGAGATTTAACTTGTTCTTCTAAAGGCAAATCGCAGTTGATTTCTATTCTAAACTCACTGTCTTTTTGTTCTTCAGAGCAATCCAAGATACTAGCATCCATAGCTAATGGAACAATAGATATTTTTGCCTTTTTGCTCCTTAAATACTGAATTCCATCATATACTCCCATTGGTAAACATCATATAACAGATTTTTAAATCTTAGTTTCTACATATAAATATGATGTGGAAAACCCACCTGGCGATAGGGCTTGCCGCCGCACTTTTTTTTTCAACCCGTGTAACTAAGCCGATTATTTTTATTCCTGTTGTCCTGATTGCCAGCCTTTTTCCCGACATAGATTCAGGAGTTTCTTATCTGGGAAAAAAGATTATATTCAGACCCATACAATTAGGAGTTGAGCACAGGGGGGTGGTCCATAGTTATACAATCTCTATTCTGCTTTCAATTTTGATAGCTTTTTTTTACCCTGTTCTTGCCCTTCCCTTTTTTATTGGATATAGTTTTCATCTCTTTGCAGACAGCTTCACAGTCCAGGGAATAAGGCCTTTCTGGCCATTAAAGGGAATTTCAAAAGGCCTTATGACAACAGGAGGGACTGTAGAAAAAACAGTATTTTATACCTTCATCATTATAGACCTGGTCTTTCTTGGAACGGTATTTTACACATTATTTTAAGATTAGAAAAATTTTTATATGTAGGAATGTTTCCTTCTAAATGAATATCTTTATACTTTTGGCATTAGCTGCAGTACTTATAGTATTTATAGGATTTAGATGGAATAAGTTTAGGACAAAAGTTGCTTTCTTTTTCATACTTTTTGGATTTTTATTAGTGTTATTTATTGCTTTCCTGGTTGTAACAGGATCAAGCTTTGATTTTTCTGATGTAGGTTCTGCAATATCTTCTCTAAGAGTCTATTTCCTTTGGATTAAAGGCCTTGTCGTAAATGTTTTTGAAATTACGGGAAGGGCCATAGGACTTATTAAAAATTAAATATAAAAGATGAAAATTCAGATAATAATTGTTAAACTTTTAGTGCTTGGTGCATTATTTATAATAAGTAACCAAAATCTGCATTTAGGAATTCCTGAGGAGAGGGAAGTTTTTTTTGATGCTTATTCTGGATGGGTTACAAATATATTTTATCAAATTGTAGATATAACCGGTTATGTAGTAAAATTTGAATGGCTTCCCGATAAGACAGAAATAGCTCGGTAATGTTTATAAACCAAAATAACTATATTTTAAGATGGCTAAAAAAATAAGAGGGAAAAGAAAAGAGGCAGCAAAAACAACCCCCTTAAAAAATAAGATTCAGGTTTCATGGAGAAATTTCCTAATTTTCTTAGTCCTATTCATAGTCTCTTTTGTATTGTATCTGCTTTCCTCAACCCCTGTTTTTTTGAATCTTTTTGGATTGTTATCTATAATTTTTGGATTCCTCTCTCTTGCGCTTTTCATAGTGCTCATGGTTTTCTTAATCCTTAAATCAGGAAAGAAGTAGAAGTTAAGTTATAATGATTTTTTAGATAGAAGTCTCTTAATCAAATAAAAATTTTATACTAATTACCTTTCGTTTTAGGATTTCTTTATTAATAATCTCTTTTTCCCCCTTTACTACCCTTATTTTCTCTTATTAAAAACCTTAAATTTTTATACTATGGTAATAACCTTAGCTATAAGCCTGAGTAGCTCAGTCGGTAAGAGTGCGTCCTTGGTAAGGACGAGGTCGTGAGTTCAACTCTCACCTCAGGCTTTTCAATATATTTATAAACAATTTTGATGATTGAGAAACATGGAAAAAACAGGAATGGGGCTTGCTAGACTAAAGGAAGAATATGAAAAGCTGCAGAAAAAGCACAGGCTCCCAAGCTTTCAGGAACTGAATGAAGATTTCTATATAGAAAAAATAGCTGAAAATGAAACAGAGATTCTATTAAGAGAGATAAGGAGGGCGGTTGGAGAGAAATTCGATAATTATCTTAGATTTATTGAAAGTCTATTAAACCCGGTTAATGTACCTATGTTTATCTTTTCTATAATAAAATTGATTGGCCCTGAGGAAAAAAAGAAGCTTTCAGAAATTTACAAAAAGATGGTACAGAACGAAATTAATTTTATTGAGAGAGATTTGAAATTTGAAGAAACTAAGGAGGCAGAATTTATCAAAAAATCTTATGGGCTGTGGCAGGAAATAAAAAAAGAACTGGCAGATATTTTAGAAAAAGTAGAAAAAAACCTAGGAAATAAAACAGAGGAAAACAGCAAGGGTTATTTTGGGTGATCTATTTAATGCAATAATTCTTATAAACCACCTATGCTATTTGTTTTTATGACTGGAGATAGAGAACCTAGAGAAGAACTTAGAAAATTACTTTGTCCGGATGTATTTTTAAATAAGGCAATTATTCTTCTTGAAAGATTAAGCAAATTGCCACAAGAAACAAGAAATAATTGGCATAGCCCATATGCTATTGGGGTAAAAGATAGATTTGATGAAGATATTCTTTTGAGACTATGTGCTGGTGGTTTTGTAGGCTCAGTAATGGTTGCTGGTACTGAAAGTTATTGTCTGAGCAATAAAGGAAAAGAGTTTTACTTTCAGTTAACTCAAACTCCTGCTGTTACCTGATAATTCTACTTCATCAATTCATTAAAAATCTCTCCCAAGCTTATTTCAAAAAGGGCTACTGGCATTTTTATCTTCCAGTTTTTAAGAATCTTTGGATGAATTTCCCCCGTGAATCCAATTATTTTTCCATTTAAAGAAATTTCAGCTGTTCTTCCCTCTATGAACCATGGAGGCTTTGCTATAGGTTCATTGAAAGAAACTTCCAGGGATAGCATCCTGAAAAGATATTCCAAGACTTGTTTTACTTCTGTGAAATTTCCTGGAGCTATGGCTAAGGCCAGGGCATCTTCCTCGATTATTTTTTCAGGAGAATTCTGGAAAACCCTTCCTATTTCAAATATTTTCTGGGGATATTCAGAATCAACATTTTCTGAAAAAATTCTCAATAACGAATGACTTATATCTTTTCTTAAAACAGAATACTCTGTCTTTGATTCTTCTACCTCTATTATTTTCTCTTTTTCAGAAAGACCCATGTTTTCTATCTGGTTCTTTTTGTTGGTTAGATGATAACTTGAGGCTTCTAAAAAACCAAGACCTGCCAGGATCCAGGCAAGATTTTTCTTCATTTTTTCTTTTGAATCTTCCACCCCTATAGTGGATATTTCTGGAATCTCAGGGATAAAGTTTTCATAACCATATGCAATTGCTATGTCTTCTATGAGATCAACTTCATGTAAAATATCTGCTCTCCATGCAGGGATTTCAACAATCTTATTCTTATAATCATAACCCATTTTTTCAAGGAGTTCTTTAATTTGCCTTTCGTTAAGGCTTATCCCCAAGAGCTTGTTAGTATTTTCCAGGGAAATTTTCATTATCCTTGGAGTAAGGTCAGGGGTTATTTCCTTAGCTCTGATTCCCCCCCGTACAAGCTCCATCTGATAAATTTTCCCGCCCATATCTGCCATACAAGTGACAATTATATTAAGACATATTTTTAGAATTCCCAGGTCAGAGCCAGAGCATTCAATAAAGATGTCTTTTGTTTCACTTGTGATTTTTCCAGTAAGCTGAGAATTGATTATCGGAGGCATGCTAAGAATCTGCTCTTTTGCATCAATGAATATAGGAAACTTTACTTTTCCTGCAAGCAATTGAGAATATTCTTTTCCCGCAGGATGTCTTTGGAGAATTTCAAGACCTGAAAGTTCACGCTCCATATCAAGAGGGATGAATTTTATCTTATCTGGTTCTAAAGCCTTAAATGTTATCGGAAGCTCTATCTTTTCTAAAGGATATATCCCTATCGCGGCCTTTTTTCTTTTTCTTCCTATTGTGGCATGCAGTCTTTCCTGCATTTCAATTATCTCTTTTATTTTTTCATCATCCAAAGCCAAGCCACGAATAATGGCGCATGCTGTATATGGTCTTATATCCTTAACAGAAGAATCTACAATCACCCGGTAGTTTTCTTCAGGTTCGTTCACTTTATATGACTGAAGACCTGTTTTTTTACCCAAGAAAGCAAGGAAACTTCTTTTGAATCCATTGTATGAAAGCAAATCCGGGCGATTAGGGAAAACTTCTACGCTGATTTCTTTTTCTTCCTCTCTTTCTACAGGGGTTCCGAACATTGAAATCAGGGATTTCATTTTTTCATCCAGAGAACCAACATCTTTTTCAAATTGTTTTTTGCTGAAGGTTACAATTGCCATTTTATTTTTATGTTATTATATTCTCCTTTATTTTTTGGGCGTCTTTGTTTAAACTTTCTTTAGATGGGGGAGGCTCAATTGTTTTTAGACCATATCCCTCTTTTTTCATTAAAGGCAAAAGTTTTATATGTGTGTGCGGGACTTCTAAACCCTCTACAATCATCCCTGTTTTTATTGGGTTAAAACTCTTGTCCAGAATTTTAGCAAATTTTTTAGCTAAAAGCATAAATCTGGAATATGTGCCATTATCCAAATCAAAAACATAAGGAGAAATATGCTTTTTTGTCAGAACAAGAACCTGTCCTTTTAGAACAGGGAAAGCATCCAAGATAACAAGAAAATCATTATTCTCGTACAGCTTTTCTGCTGGAATTTCTCCTTTGATGATTTTGCAAAATATACAATTTTTCATTTTTAATTATATTTTTATCCTCATTAAATCTTTAGCTATAGCAAATTCACCCTTATATGATTTTTTTAAATCTTGTATCACTTCTTGCAAATAAGTATTAGCTATATGGGATAAAAGTAAGTTTTTAACCGAACCCCTTTGAGCTATTTTTCCTGCTTCTTGTCCATCCATATGCCATTTTGAATTCCATCTTTTTGGGAGAGTAGCTTCTAATATGGCTAAATCGGCATTTTTACATCCCAAAATTAGATTTTTAGAATATGCTGAATCACCAGAGTAAAAGATAGTTTTCCCGTCACTGGTTAAACGATATGATAGACATTCTCCTTTAGGATTATGTTTAGCATTAAAGCAATTCACAACCCAATATTTATTTTCTATTTTTTTATTAGCAGAAATTTCTACTATTTTAATTCTATTAAGATTTTTATGATTACCCATATCAAATGCTTCTAATAGTTTATTTATTCTCCTTTTAATTCCTTTAGCACCATAAATAAAGTAGGTTCCTTTTAATTTATTTTTGTCTGGATTATCAATAATGAAAGATATAAAAGAAGATAGCTCAGAGGAATGGTCGGTATGCATATGGGATATAAAAATTGTTTTTAAATCATAGAGATTAATTTTTAGTTTCAATAAGCTATCAATCGTCCCCCTTCCAAAATCAAAAATTATTTTCTCTTTTCCTATTTCAATTAGATAACTTGAACAATTTCTATTTAACTCTGGTATAAATGTTCCAGAGCCCAAAATTATTATTTCCATTTTATTTCATCCAAAACTTCATTTTTCTTAATTGATTTATATCGTTTTTATAAAAGTCCCTGAGGTCTTTAATATCATAGTAATCCATGATTATCCTGTCAAAGCCAGGCCCCCATGCAAGCACAGGGATATTTTTTCCAAGCAGGGGAACTACGACTTCTGGCCTGAAAATTCCTGCCCCCCCAAGCTCAAGCCAAACTTTTCTTTCTGGAATCCATGCCTCTATTTCAACGCTTGGCTCTGTATATGGGAAATAACCAGGCCTGAATCTTACTTTTTCAAATCCCATCTTTGCGAAAAAAGCTTTCAAATATCCGAGAAGATGCCTGAAATTAGCCCTTGGATCCACGACAATTCCCTCTGTCTGATTGAACTCAAAGTTATGGGACCAATCTACTGTTTCATTCCTGAAACATTTTCCTATGGCGAAGAATTTTGCTGGAAGTTTTTTTGAATCCAGTGTTGCAAGTGTCTGGGAAGAAAGGCAGGTAGTATGTGTTCTCAAAACAAGTTTTTTTGCTTCTTCTTCATTCCAGGAATAATTCCAGCCAATGCTGCCTGGGATCCCAGCCTCATGGCTTTCTTTTACAGCTTTTACTATTTTTTTATCCGGCAAACTAGTTTTCATGTCTATAAAGAAAGTATCCTGCATGTCCCTCACAGGATGGTCCTGAGCAGTGAATAAAGAATCGAAATTCCAGAAAGAACTTACAAGAAGATTTCCAGACATCTCTTTGAAACCCATCTGTGCCCATAAAGCTCTCGCATTGTCTATTGCCTGATTTACAAAATGTCTTTTTCCCCCGCTTATTTTTGATACAGGCAGACTAATGTCATATCTCCTGAACTTCTTGTTCCGCCATGAAGAATCTTTTTTCAATACTTCCGGAGTTATCTGCTCTATCAAATCCTGGCTCTTTATTCCTGAGCCCATGATCTTTTTTCCAAGCCCCGTGGCTTTAATTTCTATTACTTTTTCATTTATTATTTCAATTATATTTCTCCTCTTCTCCAGAGATTTTAGAGAATACTGTTGCTCGCTGCTTAAAGAATTATATTCTAGGGGAAGGGATTCCAGGAAAATTTCTTCAAGGCTTTTTTTGGAAATTTCTTCTTTTTTTGCACCTAAAATTATTTTTTCATTCTTCAGCTCTATGAGGGATTTTTTTTTCAAAACCCCAATTGAAGCCTTAAATTCTTCTTCTGACAAACCGCTTTGCTTCAAGGCATCTTCAAGCCTGATAATTCTCTTTTCATTCAGAAGATTTAACAGCCTTCTTTCTGGAAGTCCTTTTTTTCTATATAATGCACCATTAACCCCTACATCAACTATCTTCTTTTCCTTGGATACCAAATTAACAAGGCCTTTATTTTTCAGGTATTCCAAAGACCTGAGGACAGAAGTTTTGTCAAGATTTGATTTCTTGCAGATATCTATGAGATTTTTTTCTTCCAAATGAGGAAGAATTTTTCTTTCGTTAGGGCTTAATGATTCAAGGATTCTGTTTATGTTTGTTTCCATTTTAGAGATATCTTTCTTGAGCCCCCTTTCCCGAAAGTTTTTTCATCAAAAACCTTTATTTCTTCCAGGTTAATCTTGTATATTCTGGATTCAAATAATTTGCTATGAAAATCATTAGGGTTTTTTACTAATTTCATAGTTTTTGGAAATCTTTTAATATAGAGCATGCCAGCATTAATCAATTCCCTTCTATCAACTATATTAGCCGTTCCTGTTGCCTGCAAGCCCTGAAGTAAAGAGCCCAATTTTTGCCTGGAATCAAATATATTAATCGCTACTCTTTTGTTCTTCTTCAAATTTTCCGAGTGTACGCTTTCTTCTTCACTCCAGATATATAAACCCATGTTTTTATCAAATGCGTAAAAAGCAGTATTTGAATAGGGCTTATTATTTTTTGAAGTTGATAGGGTTAGCAAGTAATTTCTTTTTAGAATATTAATTATAGAACTTGAAATTCTTTCTGCTTCTTTTTTATCCATATTAATATCTTGCTACCCCCGCATCTCTTGTCATCCAGGTTGGCATTCCTAAGACAAGTCCGAGAGCTTTTAAATCATATTGGTTTCTTTCTTCGCGAGTAAAGAAGACAATCTTTAATTTATTCTTTTTACAAAGTTCGATGTTTTGTGTAATTCTTGCAAGGATTTCTGCTTTTTCTTCCAAACCAGCTTCCAGAAGTTCATCTAAATTAATACCTACAGAAACCTGTTTTTTCTTTGCTAATTTCGCAAAGACCTGATTAAACCCTGAGTTTCTCTGTTTAAGTCTGTCTTTCCTACCAGCTTGATTTATCAATAAAACTTTTATGGTTTCTTTTTCAAGAATTTTTCTTGCGAGATCATCATCATTGCTGGTAAAAACAACTTCCTTACCATGTTTTTCCCTTATTTTTCTTCTTATTTCATTAAAATCTTTCCCTGAAACTAATAAATAATCCATTCTTTAAAGAAACAAGAAGTATTTATAAAAATTGGGTAAGCCTATTTTTATAATTCATCCTTCAATCAAGGTTCCTTTAAACGCCTTTTTATTTAAGACAGCTTCCAGCTGCTTTAAATCCTGTCCTAAAATATAGGTGGGAATTTTGTGCTTCATTATTATCTCTGAAGCTGTCTGGTCAAGGACAAAATGCTGTCCGGGCTTGAATCGCAGTCCAAGAGCCATTTTGTGGAAATCTCTCCACGTTATTCTTGAAATGAACTTCGCATCTTTATGTTCTAGGGGATTTTTATTGTACAAGCCAGGAACATTTGTAAGATTTATAAAAATAGTCTTGAAATTCCTGGCTACTTCTGCTGCTGTAGAGTCAGAAGTTTGTTTTGGGTTGTATTCTAAGGCACCGAAAAATATGACATCTCTTTTGGCAGAATACTGCTCAAGAGTTTTTGTAGTATGGGGAATTCCAAGATCAGGATTAATACCAAAAAAATAATTCATAAATCTCGCATTCATTCTCGTGGCTGAGATTCCTGAAAAACTCTGAAATTCTTCATTAAGTCCTGCTTTTTTAAGAGCAGAAATGTACTTTCTTGCAATGCTTCCGCCTCCGCAAACTATCAGAAATTTGTGGTTTTTTGTATTTTTTAAAATAACTTTTTTGAATTTTTGCAGGAATCCAAGGTTTATGTCATCTGGAATAATCAGACTGCCGCCAAGACTGAGAACAATCACCTTTTTCATTGTTATTAGAAGGGAAAATTGTTTATAAAATTTGTCTTATAATTTATTTGATTGTTATTTAGTATAGGCTGTCTAACGATTACAGCATTTATTATATAGTTTAATCCTAATAAAATTAAATCATAAAAATTTACTTAATCGTAAAAAGCTTGTCATCTGTAACCTTAAAAATACCAAGTCTTACCCCTGAGTCAAGCCAGCCATGTGCATAGCTTATGGCTGCGAATGCGTTTATGAAATCACCTGTTTTTTCAAAATACCCTGAATCTGAGAGATAATTAGAAACCATTTTTATTATTTCATCAGCATCCTTTTTTCTTCCTTTAGCTATTGCACTTTTTGCAGTTTTCAGGGCCCTTGAAGTTAAACCCCTATATTTCTCTATCTTTTCCTTTGTTATTCTGTCTTTTTTTGCAGGCATTTCTTCTTAAATATGCTTTATTTTAAATACTATGCGGTTAAGAAATCTTTAAATATAACTGCGCTTTATTTAATAAGTAAAAAAAGATGAAAAGAATTTTTTTTGGAATATTGGTTTTTGTACTGGTTCTTTCAATAGGAGCTATTGCAATTTCTGCTGAAATTGCGGAAGGTTCTGGAACTGTCGGAGAGCAGGTCTTGGGATATGTCGGAGAATTTGTATCGCAGCGTGGTATAGATTCTGAAAAGATAACTGGCGTGAGAGAAGTTGATTTTAATGAATTGCCAAAAGAAGTTGCCATCGAAAATGTCGGAGACACTAATCTTGCAATCTATGAGATAAATTATTCAGAGAAGAGCAATGACAAAAAGATTTATGTCGTAACCTATTCTGTCGAGAAGCTTCGCTCCCAGGGCGATTTGATAGTTGCACAGGATAAGAGAAATTTCCTGGACTTTGGGCATCAGGGAATAATGAATGACTCTTGGTTTTTGGAGACTTCTGCCGGAGTTGAGACCAGCGAAGCCAAGGGTTATGTCATGATGAGGGATGGAAGCGTAACAGCCATATCTACAAACCTCGAAATAATACAGGGCAATCCAGGACAGATAGATATCATTGTATTAAGGAATGGTGAGATGATAGGCTTTGGAAATACTTTTAGCACAGATTCGATAGGAGTTAAAAAGGATTATGATGTTCAGGCAAAAGAAGTTGTGAATTTTGAGGCCGGAGACGTTATTTCAGTGGTTGTCAGAAAGACTGGTGATGTTTCCTGGAGAGATGTAATAACGCTTATTGAAATAACAACTGAAAATTAGCGATATCAATAATATCAATTGAACCATCACAAATCTTTTAAAGAGGTTTTCTTTAATCTACCCATGGCAAATAAAAACATCCTGATAGCTATCCTTGTTCTGGTAATAGTTATCCTTGCCGGCGTAGTTGTTTATGCTTTTGTTCTAAGACCAGCATATACGGGATATGTCGTTGACAGACAGGTCGAAGGATATAATGTTTGTGTTTCAAATTTTATATCACAACTGCAACAGAACGGATTTGTTCAGATAGATTTAGGAAATCAGAGCATTTATCTTGCTCCAATTGTTCCAGAACAACAGACCCAGCAAACAGAAACATCAGGGCAACAAGCAGGTTAATTTTATAAATAACTATACCTTTTTTTAGCAATGCACAAAAGAGGTAAAAAGAAAAAAATACCTGTTCACTTTTATCATCTTTATAGAAAAGATCGTAAAGGATTATCAGAGGTTGTAACTAACCTTCTTATTATATTACTGGTTCTGGTTGCTGTAGGGGTGGTTTGGGTCGTCATCAGAAATATTCTTGCCGGTGGTGCAGGAAATATCGAATTAGGGCAATTTACTTTTGATTTAAGAATACAATCAGCATATGTTTCTGGAACAGATATTGTTGTTGGAGTAAAGAGAAATCCTGGCGGTGGTGAATTAATCGGAATGAAATTTTTATTTACGAACTCCACAGAAATATTAGTAGTAAGAAGAAATGTGGCCTTAGAAGAGTTAGAAGAAAGAATTTTTACTTTTAACTCCACAGAAATTTCAGGAATAAGCGCAGGGGATGAGGTTTCTATTGCACCTATTTATTCATCATCTGGAACAGAAAAAGCAGGAAATCCTACTGATACTGCAATTATAAGCGGAAATCTTCCTCCTGGAGAAGGCAGCGGTCCTGTTTGCGGGAATTTTATTTGTGAAGTAGAAGAAAGTGTTAGCTGTCCTGCTGATTGTTCCGATGCAGGAGGTTTCTGTAGTGATGGAAATGTTGGTCCTGGAGAACAATGTGATGACGGTGGAACTGTTCCAGGAGACGGATGTTCAGCAACATGTATAATTGAAACACCTTCTTCATGCAATCTCAATGGTGTAATAGATTCTGGAGAATTTTGTGATGACCCAGAACTTGGAGGAGAAACTTGCCAGACACAGGGATTTGATGGGGGACCTTTATTATGTAATAACTGTGGCTTTGATACAAGTCAATGTACAACAACTGCTGGATTCTGCGGAGATGGTGCAATCGACGCAGGAGAACAATGTGATGGAAGCAGTAATCTTGGAGGGCAAAGTTGTATTACCCTGGGCTTTGTTGGCGGGCAATTGGATTGTAGTTCAAGTTGTCAATATGATACTTCACAATGTACAAATCCTGCTCCACCTTCTTGCGATGGAGCCTGGCAAGGAAATTCAGAAGATTTTGGTGTAGAGTGCGATGGAACCCCTCTTCCTAACGGATGCTCTGCATTGTGTGTATGTGAGCCAGGATTTACTGCTAACGGAGCAGGAGGGTGTGCCCTTAATCCCCCCCTGAATACAGGAATAATTAACTCTACCTGGATTAATATCTTTTTTAATAGCAACAACCTTCCAAAGAGCAGTGCTGTAAATGGATATATAGGTAATTATGCAAATTTCAGCAACTCTGCGGAGACTGGTTGTTTCCTCATAACCTTTGCAGATTACCTAGATGGAAATAATATAAGTTACGTGAGGCTTGATTACTCTCTCGGATACCCTGATATAAATTTTGGAGAAGGATATTCTGTTTGGGAAGCTGTAAATTGCGGGCAATAAATAAGATTAAACTTCTGGAAACCTTTAAATATATTCCGCCTTTCTTACTATAAATTAGTTACCCTACAAAATAATCTTTTTAAAAAAGATTAGACAAAATCTAGATTCAACCAAAATGGCTTACGAGAAATACATAAAAAAAGATGGAAAAATATACGGACCATATCTGTACCACAGCAAACGAATTGACGGAAAAGTTGTTTCAGAATATCATGGCCAGAAAAAGACAAATCTGAGAAAAATTATCTGGATACTTCCGCTTATTTTTCTGATACTTCTTGGAGCCTATTTTATTGGACAGATGCCAAGTAAATTGACAGGACATGCTGTCCTTGATTTAAATGCAAATTATCAGGAAGGCAAAACTCTTGATGGAGGACTTAAGCTTTCTTTAAAGCAAGGTGAGTTAATCCCTGCATCTTCTGTTGCAGTTTTTGAAAATACGGGGAAGAAATACGAATACCCCCTAAAGGATTTAATTTCAGAGCCAAGCACAAATGGAGATTTTTTCATTTCCCGGGAAAATATAGATGGTTCTGGAGAAGGTTTTGGAATTTCAGGAACAAGAGAAATTTATCCTGAGGTTAGGTTCACATTAATAATCTCTTCTGAAAAAAATGTTGAAGAAGCTCCAGCAGAAACTCCGGAAGCAACAAATGAAACAATACAGACTGAAACAATTTCCACAGAGACAATACAAGAAACAACCCCTGCGGAGGCAACAACAGAAACACAGACCGAAGAAACATCACAAGGAGAGCAATCAAGCAATCCTTTGGATATTATTTCAAATTTCTTTTTGAGCTTGACACCAACAGGGAATGCCATAGTTGAATTTCAAAAAGAAGTTCAGGGCAGTGCATCTGTGGGAAATCCTTTCACCTATACCTTACAAGACGGGGAAAGGGCTGAAATAAAGCCCCTGAGCGTTACATCTGGCTCTAAACAATTATCTGAAGATGATTTATCTTTAACAACAGAGGGAAATATTGCCTCTGTTTCTACAACTTACTCAGAGAGAGAAGAAGGGTTCGGGAGCAGCTATTCCGGAGAAGATATCAAAGAGTTTACAATAAATCTCAACGAGCTGAATCTTTTGCTGGAAAAGGGCCAGCTAAAGGTTGGAATTTTTTATGAAGGAGAAGAAATAGTTTCCCTGGAAACTATTGTTGGAGATAATGAAGTTGTAGGAGAGAGCGAGATTATCCCGCAAGCCACGCCTGAACAAAATCAGACAGGGGCAGCACCGCAGGAAATATCGCCAGGGCTAATTTTAAATGAGACACAGAACAAAACAGAGATACCTATTCAGGAATTAGAACTTACAGAAGAAGAAAGAAGTGTTCTTTCTAATGAATTTGGAAATCTTTCTCTCGAGGTAAAAAGTGCAAAAACAAAGAACGGATTTGCAATCATAAGATATGAGCTTGGAGGATATTGGGTCGAGTATTCTTATGATGAATCACTAAATCCTGAAGAACTGCAGAATTTCATGGCGCAAGACAGGATAAAATGGCTCAAAGACTTAGCGGAAAGGCTTTCCTCTAACGAAACTTTGGAAGAACAGAGAAACGAATTTTTGGGAAATTATTCTATTTGATATGAAAACTCCTGTGAAATTTTTCTTATTACAAATTTTATTCCAGCTATATCTGAGACAACTGCTGAAATTACTGCAGTACCGACAGCTGCCTTGAAAAGACCCTCATGAACAGGTATTTTTGCAGCTTGGGAAAATGTCTGCAATATCTGCTCCATCTCTTCCTTATTCAGAGTTATGGGTGTTTTTTTCCTGCCCATTATTCCTATTACAATAATATTCTCATCTTGGCCATTGCATTCTATTACTTTTACTAAAGGATCTCTTATTAAGGCATTGATTTTTCCTAAATCTATCTCTTCCCTTGTGGCTTGGGGTCTTATGTGTCTAGCTGTTTCAGGAAGTCTTGGTTCAGGGATTCTAAGAAAAGGCTGGATTTTTTTGGCAAAAACATTTTTTATTACAGGCCTGGATACTGACCTTGAAATAGTTTTAAGTTCTGTAGAAAGATCTTTTTTTCCTATTTCATAATTTTTCTTAAATTCCTCTTTTATTCTTTCTGCTACTAACTGCTTCATTTCCTCTTTTTTTATCTCTTCTCTTCTTTCTTCCTCTAACTCTATTACATTAGGCTCTACAATGGTTTTTCCTTCTTCTACTCTTCTTATTACTTTTTGAACTTCGTTTTTTAACGTGAGATTTCTATAAGTCTGCGTGTGTTCTAAAATTTCTTTGGTAAGTTTTAAAAGAAAATCTTCCCTGAATTTTTTAGATGTTTGTTCAAGCATTGTAATATGATATGTTTTCTAATTTTAAATAAGTTACTCATTTTATAGTTTCAGTTTTTTAATAAGAAACCCATCTTAATAAAGCAATTATTAAATAATATTTATGGTGCTATCTTATAGCTTAGAAAAATTATTAATTAGGGCTAAGGTTTGTTATAATGAGATATATTCATTTAAATTATTAAAACTTAACCTATTATCCTCAATTATATTTTATCTTCGTCTTTATGAGCTATAGATTTTTCAAAACCCTCGAGCTCTTTTGTCATTTTTTCAGGCAAATTTGCAGAAGCCACATTTTGGTTTTGGAAAATTGGCTGAAATAAAGGAGCAGAGGGAAGTTGGACCTTTCTCTGAGGATTAAGGGGAATAATTGGCCTCTCATTTTCTGTTCCAACTTCATGAATTAAAGCCAGGCCTTTTCCTATTAAGCCTGCCTGTTGAGATATATTATCCAGCCTTTCCATAACTCTTTCTGTTTCTAAATTACCTGAGGAAGAAAACTCTTTTTTAGCCAAGGCCTTCGCAGAAATTTCAAATAGGTCCAGAAGTTTTGAAATCTGCGAAGAAAGATTGTCAAACTTATTAGAAAGATTTACCATTACTCTTTGTAATCCAATAAAATTTTCAATAAGAGCTCTTTCAACCTTTATCTCTTTTGTAGAATGATATACAACCTCTGTTGATTTTGCGCCATGGCTTATTTTTTTCTTTATACTTTTAGCTTTAGGACCTTTACGCCTTTTAGAAGAAGACTTTTTGATCATGTCCTATTTAATGATTTCTTATTTATAAATTTACTCTTGATTTAGAAGATATTAAGGGTTTCTTCCTTTAACTCGGCATCGCTAGGACGAGTTTCTTCCTTACTTTGGCTAAGCCTGGACGAAGTTTCTTCCTTGTTCTCTTGGTCTTTGACATATTCTGCACCAGGAATCATTGGAAGTTCTTCATTTGTATCTGTGGCAGAAGAGTAAGGTTCTGCAGAAAGAATTTCTTCATTAGAATTATTCTGGCTTTCCGGATATTCTTTATCAACATCCTCTTTTTCTTCTGGTCTTTTTCCATTTGTTTTTTCCAATTCTGAAACATATTCTGCTATGTCTGCAGCCACATCTGCATTAACACTTATGCTGTCTATGCCTTTTTCTATCAAGAATTTAACCATTTCTTTTTTGCTTCCTGACTGGCCGCAAATACTTGTCTCAACACCTTTTCTCTTGCAGGTTCTGATAACAAACTCCAGCTGATACAGGACAGCTGGATTCATCTCATCATATAAATCCTGGACTTGTTCATTTCCTCTGTCAATAGCCAAAATATACTGGGTTAAATCATTTGTCCCAAAAGAAATGAAATCTATTCCTTCATCACAGATTTCTTTTATAACCTGAACAGCTGCAGGAGTTTCTACCATAACCCCTATTTTTGCTTTAGTAAAACCTATTTCCTTAATAATGGCTTTTAATTTTTTTACTTCTTCTACAGAGATTATCTGTGGGGCCATTACGCCTATTGTTTTTCCAAGTTCAGAAACGCGCTTCATTGCATTTAATTCAGCCTTTAAAATTTCCGGGTATTTCAAAGAGAAACGAATCCCGTGCATTCCAAGCATAGGATTAGCTTCTATTTCCTTTGGTGCTCCCTGAAGATCATGAAATTCATCACTTCTTATATCAGATGTCCTTACCCAGATGTTGTCAAAGTAATCAGATATTTTTTTTATACCCTGGAATATAATTTCCTCATAGTCTTTTATTTTTCCTTTTTCCAAAAAATAATTAGGGTGTTTTCCTGATTCTGCAATTATCCCTTCAATTCTAGCAAGGCCAACGCTCTTAAGTCCTGCTCGTGAAGCTCTTTCTGCGAAACTGGGGAGATCAAGTATTACTTTTAACTTGGTTTTTGTTTTGTGTGTTACAGGTTTTATCTCTTTCTGCACATTTTCAGAAACTCTTCCACGGTAAACTTTTCCATTAAAACCATCTACAGTTACAATCTCCCCGTCTTTTAGCTTTTCTGTTGCGTGCTGCGTTCCAACAACTGCCGGAATTCCCATTTCTCTTGAAACAATTGCAGCATGAGCTGTCAGGCCGCCTTCGTCAGTAACTATTGCAGAACATCGCTGCATGGTAACTACCATGTCTGGATTTGTCATGCCTGTTACTAAGATGTCTCCGCTCTCAATTTTTCCGAGATCATTTACCCCATGAACAATTTTTACTTTTCCTACACCTATTCCTGGAGATGCTGCCATGCCTTTCAGAATAACTTCTCCCTTGAGCTCTTTTAATGAACTTGATTCTGATCTTTTTTCTAAAGTGGTTATAGGCCTTGTCTGAACTATATAGATTTCATTGTTCTCTATCGCGAATTCTATGTCCTGCGGTTTTTGATAATGTGTTTCCAGCCTTAACGCAATTTCAGCTAATTTTATTATTTCGTGGTCTTTTAAGACCTGCTGCCTGGATCTTTCTTCATTTAGTTTTACTACTTCTTCATCCCCTGAAACACCCCTGGTTATTGCAATTTTTTTATTCCCGATTTCTTTCTCCAGTATCTGGAATTTTCTGGAAACCAAATAACTGTCTGGCGTTATTTTTCCCGAGACAATTCCTTCTCCAAGACCCCAAACAGCTTCTATGACAACATCTTCCCTGTTTCTTGAAGGATCTTTAGAGAAGATAACGCCTGATTTATCTGAATCAATCATTTTTTGTACCACAACAGCAAGGCTTGATTTCTCATGCTTAAACCCTTTTTTATTCCTGTAATATGTGGCTCTGGAAGTGAACAAAGATGCGAAACATTTTTTAATAGAACTAACAAGCTGCTCCTTTCCTTTTACATTAAGGAAAGTTTCCTGCTGGCCTGCAAAGCTTGCATCTGCCAGGTCTTCTGTAGTTGCGCTGCTTCTTACAGCGACGAAAATATTTTTTGAAGAATCCTCTAAAAAATGATTTGCATGTTCCTTTGCCTCGTTATCTTCTGTTCCAAGAACCTTATATGCTTCAAGAATTTCCTCCTCCATTTCCATAGGCAATCTGGAGTTCTCAATTAATTCACGGATTTTTTTAGTTATTTCATCTAGTTCTGCCGTCTCTTCATAATTTATTTTCTCAAGCAAAGTCTTTATTTTATCATTCAATCCTGCTTTTTTTATGAAATAGTCATATGCCTGCGCTGTAATAACAAAACCAGGAGGAACAGGAACTCCAAGATTGTAAATTTCAGCCAGGTTTGCGCCCTTGCCCCCTGCGACTTTGCCAGAGCCCCTGTTTAATTCGGAAAACCACTTTAAGAAATCTTTGCTTTCTTCTGTCGCCCCTTTTTTCACCTGCATATTTAATAAAAATAGGAGAGATTAATAAAGGTTTTCTTTGAATTCATAACCTAAATCTTTTTATATTATCTTTTAAATTGTTTTAGATGGGTTTTGATTTTAGCTTCAGATCTCTCGGAGATGAAAGAGAACTTGCAGAACTTGAATCTTTTTTAAGATCCCAGTCTCTTGACTATCCAAATTATCAGGATTGGGTTACGAGAACAAAAGAGGAATTATTAGATTCTTACAAAACTGTAATTTTAGCCTTTAGTGGAAGAACTCTTGTTGGAGACCTGATATTCCAGCCCCATAAACTTTTTACAAGAGTAAGAGAAATAAAAAACCTGAGAATCAATCCAAAATTACGTGGGAGATATTTTGGCGCATTTATGTTAAAACAGGGAGAGGCTTTAGAAAGAAGCTCTTATGATGCTATCATAGGAGATATCAGATCTAATCAGATAGAGGCAATTAATACCTTTAGAAGTTTCGGCTATGAAGAATTGGTAAGAGCCCCACTATATGAAAAGGGAATTGATGAGGTTATAATGGTAAAAAGATTTGAGAGAACTCCCAATGGCTTTTTTATTCCCATAAAAAGAATCTTTACTCTTAATTAATTTTATAAATCCCCTTTCCATTCATTGGTCATGGGTTTTTTTAGAGGCGGATTTGTTTTGGTATTAGGAGTTCTTCTTTTCCTTTCATTCCTTGCTTTAAACTCTTTTTTCATCCTGCAATCCTCTTTAAAATATGATAATGTTAAGGATAGCCTTTACCCGTTTGTAAAAAACCTGTCTGAGTCTGGAACAGGGGGCATAATCCAGAAAGAAGTCTTAGGAGAATTTAATCTAACCAAAGTTGCAAGAGATAATGCAAATACTATTAAGAACTATTGCCAAAGCAATACAGAATACGTTTTTAGTTATGAAAGTTATACAGTAACAATCCCATGTTCTGCAAATGTCACTGATGTGGGTGTGGTGATTAATGAAACTTTTAATGATGTCATTTATGAGATTTATTATAAACAATATGACTGCAAATTCTGGAATTGTTTTGTAAAAACAAAATTGCCCTTTTTTCTTGTTTCCCAGAAAGCAAGAGATTACTGGAAAAATAAATTTTATATTTCTTTGATAGCTTCCCTGATTCTCATAGCGCTTATCTTTTTATTTATTGAGGAAAAAAGAAACACGCCAATAGCTGTCGGAACTTTACTGGCTTTGTCTGCATTTAGCATGCTAAAACTTGAGGACCTTGCATATTCCCTTGCAGGCGGCTTTTCGGAATTAATTAAGATATTTTTGAGCAATACTCAAAAAGTTTTTGTGCTTTCCCTTGCCTTGGGAATTGTCTTGGTTTTAACAGGAATTGCCTTAAGACTTCTTGGTTCTGATTATATGAAAGAGAAATTTTCAAAGAAGGAGATAAAAGATATTGTTAAAGAAGAAATAACACAGGAAAAACAAAAAGAAACTAAGACAAAAGGGAAAAAGAAGAAGTGATTACTTCTCCTGCCTTTTCATAAATCCTTTTAAGAATTTTTCATGCTCTTCGGAATTCTTTATATCCTTTAACAGATATACATCTGTTCCATCCCTTACATGTTTCTCTGCTCTTACATTTGTCCTTACAAGGTCTGCCATTCTCGTGCTCATGAAAATTTCTTTTTCAGCAGCAGAAGCTATTTTCTTTGATAATGTCATTAAGTTTCCCATAGGCATAAACTTGAAGCTGTCTGATTCCTGCTTTGCCACAATTGAACCATGGTTGATAGAAATTCCAAAATCTATCTTATTCTTTAGCACTTTATTTTTATCATGAAGGAAATCTCTTATTTTTTGAGCTGCATTTAATGCTGTCATTTCATTTTTGAATGTCTTTGTTCTAGTAGCACAGAAGATAAAGAAAATATTATCATTGCTTTCGTAGGTTGCTGCCTTATGGCCTTCTGCAATCTCTGTAATCTTTTTCAAGATTTCTTCAGAACCGCTTTCTTTGGTTCTTCTTAGCAATTCCAAGTTTTTTATTTTTAAAGTTATCATGCTGGCATCTTGTTCGTCACCTTTAATAGAAAGCTCTAGTTCTGCTTTAGCGCTTTTTGGATTATAAACCTGGAAATCCATTGCTTTTTCCATTGGTCTTTTTTTCTGGTCAGCTCTCATGTAGCCTATAAAACTTTTTTGGTATCCGCGTTTGAAGAATATGAAAGCTACAAATCCCAGAACCGCGAGAATAAATATCCATACAACGGGGAATTTTACAAGACTTCCTATGCCTGCAGAAGCTTTCCTTATGTCTATGCTTTCTCCTGTCAAGGCTATGCTTGCGCCTGTGATTTTCCCATCTGCAACTACCTCAATAAGATATCTCCCATCCGGTGCTGTTAAAAACCACCTCTGGCTCTGATCAACTTTTAAGTATACATCAATACTCAAGGATTGGTTCCCTATTTTTACAAGAACTGTTTTATTATAAGGAATGTTTCCGGTATTTGTTATTAATACTGTTTTGTTTATTATTTCAACAGTCGCGGCTTCTTTTTCAAGAATTTTAAAATCAGA
>JBBTAB010000040.1:0-5697 GCA_038044425.1 Nanobdellota archaeon | reverse complement strand
GCATTAGTTATGGACTTATTCGTTGTGGCGGGTAATTGGTCTTTTTATAACCCTCTCAGCTGTAAAATAGTCGAAAGAGAGGCTATTTTCTTTAGATTTGGGGAAATAGACAGCTGAATCTGCTTGTTATTAATCCTCTTTTTCTCGACGGGAATTCCTTTTTTTAAGAGCCTTCCTATATAATCCCTAATTGAGCTTTCTGTAAGCCCAAGTTTCATAGCCAGGGTTTTATAGTCTACCATATCCCCTTGTTCATCTAATTGGTAAAGGGTTGAAAAAACCATTGTTTCCTGGTCTGTAAGCTGCTTGAATTTAAGCCTTATCTCTTTCTTCAAACTGTCCAAGGAATCAAGGATTTGAACAGCGTCTTCTATGGAGTTTTTCCTTGGTTCTGTAAGGGAAAAAATAGGTGTTTTTGGAGTATTTTGCTCTTGTCTGTCTGTCTGTTGGTTTGTCTGTCTGTCTGTTGGAACCCCTTGATTTCTTGTGGAAAGTGTCAAAATTTGGGGTTTTAGAGGCTTTAAAACCATATTATGTGTTGGAGTATGTGTTGGAAATGCTGGACTTATCTGCTGGTGTGTTGGAAGCATTATTGTGGGTGTGTTGGTATTTTTCATGGTTTTTTTCTGAATTTCAGACATAATCTTCTCAAGAAGCTCATGAATTTTTACCAGTTCTCTGTTGGTATCATTTACTTCTATCTTAAGCTTTAGGACTTCGTTGCTCAAAAAACCCATATCTCTCCTCACTCTTTGAAATGCTTCTTTTATCTGGCTATTTCTCTCTTCTTCGTCTCTTACCTGGTTCATTGTTTTTTTAGATATGGGTTGTATAAAAAGTTTAGTTTAATTCAATATATGTTTTAGATTCCTCTGGAGCTTAAGAATTAGTCTGCTTGTGCTGTATTTTTATTCTCTTGCCCTCCTGCACTCTTATATGCCCTATATGCGGCGTCGCTTAATCCCCACCTGGACCTTTTACTATATATCTCTCCTTTAGGGTTTCTATTAATTTCAACCACAATGTTTTTTTTCTTAAGTTCTAAAAGAAGTTTTTTTACAAATTCCTCGTCCCTTGCAACTTCCTGGGCAATATGAAACGGAAATTCTGACTTAGGAGAAATTGAGTAAAGAAAAGCAAGAATCTGCTCAGAAATCCTTTCTTTCTTTTTATCAGAGATTTTCATGATAAAGATTCTGATTCTTTATTTTAAATTACTTTTCTTTTAGGCTTATTTTTCTTTTGGGGCCTTAAAACGAGGTAAGGGTATGTGTAAAGGAAGATTCATCTCCTCTTCCAGTTGCAGGGCCTTAAGGGCTGACTTTCTTAATACCACATTAAAGATAGCTAGTTTAAAATCTTCTGGCATGGCTTTCTTTTTCCATTCTTTTAAGACCTCTTTTGCCTTGTCTTCGGGCAGCGCGAAGAGAATATTTCCGCTTAGGCCTATGGTTGCAAATCCCGGCTCATATTTAACACCGTAAGAGAATTTGGCTTGGATTAATTCTTCCTTGGTTTTTATCATATCTGATTTTGTTTCCTTTATGTCAGAAACGTCGATATTTGTAGTAATTTTCAGGTTTTCTGGCCTTTCTTTATGCCTTTCTACGCTTATTTTGTCAAAATTGAACCCGATAACTTTCATAGAAGTTAAACAGAAAGACTTATTTTTAAAGTTTTATATTGTAACTCAAAGAGAAAAGTGTCTGGCCTTATTTAATCTGGACTTAAACAAGGTCTTCTTCAGAGACTATTACAAAATCGCCTATAGCTATGATAGAGTTATATGGCACTAAGAGCTCGCTTGATGATGTTTTTTCCAGGTTTAGGTTCCTTGTATAAGGTGTGGTGTCTTTTACAACTACACTTATCAATTCCCCTGATTTTGTCTCGAAAGTTATGTCTTTGACAAACCCTAACCTTTTTCCTTCTTTAGTCACGATCATCTTTCCAACGATGGACCTGAACGGATTTTTATCTCCTTGCATAGAAAACTGAAATAGAAATAATATATAAACTTTTCTGTAAACGTAAATAGCCTTTAGAAGATATGGTATCTTAGATAAATCCCACATGGAAAAGAGGGATCTTCCCACACACCCCCTTCTTTCCAGTAGAAGTATTTAAAAAGAAATTTAGGATTTTTTTATTTATTATATTTATTTAAAAAAATTTATATTATATAGTATATATATTCATAAAAATTATTATATTATATTATATATTACACTTATTTTATTCTATTTATCCCTCTATACCCCCCATATTACCTATTATACTCTATTCTACTTACTAAGTTATACTTTCCTAAATTCTTAATAATAAGTAAAAAAACCTTAATAAAGAATAAAAAAAGAAAAAAGATCTGAAAATCCATTTTTCCATAAGAAATTAAGGCGTTCTTCTTGATTAGTAGTCATAAGTCTTTATAAGAAAGATTAAATTTTTCCCGTTACTATCTTTCCTTCACAACGATTTTCCATAAGAAACGAACGTGTGGGATAGCAACGAAAAAACGAAAAAACGAAAAAGAAGATGAAAGCTGAGCTTGATAAGATTTTTGAGTCTTTCGATGATAATTTTATTTTTAAAGACAAATCTCTTTTGCAGTCTAACTACAGGCCAGGGGAAATCCCCCATAGAGAAGAACAGATAAAACAAGTAGCTTCTATTCTTGCGCCTGTGTTGCGGGGAGAAAAGACCAGCAACCTTTTTCTTTACGGAAAAACAGGAACAGGCAAGACCCTCTCTATCCTTTATGTTAAAGATGAACTTCTAAAAAGAGCTAAGAAAGATTCTGGCTTTAATCTTAGGATAGAGTATATCAACTGCAAATTGAAAAAAGTCTCTGATACAGAATACAGGATTCTTGCGGAGATGATAAAAAAGCTTGGTGGATCTGTTCCGAATACAGGACTCCCAACAGAAACAGTTTACAGCAAATTTATAGAACTAATAGATAAAGAAAAGCAATTCCTGGTTTTAATCCTGGATGAGATAGATCAAGCTGTAAAAAAAATTTCCAGCGATTTCCTTTATAATCTAACCAGACTAAATTCAGAACTGTCAAAGACACAGATTTGTTTGGTAGGAATAAGCAATGACCTAACTTTCCTGGAGGGCCTTGACCCCCGGGTTAGAAGCTCTCTTTCAGAAGAAGAAATTGTTTTTCCTCCGTATAATGCAATTCAGCTTCAGGAAATTCTAAATAGAAGAGCAGAAGGTGCATTTAAGGAAAAAGTTATTCAGGAGGGCGTTGTTGCAAAATGCGCTGCACTGGCGGCGAGAGAGCACGGAGATGCGAGAAGAGCCCTTGATTTATTAAGAATTGCCGGAGAAATAGCAGAAAGAGACCACTCAAAAAAAATCCTTATGAAGCACCTGGACGAGGCAAACACAAAGATCGAAAGGGATAAAATTTTAGATGTCATAAGAACAGAACCCAAGCAATTCCAATACGTCCTTCACTCAATCATAACCCTTGCTGAAAAAAATAAAGGCAGCCCTGTTTTCACAGGAGATGTTTACAATTTTTATGAAGAAGTCTGCCTTAAAAATAAAGCAGAAATTTTAACTCAGAGGAGGGTTTCCGATATTGTGCAGGAATTTGACATGCTTGGAATAATCAATGTAAGGGTTATTTCAAAAGGAAGAGGCGGAAGAATGAGGGAAATAAAATTAGCGATAGCTAGGCCGATAGTTGAGAAAGCAAAAGAAATAATTCAGGAAGCTTTAGATTACAAATAATAAAATGGAAAATTATTGTTTAACTTATGGGAAAGAAATAAGCTACAAAAGAAATTATTGTGAGGATTGTGTAAAAAAAATAAGTAAAAAAAGGAATCTTAGTAATATAGATATTATGTCTAAATATCAATTTGCTCGAAATAAAATTAAAACCTTCTCAGAAAATCTAGTTAAAAAGATTGATTTGGAATTAGAAAAATTAAGTTCCCTCAAGGAAAAATTCATTTTAAATGAATCAAATTACAAACTTCTTGATAATCAAATGGCGAAACTCGTTTCTTTTAAAGATAAATTAATTGAAAGTTGGCAACAAACTGCCAAAGAAATCTAAAAAATAATAAAATGGATACTAAAGAAATCTTAAAATTTTGTATAGAAAAAGGGTTGCTCTTGGACCCCGAAGTACTCACGCTCTTTAGCGAGACTGTAGATGAAGAATCTGTAAAATTGATGATAGAAAAAATAAGAAGCCACACTCAAAATAGAATAATAACCAGGGAGCTTTTCGAAAAAAATAAAGAGCAGGTTGGTGAATTTTTTCTTGGGCTTCCAAAAGAGAACCAGGAAAAGCTAGAAAGATTTAAGATTAAGCTGGGCCTGCAAATAGAAATTTCTAAAGAAAGCTCTGCATTAAGCCAGCCAGAGAAGAGCAGAGCCTTTAGAAGCCTCCCATCGAATATAATTCTTAATGGTTCAGACACACAGGCAAGGCAGATAGGGGGCATTAAAGTTATTAGCAGCTCAATATCTGGCGCAAAAAAAATAGAGGTAGAGGATTTTGTTAAGGGATTCAGAAATCGTTTTTATGAACTAAAAAATATTCTGCAGGATCACTCTGAGCTTGAAAACCTTGTTTCAATAAATAAACTTGGGAAAAACAGGCAGGGTGTTTCTATTATAGGCATGGTGGCCTCAAAATCAGTAACCAAGAACAGGAATATAATTTTTGAGGTAGAGGATTTTACAGGAAAAATAAAAGTTCTTATTAATCAGAACAAGCCAGATCTTTACAAAAAGGCTGAAGAAATAAGTATGGACTCTGTTATAGGGTTTACCGGTTTTGGCGACAGAGAAATATTTTTCGTGAATAATCTCGTCTTTCCCGATACAAAAGCATTTGAAAAAAAACAGTCTCCGATAGAGGAATATGCCCTTTTTATTTCAGATCTTCAATTCGGAAGCAAACTTTTCTTAAGAAAACAATTTGATAAATTTATTGACTATCTGAGTGACCAGGGGCCTAAAATAGAAGAAGTAAACAAGATAAAATACCTCTTTCTTGTCGGAGATTTAGTCTCTGGTGTTGGTGTTTATCCTTCCCAGATTAAAGACCTGGAAATAATGGATATTGAAGAACAATTCAGGCAGCTTGCAGAGATCCTTAAGAGAATAAGAAAAGACATACAAATTATTATTTCCCCTGGAAATCATGACGGCGTAAGATTAATGGAGCCTCAGCCAACGCTTGATGAAAAATATGCCTGGTCAATTTATGATCTTCCCAACGCAATAATAACAGGAAATCCTGCCTACATAAATATAGGGGCAACCTCTGACTTCCCTGGCTTTGATGTTTTGACATATCATGGTTTTTCATATCCTTATTATGCTAATAATATCCCAAGCCTTATTGAAGACGGATTGAATGCTCCTGAAAAAATAATGGCTTATCTTCTGAAAAACAGACACCTAGCCCCTACTCACGGGTCTATCCAGTATCTTCCTTCTGACAACGACGGGCATATAATAAAAAAAGTTCCGGACATATTTGTTTCAGGGCATCTGCATAAATGTGCTGTTTCTTCTTATAACGGGGTAATTTTAATTTCAAATTCTTCGTGGGAAGAAGAAACAGAGAATCAGAAAAAAAGAGGGAACCAGCCAGATTTTTGCAAAGTTCCAATGTTTAACTTAAAAACAAGAGCGATAAAGATTCTTGACTTTGAATAA
>JBBTAB010000039.1:0-2346 GCA_038044425.1 Nanobdellota archaeon | reverse complement strand
GTGTTTAATATCCCTAAGATACAGGCTTTTCAACTTCCCACAGGACAACCAAGGCAACCGGCAGAACAACCAGCAGAATCTGAGCCTGAAAAAAAGAAAACTTGGAAAACCTGGGTGATAGTCATCCTTATATTAGTTATTGCAGCAAGTCTTGGGTATTATCTTTTAAGATCTTAAAATGAAAAAAATATATTGGTTCTTTATCATTCTTCTTTTAATAGGAGCAAATATCCTGCTTTACAAATATTATCTGGATAGAGGAGTCAGTATTCAGAATGGAAATCAAGAAGGAGTAAATTTTGATAAAATTGAAAAAGATTTTATAAAGATATTCTTTGCGGCGGCAGTTGTATTAATAATTGTTATTATCTTCTATACCCTTAATAAGAATTTTTCAGGTGATTAATCTTTAAATACCATTGAATCTTTTTTAGTTTATGGTGCCTAAGTTTTACAGAAAAGTTCTGAAAAATGGGATGACCCTTCTTTTTGAAAAAAGAGAGATCCCTGTCGTGAGTGTTTCTTTTGCGGTTCGTTATGGGGGAGTCAATGAGACAGTGAGTGAAAGAGGGATCGCGCATTTTATAGAGCATATGATTTACAAAGGGACAAAAAAAAGAACATACAAGCAGATTTCCAATGAAATTGAGAAAAATGGGGGAATATTAAACGGATTCACGGACGATATAATAACTGCATTCTGGTGTAAAATGCCTTCTGACAAATTAGATATTGCACTGGATGTTTTAAGTGATATGGTCAAAAATTCATTATTTGACATTAAAGAAATGGAGAAGGAAAGAAAAGTTATTTTTGAGGAAATGAAAATGCGTAAAGACAACCCTATGCAATATGTTTTTGATGAGACTCAGGGGCTTTTGTATAAAAATCCCTTGGGAACTTCACTAATAGGCACTTATGAAAGCATGAATTCTATAGACAGAAGGAAAATAATTAAAAAATTTAAAGAAGTTTATAAAACGGAAAATATGATTCTTTGTGTTGTCGGCGATGCTGATTTTGATAAGCTTGAAAAATTTGCAGAGAAAAATTTTAAGAGAGAAAAAGGAAAAATAAAGAGGCAAAAGATAGTTTTAAAAAATAAATCCAAGACAGAAAAAAGAAAGGGCATAGACCAAACAAAACTTGTTCTGGCTTTTCACTCTCCTCTATCTACAAACAAAAAAGTTTACGCCGCAAAACTACTAATGGTTATTATGGCCAATGGTTTATCATCCAGACTTTTTCAGGAGGTAAGGGAGAAGAGAAATCTTGCCTATTCTATTTTTGGGGATATTACTTCTTGCAAATATTTTTCCTATAGTTTTGTTTATGCAGGCATCATGAAAAAAAATCTTGCTAAAGTAAAAAAATTGATTCTAGGGGAATTTGGGAAAGTTTCAAGAGATTTATCTGAAAAAGAGCTTTCTCAGGCTAAAGAACAAATAACAGGAAACTATAAGACATCTATGGAAAATTCAGAAGGGCAGATGCATCAGTTGCTTTTGTCTGAGGTTGATGGCATGGCAAAGGAGTTCTATGAATTTGAAAAAAAGATCAGAGCTGTAAAGCTAAAAGATGTGAAAAGCCTAGCAAAAATAAAGAAATACAGTTTTTTTGCCCTAGTTCCTGAATGAAAAACTTATAAATTAAATTTCTTTAACTAAAATATGAGAACCGCACAAAAGAAACTTGCCCTGCTTATTCTTTCTGATGTCTTGATCTTAAGCAGTTTTGGGTTGATCGGGCCCATACTTGCTGTTTTTATAACAGAAAATCTAATAGGTGGAACCCTTGTTACTGCAGGCTTAGCAACTACCATCTTTCTTGTTGTGAAATCGGTTGTTCAGATGCCATTATCAAAATTTATTGATAAAGAAAAGCACAAAACACACTCTCTTTTATTAGGAACTATTCTCATAATATCTGTTCCATTCATTTACTTCTTTGCTAAACATGTTTACGTATTTTTTATCGCCCAGGCAATTTATGGCTTAGGCGCAGCACTTGCGTATCCTTCCTGGTTTAGCCTATTTACAACTTACATGGATAAAAAACACAGGGGCTTTGAATATACTCTATGGAGCACCAGCATCGGTGTTGGAACAGCAATCGCAGCTTTTCTAGGCGCAGGAGCTGCCCAGAAACTGGGTTTTAGACCTTTGTTTTTTATCGTTGGTTTTATAGCTTTTCTCGGTTTTTTGAACCTTATTATATTGGATAGAATTGAAAATAAAAAATGAAGAATACCCGGACATTTACCTCTGTAGAACTACCAAAGAATATTATAAAAGAGGTAAATAAAATTCAGAAACAATTGCCAGAATTTAAAGGAAAGAAGACAGA
>JBBTAB010000038.1:0-1184 GCA_038044425.1 Nanobdellota archaeon | reverse complement strand
AGAAAAGTCTTTGTAAAGGGTAACTTGGGTAAGATATTGGTTTTTCAGAACAGAATTTCTGTCCTTTTTTACCCTATTATGCCATAAAAAAGCCGGCATGCTTATGGCCAATTCCACATATTTATTTGCGGGTTCTTGGAATCGCAACATTTATATATGATATTATAATATATTATAATATGGAGACCATAATAAAGCATACCAGAGAAGTCGGAACTTCTGCCGGGGTCTTGCTGCCAAGGAAATGGCTTAATAAGCAGGTTTCTGTAACCCTTATCCCTTCTTCTATTGGGGAAATTGCAAAAGACATATTTAGCATTCTTTTTAGAAACAAACTTAATGAAGAGACTAAAGGAATTTATCTGACAGGGTCTTACGCTCGTGGCGACTATGATTCAACAAGTGATGTGGATGTTTTAGTAATAACAGAGAAAACGAACAGGCTGATTACTCAAGATAATTATGAGATTTTTTTAATTTCAGAAGGTAATTTCGCAAAAAACCTTCCAAATAGCCTGTATTATACAAGCATGTTAAGAGAAGCGAAGACTCTCATTAACAAAGGGTTAATAGACCAGTATGCTAGGCAGGGTTATGGCCTGAATATTAAGGCTCTGCTAAAAGAAATTGGCCAAGTCTTAGACATAAACAGGGAAAGTGTCAAGATTTGCGAAAAAAAGAAAGAAAACATCCCTGATGGAATAATTTACTCAATTATACTAAGATTAAGAGAGTTATACCTTATAAGATGCATTTTATCAGACAAATCTTTCTCAAGAGATGAATTCATTAAGATATGCGGAGAAAAAGCTTATTCTGCCTATATCAGAGTTAAAAAAGGGGGGGAAGAACTGGATGACATCTCTTCAAAAGAAATAACAGAATTATTGTCTAAAACTGAAAAATGGCCAAAAGAGCTAAAAAGCTGGAAAAAGGAATCAAGTCCCTTAAAAGGCAAATAGAAGATCATTTCATCAAAACAGAAAAAGACATCCAAGAAGAGAGGGTTGAGCTTGGAGCATATCACATAAAAGAAATTGATAAAAGCCTTCTAAAGGCATTGGAACTTAAAATAGGGTTTTTAGGGCGTAAAAGCAAAGACGATTCCGTTAAAAAATATAAAAATCGGCTGGAAAAGTTAAAGAAAAAATTAAAATTAGATCTAAGGAAGTGAAAAAAGGATG
>JBBTAB010000037.1:0-1841 GCA_038044425.1 Nanobdellota archaeon | reverse complement strand
GCAACCACAGCGAGGGAATAGGCGACTCTTTTTGAACTTATTTTTTCAGCCATTTATTTTTTACCTCCTTTTAATTTTATATTTTTAATGGTTATGGGGGTGCCCCCTCATCATCCATAAATGCAAACCAATCATGACCGCAATAGCAATTCCAACAGACCAATTCTTAGACAAACCAAGAAGTGGAAGCACTAAGATTAATAAAAGCGCTCCTCCGCATGCAAGAGCCATTAACCACATATGACTTGTATGATTATCTTTCATTCTTTTTTGTAATTTATAGTTTACTTCAAGCATTCCGCATAAATGCTAGGATGATGGCTCATATGCTCTCTCCAAGATTCTTCTGTATATCCTGGAGCAGGATTACATTTTTCACTAGAGGATTTTCCAGAATCTTGCCAAGCTTGAATAATTCCGGGAAAAAATGTGAGGATTAGCAGTCCGATGATTAAGATTCCAGCAATTACATATAATACAATTTTTTTATCCATTTAATTATGCAGACCTCCTTTTGTCATCTTGTTTTTATGTCTTATCATAATAGTTATCCCAATTAAATTTGACAAAATCCCTATTCCAAGAAACCATTTCTGATAGGCCACTAGGAATAAAGCAATTCCTGAAAGACCCACAATTGGAATAACATTTAAAAGAAAATGACTGCAGCATGCTACCATGCTTCCTGCCGAGATTCCACCTGTTCCAGCGACTGTTCCGGTAAGTGCAGCCGTGTGCTTTATTGAGGTATAAAGTCCAATCTGTGTTCCAAATCCTGCTGCTAAAGGAAATATAAGATACCATAAGCTTCTAAGATTAAGAAAAGCAAAACCAATTCCCTGAAAAATTGATACAACAGTTAGATAAAATACAAGTAATCCTAAGCCTGCCAATATCCCATATAATACAGAATTATTTCTTACCATTTTTTGCAGCATTCTATAATTTTATTTGCGAGTTTGTTATTTTTTAATAAATATACAATAAAAAATAAAATCCATAATACTAAAATGAAATATAGGCTGCTAATAACAAAACCATTTAGGACATAATATATTATTAAAATACTTGTTAATAGATAAGGAAGTCTAAACAATAAAAATTTCTTTTTAACTTTCTTTTCTAAAATATAAAATATTCCAAGAGAAGTATGTCCCATAAGAATTGCTATTATGATTTTATCTGCGAAAATGTCAAGGAAATATAATGCTAACAAAGTAATCCATGTTAAGGTAATTGACAAACATATTATACAGGCTTTCTTTATATTAAAAATTGATTTAATTGCCAGAAGCATGAAAAATAGAACAGTAATCCCGATTAATACCAAGGTTATTGGCTCCATTTTAAATTATTTCCCTCCCTGATTCTCCCCACGCATTCATTCCGCCATCAAGGTCATAAATCTTTTGATAACCCATAGCCTTAAGATCTTCAGCTACAGATTCTGACATTCGTCCGCTTCTGCAATAGACAGCTATTGGAATAGATGTATCTTTAGGTAATTTATCCATATATAATTCAATATTTTCCCAATCTTCAATTATTTCATCAGTCCCATTAATTTGGCCCTGATAAGGAGTATGAACATTTAGCAAAAAAATGCTTTCATTTTGAAGAACTTTCTCAAATTCACTCGGAGATAAAAGCTCAACTGATCCGGTTGCAACGCCACCCGCCAAGTCTGTTAAACTGAACTGAATAAGTCCCCCAATTATAATTAGTAAAGATAATGTAAGTATAACCCCCTGAAATGGAATCATCTTTTCTTTCCTAATTTTTGTTAGAGATTTGCTTAAACTTGGAGATATGAAGACAATCAGCCCCCCAAGAAAACTGCT
>JBBTAB010000036.1:0-1399 GCA_038044425.1 Nanobdellota archaeon | reverse complement strand
TCTTTTTGTTCATACTTCTGCTCCTCATGGTTTTTTGGGCTTTTAGCTTTAGGTAAGATAGAATTCTATAATAATAAAATTACAAATCAATAACCCCTTCTTTTGTCAGGGCTGCGAATCTTATACCAACTGGCAAATTGATAAGGGCAGAGATTAAAGCCATGTGCTCTTTTCCGTCGCCAGAAGCAATGCTCAAAGCAACTTCTGTTCCCCTAATTTTTCCTTTAAGTTTTTCCTTAAACTCATCTCTTAAATCAGCCAGTTTCTTGTCTAAATCGACTTTGATGAATTCAAATTTTTTTTCAGAGATAAATTTCTGAGCGAAGTCATTGCCAAGAATTATCACGTTATCCCATTCTCCGTATTTCAAAAGCCCGGAAACCTGGGCCCAGGTTCCTTTTCCTGTAGAAAGCAGCGTTATGAGTTCCATTAATCATTTCCTCCTAAAGGAGTGATTGCTCTATTTTCTCCAAAAGTGGCTCTGCTCGCCTCTCTTAAACTATGGATTCTTCTTTCGTCTTGCTCACGCGTTATAAGCTCGGAATAGAACCTCCTCTTATATTCAAATTTATTTTCATCTACCAGGGAGATTTCATAATTAGATGAAGCACCATCCCTTACTCTTAATTTTCCATCTTCAATCTGCATAATTTCCAAAATGCTTGGATCCCCGGCCACATGTTCTAGATTATCTCCAGAAGTTTTCAGAAAAGACATACCATGAAAAGTAGAAACAGCTCTTGTTTCGGGGAGCATTCTCTCCCTTATAATATAATATTTTTTTTCCATCCAGAAAAACAATTATTCTTCTTTATAAAAATTGTTGTGATAAGATTTATAAACTGAAATCATCTCCAGATTTTGCCGTTAAACTACATCGTTGAGATATAGATTTTCTATGCTCTTGGCGCATAATGTAGGAGGTAAAAATGGAATTGAAAAACGAGATAAATAGCGCTTTAGATAATCTGAGGAAAACAGAAGAAAGAAAGTTCAACCAAACTGTGGATTTAATTATAAATCTGCAGAAATTTGATCCTAAAAAAAATCAAATAAGCATTTTTGTAAATATGCCTTTTAAGATCAAGGAGAAAAAAATATGCGCTTTTTTTGAGACAAAACACAGTTCTGTGGAGACAATAACTCCAAATGATTTCAAGAATTACTCTGATAAAAAAGCTTTGAAAAAACTTGTTAAAAAATTTGACTTTTTCATTGCTCAGGCAAGCATCATGCCAAAAGTTGCGACTGTCTTTGGTAAAATTTTAGGACCTGCAGGAAAAATGCCTTCTCCGCAGCTTGGTATCTTAATGGATGTTAATGAAAAAAACATAGAAGAGATAAAAAAGAAAATCAGCAACAGCACAAAAATAAGAATAAAAGAATCAAGCATCAAGCT
>JBBTAB010000035.1:3803-16537 GCA_038044425.1 Nanobdellota archaeon | reverse complement strand
GAAGAAATGTTCGTGAAGTTCTGGATGCAATAGTAAAAAAGATTGGTGGAGAAGTCGGGGGCCACGAATTTGCAGCAGGATGCACAATAAGCCAGGACAAGGAAAAAGATTTCATAGAAGCTCTAAAAAAAAGCTGCGAGATAGAATTGGTGAAGATATAACATCTGAAAAGATATAAAAAATAGATTATTTTAATATTGAAATGGCAGATTATGATGGATTTGCGGAGAAGTATGAAAAACTGACAGAAAAATTTGAGATAAAAACAAGAAAACACACTCATTCCTTAATAAAAAAATCATTAAAAAATAAAAAATTACTTGATGTAGGCTGTGGTCCAGGAGTTGATGCCAAATATTATAATCAAAGAGGGGCCAAGGTTTTTGGGATAGATATATCAAAAAAGAAAATTGGGATAGCAAATAAAAAAGTCAATGGAAATTTTGTTGTTGGGGATATGAATAAATTACCCTATAAATCAAATACATTTGATATAATAACAAGTACTTATTCGCTACAAAATTCAAAAAATGTAACTAAAGCAATTAAAGAAATGATAAGGGTCGCCAAGCCAAAGGCACAAATTTTAATTTTAACAAAACACCCATTTAGAAATTTAATTGAAGGTTATGTAAATAATAAGCATTATAATTATTACAAACAAGGAAAAGTAATTTCTTATATATTTAAGAGACAAATAAAATTATCTGAACCTGGACATACCTTAAGAGAATACCTTCATCCATCTATATTAAAAAGTGCTAAATTAGAATTTCTAGAAGAACATAGTGATTTTCCTTTAAGTGAACAGGTAATTCCAAAGTTAAATTATCCAACATATATAATTCTTAGTCTTATAAAAAATTCTCAATAACAACCTTTAAAATCTCTTTTTTTCTTCTTTTTTGATGACGCTTGAATCAGGAGACATTATTCTTTGCACAGTGGATCGCATAGTTGGGACTACTGTATTTGTCCATATAGAGGGAAATGGGGAAGGCTCTATAGTTTTTTCTGAGATTGCTCCGGGAAGAATAAGAAACATAAGAGATTACGTTGTGCCTAAAAAAAAGATAGTGTGCAAAGTTCTTAGGATTTCAGGAGACAGGATAGACCTCTCTCTAAGAAGAGTGACTCTCAAAGAGCAGAAAGAATTAAAAGAAAGCGATAAACAGGAAAGGGGTTTTATCAGTATTTTAAGAACTGTTTTAAAAGAAAAAGCAGAGGAAACCATAGATAAGATTCCAAAAGGGCAAGAGCTTTCTTCTTTTTTGCAAAGAGCTAAGGAAAGCCCTAAGGAATTAGAGGATTTAGTCGGAAAACAAAATTCTAAAAAAATTTTAGATATTCTTGGAACACAAAAACAAAAGATATCTGTGATAAAAAAAGAAATTATATTAAAAAGCCAGGATCCAGACGGTTTAGAAATTATTAAGGATATTTTAGGGAAAATAGAAGGAGCAGAAATAAAATATCTTTCTGCAGGAAGATATTCCTTAAAAAGAGAGGCAGAGGATGCGAAAGAAGCGGATCAAAAATTAAGGGAAATTCTGGAAATTATTGAAAAAAAGGCAAAATCTCATGGAATGGATTTTAGTATTATAAAGAAGTAAATAAAACTCTTGTATTCTTTATTAATAATTGAATAATGAATCATAAAACTTAAAAACCTTCTTTTTTATGGAATTATATGAAAGAGATGAATGATTTTAAGGTAGTATTATTGGGTATTATTTACGACCCAAAAAGGAAAAAAATCCTTATTGGTAGAAGGGAAAATGATCCTTTTGTCAAGAAGCTTGAATGGACGCCTCCCGGGGGAAGGGTCCTTCATGGGGAAGACCTAGAAGTTTCTCTTAAGGCTAAAATTAAAGAGCAAACAGGACTTGAAGTCGCAAATCTTGGAAACATATTTTCAATGATCCCTAAAGAAAAAAAAGATTTTCTTTTAGTTCTGCACCTATGCGAAGTAGTGAGGGGAAAAGAAAAAGTGGGAGGGAATCTTAAAGAAATAAAATGGGTTAATCCAGAAGAACTTGATAATTACTTTAGCATTGGTTATCATCCTCACTTGAGGGAGTATATTCTTAATCTGAAATGAAACTAAAAAAGTGTAAAAATTGTGGTATTTATACATTAAAAGAATCTTGCCCAAAATGTGGTGGTAAGGCACAAGATGCACATTATAAATTTATAAAGATAAAGTCTCAGATTTTAAATTAACTCTGATTGTTTCTCCCCTAGAACAGCTTTTCCATATTCCCCGTCATAACCGGGAATGACTTTTATCTTTTCTTCCCTATTCCTTATTATAAGTTCGATAAGCTTATCATCAAAACCTTTTCCAAGAAGACTTTCCTTAGAGATTTTTAAAAGAATATTTAGTTCATCATTAAATGCTTTTATTAAGTCATTGTAAATCTTCCAGACTTTATCGCTTTCCATCCTGTTTCCTGTAGCAAGAGATATTACTTCATGCAAAGGAAGTAGTTTATGAAATGGTTTTGCATTTCCAGGTTTGTGCCCATGGGGAAAAGCAGCTATTTCTTCGACCCTGTTATCAACACCTATAATCATTGGCTTTTTACATATAGGGCAAATGCCATTAAGTTTTTTTGTTTTCTCAGGCCCGCAGGAAAACTCGCAAACCCTGTGCCCATCCCAGTGGTATTTTCCATACTCTGGCGGCGTTTCTATAGTTCCTTTGAGCCCAATGCCTGTTCTTATAGCTTTTATTATATTATCATAAGAAAGCTCTGGAATTTCAAAAATAGTTGCCTCTCTTCCCAAGCGCCAGGGCCAGAAACTGTGTGCATCTGAAAAACTTACAACATTTATTCCCTCTGAAACCTCTTTAAATCTCCACAACATTGAAGGATCTGCGCTCATCCCTGATTCAACAGCATAAATGTTCTTTACTTGTTCTCCAAAGCATTCCTTAAGGCTATTGAACCCTGATTTGCTTCCAAACAAGCCAAACCAAGGAGTCATGCAATGTGCAGGGATTATTTCTATCTTATCACTTATTTTTTTCAGATTCTCCACAAGTTCAATAGAAGTCATTCCAAATATAGGCCTTCCATCATAATCAAGCCTTCCTTTGCTTCCTAAAAACTGGGTTATTTTGTTTGCGATTTCTGTATTTGGTGCAAATATCAAGAGATGAACAGCCCTTCTCTTTCCGTCCTGGCTGTACATAAGGCTTATCTCTGTCTGCCACAAAAACGGAAAGCCATCGGCAGTCCTTAAAATTCCTTTGTCATCTTCTGTCAATTTCTCGTCTATTTCCTTCCTTCTCAGAGGATGCTGAAAATCTCCAACACCAAGCAAATGCAGGCCTTTAATTCTTGCATATTTTTCAAGATTTTCTATAGAAATATTCTTGCTCGTTGCCCTGGCATACTTAGAATGTATCTGCAAATCAGCTATTATTTCCATCTGCAATAGAGCAAAAAAAGCTTTTTAATAATTTAGTTATTTAAGAAATAAGTAAATAGTGTTGTATCTAATAATTTTTATTATAAGGCTTATAATCAGCTATTTAATTAATCATCTGGATAATAACAATATAAGAAGTTCTTGATAATTTATATAACCCCTTTTTAACCAAAACTGATTAAATCTTCTCTTACTGACTATAATTATAAATGAATTACTCTATTAAAATAACAATTTAATCAAATCAAAGAACCAAAATCTTATTGCTTTCTTTTTCCGATAATGACGCCTATCACAACCAAGATAACAAGAGCTATTAAAACCCAAAGCCAGGTTAAACTGCTTCCACCTGTCGTTCCTGTTTCCCCAGTATCTGTTCCAGAATCTCCTGTCAAAGATTTTTCAGAAATAGCAAAGTAACTAAAGGAAGTTACCTCAACATCATAGTAGTAATATGTGCTGTCTTCTGAGACATAAGTTGTGGTCAATTCATTCCATTTGCTTGAAGCTGAATCAAACTTGGAGACAACAACCTTATTTTTATCAACACTGTTTGTAGTTGCCCATGTTTTTTCAACTCTAAACTGAACAGTCGCTTTGTCTAATTTATCAGCCAAGTTTTCTGCATTAATTTGAAGATACTGATAAACCTTTCCAGATTTTGCAACAGAGACAGCTGCAGGCTTTCCTGCCTCTTTTGTGACAGTTATCTTGACGTTCTGGGCTTCATTATTGACTTCTATCTGTATTTGCTTGACTCCGATTGCGGGGTCAAAGTCTTTCATTATTGTTGCTGCTCCAGGAGTTATCTTTGTCCATGCATTAGCTTTCTGTGCCTGTGCACCTCCACCGCCGCCAGCAGCAGCTCCTCCACCGCATGTATTAGTTGAGAAGGATTCTGTCGCTGAGCCTGTGTTTCCTGCAGAATCTGTGCAGGTTACAATATATGTATAGGCTGTCGCACAGCTTAATCCTGATTCTGTCAAGCTGGTTGTTCCTGTTACAGTTGCTCCTGATCTATCAACTGTGCATGAGCTTGTCGCAGTATAAGTATCTGTTAATCCTATATTAAGGGTTAATGATTCTTTAGTGGAACTCGCCAAAGTAAGGTCAACTTGTGGTCCTGTACCATCGAAGAATACTTCATAAGAATTATTTACTCCATAAACATTCGCACTATCATTTACATAAACATTAATTGTTTGATTTCCCTCTGTTGTTCCGACTATATTTAATGTGGTATTACACCATCCAGAAGAGATAGTAACAGTAATGTTAGTACCATTCACGTTAAGAAGACATGCAGATTTTGAGTAAATTCCAGAAGTTGCATCGCTAACATTGATATTAATGGGTAATGTTGAATCTGATTGTGTTCTATTAGTATATGTAAGAAGATGAATCACAGGGGCTGTATTATCTACTGCTAAAACAGTAACATTAGTAGAATTAGAGGCGGTGGCAGTTGCATTAGTTGCATTAGCATTAAATATTTCAGTTGTATTATCCGGCAATGCTGTTGTAGCAACAGAACATGTATAAGAAAGTAAGCCAGTTGTAGAATTGGCACAGATTATTGCCCAATTATGAAGAGTCTCATTCCACCATCTAAATGTAATGTTTGTGGTGTTTGAATGTGTAGAATTACCCCAAACAGTGGCACTAAAACTTACCGTTCCCGTAACATTCGCATTAGCAGCCGGGGTTACAAAAGTAGTATTTAAATCTGCAGCACCCACAAAACCCATTGACAATAAAATAATTCCAAATAGGAACAAAATCCCAAGAATATTAAAATTTTTTCCCCTCATTTTCAACTCTTTTATTCTGTATGTAAATTCCACAACCTTTATAAATTTTTTCTTGCCGTGGATTTACTTATTCCTATACTAAAAACCCTGTATTTATAAATCTTTTTCAATTCAGGACATTCGGAAAAAGGCAGATATCTCTTAAAGAAAAAACATGAAAGGATATTTTAAAGGGGCAAAATCCCGACGCATAAAAATAAAACAATAGGTTTATATCTCTTAAAAAAATCAGTATTTAATCAGAGTTTCACCGGGCGAGTGATGTAATGGATAGCATAAAACCTTGCGGAGGTTTTTGTTAGGGTTCGAATCCCTACTCGCCTATTTTTATTATCTATTTTGTAATTTTTCAGTCCTGGTCTTCTCGAAGAGTTTTTTAATACAATCTTCCCCCTCTAGCAGCATCTATTCTCCTGCCTAATTCTAAGAGAACTCCACCATATCTTTCAATTTCCTCAATCAACCTCAGATAAACTGCTGCATGTCTGCTTTTAAATTTCAAGCATGAATATGAATGCGCATGTTGTTCATCACAACTGACAGAAAATTGTGTGCTGTCAGAAAGAGACAGATCAAGGGAATTTCTTATTGCTATCAGTGACAGCCCCTCTAAAGTTTCTCTATCTAAATTTTGTTTTTTCCAATTATCAAATGCTGCATCAGACATTCCATCTAAGGTTAATTTTTTGGCCGGTGTCATTTCAATCCTCTTCTTTTCCGTCAACAACCCCTGCTTCAGAAACAAAGAAAATGCATTCGTTATCAGGAAGGTTTGGAGAGTCGATAAGCTTTGCGACCCTGGAATCTTTTTTCCCTCTCCGGAGGTAAATACGATAGGTGCTTGCGTGCCCAACTATGTGCCCCCCTATTGCCGTAGTCGGATCTCCGAACATTTGGGCAGGATTTGCCATTACCTGGTTTGTAACATAAACTGCAAGGTTATAAGTTTCTGCCAGTTTCATAAGATTGTGTATGTATCTGTTAAGTTTTTGCTGCCTATCTGCTAACTGACCACGACCAGTGAATTCTGCCCTAAAATGAGCGGTCAAGGAATCAATGATCATTAGTTTTATCGGCTCTCCTTCTTTTATCATCTCAGAGATTTTGTCCAGGAGGAGTATTTGATGGTCTGAATTAAAAGCCCTGGCTACAAAGATATTTTTAAGAACTTTTTCTGAATTCAAACCTAATTTTTCTGCAATTTGTTTTATTCTTGAAGGCCTGAAAGTTCCTTCTGTGTCTATGAAAACACTCTTCCCGCTGCAGCCCCCTTGTTCAATAGGAAGCTGGACATTTACAGCAAGAGTTAGTCCTACCTGGGTTTTTCCAGAGCCATATGCTCCAAAAGCCTCTGTTATAGCTCTGCTCTCTATTCCTCTTCCACCCAAAAGCGCGTCAAAGTTTTTGCTTCCCGTAGTAATATTATGTATGCTTTCCCTTTTCTTTGCATATTCTGTCCCATCCATAAATCCAAGATCCATCATCTTTCTTGCTGCTTGGATTATCTTTCTTGCAACAGCTGGAGAAACGCCTGCAACATCTGCGAGATCAGAAGGAGTCATAACTGCAATAGACATTAAATCATAAATTCCTGCAGATTCCAGCTTTGCAGACACAGCAGGTCCAACACCCGGCAAGTCTGTAATCTTAGGTTCTTTGCCTGTATTTTCATCAGAAACAGCTTCCTTTATCTTAGCCTCGTCTGCCTTTAGCACCATGATTTTCCAAGAAGGAGTTTGTTTATAAAGATTATTTCATTTAGATATATCTTATAATATAGGGGAATTTGAGCATTTTCTTCTTTAACTCGGCCACGCTTGGACGAGTTTTCTTTATTTCAGGGGTGCTTTTCAAGTTCGGTTATAATATCTTCAGGCTGCGCTTCTTTCACATCTTCTACTATAAATTCTGGCGTGTTAAAAAAAGCATTATTTCTTATGTTGCCTGTAAAAAACATTTCTTTTCCAAGAAAATTTTCTTTTTCATCTGCAAATTTTCCAAGATCTTCTAATTGAGAAAATCCAAGTTTTGCCAAAACTTCGTGAAATAGCACAGCACGAATAGAATCTGTTCCATCATCAACAACTATGCTTGTGACAGCTCTTTTCTCAGGTATTATTTTTCCATGTTTTCCGCAAGAGAAGAACTCGCCTTCTTGCACTACTTTTTTGCTGCACTCTGGGCAGACATGAAAAAATCTGGGCTCAAAAAGCTGTAAGATAAATGCCCTCACGCTCGTATTTTCACCAACTTTAAAATCGATTATGTGTTTTTCTTTAAAGACCTTTTCTGTTCTTACTTCTCCCAGGACTTCTTCACTTGGTTTTATATTTGAAAAGCTTCCAAGATGTAATTCATTATCTCTCATTCCCCCATTTGAAATTTCTACTGTTGTTCCTACTGCAATTTTTCCATTTTCTATCAAGCCGATATGGTTGGTGTCCCACAGAACAACTTTTATATTTGAGGTTTCATCTGCAACCCAAAAATTTACAACCTTGCTTTCTTCCCCTTTTTTTGTAGTAAATGTCCTGATAGGAAAAAGATTTATCACTTTTCCTATAGTATTAACTTTCCTCATGCCTGGAAGAAGTTCATTAATCTTCAGTCTTTCATTTTCAAAGGAAATTCCAAGTTCAGAGGCAATGACCTGTGCAGCCCCTTCTTTGCTTATCAGATCAGAAAGTTTTGCCCTTTTCGCCTCTATTTTTCTTTCAATTTCTTCTTTCTCAAGTCCAGAAGCCTTTGAAATCTTTTCAACTATTCTCTCATAATTTCCATCAGTCATCTTATCAAAAAATAGTAGGACTTTTTAAGTATTGTTATGGTTTTTATTATAATTCTGGAAGTCTTGCTGGGATTAATATAACAGAGGAAAGATTAATAGCAATAAGTTAATTTGAGTGTTCTATCATTAACAATTTCCTTTTAATTACTAAAATTTATAAAGAGCTTTAATTAGAGTAAATCATGAGTATTGCAGCAGTAAAAATTAAAATAATGCCTGATTCTCCAGAATCAGATTTAGCAAAAATAGAGAAAAATGTAAAGATTTTGCTAGAAAAACAAGGGGTTAAAAATCCAAAATTTGAAATACAACCAATAGCTTTCGGCTTAAAGGCTCTTATTTTTATGTTTGGCTGGCCAGAAGAAAAAGAATTAGAGGATTTAGAACAAGAGTTACAGACAATTGAAGGCGTTAGTTCTGTGCAGGTAATTGATATTAGAAGAGCGATTGGATAAAAAGAAAATTAATATCTTGGACGACCAAACACCATTCTATTACTATCTCTAATACCGCCCCATGCAGCAATAATTAATCCAACCCAAATAAGTCCAATAGGAAGTAATTGATCAGCGGCAAAAGAAAAGAGATAAACACCAAAAGACTGAAGAGTCATTAAAAGGATGCCTAAAAAGATTATTAAAAATCCAAGTTTGGTTAATAAGCCCATGTATTAATGAGAGAGAGAGTTTAAAAATATTTCTGTATTAAATGTTTTATGCTCACTCCAGAACAAGCCAAATCAATAAAGACCCAGCTGATTGAGCAGATAATGTCTTCTTTTCCAGAAGACAAGAAACAGTTTGCAATTTCTCATGTAGAAGCAATGGATGCAGGAGCATTGGAAGAATTTCTGGTAAAAAATGGCTTGATAAAAAAAGAAGGGGCACAAAAACAAGGCGGACATTGCGTTTTCTGCTCAATCGTCTTTGGAGATATTTCTTCTTACAAAATAGCCGAGAATTCAAAAGCCATTGCAGTTCTTGAAATAAATCCAGTTTCAAGAGGTCATATTATAATAATCCCTAAAGAACATATCACTTCTGAAAAAAATCTTTCCTTGCAAGTTTCTTCTCTTGCAAAAAAAGTTTCTTCTTTAATAAAAAAAAGATTAAATACAAAGCAGGTAGAAACAACAGCATCAAACATAATGGGGCATGAGATTTTTAATGTGGTTCCAATTTATGAAAATCAGCCAGCTTCCGCTGAAAGACAAAAAGCAACTCCGGCAGAGCTTTCTGAGCTGCAAGAGCTTCTTACAAAAAAACAGGTGACAAATAAGCCAAAAGAAAAGAAAAAAATAGGAATCAAAAAAATACTTAAAGAAATAGAAACAAAATTCTGGCTACCAAAAAGGATACCTTAATCCTTTGCTCCACAAATAAAAGAAAATCAAAAAACTAATAAGAAAGACAGGAGTAAATGCCACTCCTTCTCTTATTTTAACTTTTCTATATCTTTTTCTCAAAAGAGAAATTTCTTCTTTCTTTAATCCTTCCCAATTAGCTCTTATTGTTTTACCTTTAACTTTAACATCTTGATAAAGCCAATCCCCTTCTCTGAGTTTTCCTGGCTCCATTGTTTTTATCATGGCTGTTTCATCTATAGCCTTAGCATATAAGTAGAGATAAGGCAAGATGAAAGATAATACTGCCAAAAAAATGAAGAGGTAATTGATATAACTTAAAAGAATGAGAGTTATGCTAATTAAAATGCCCAAAAATATTTTTTTCTTGTTAAGCTTAAATTGCCTGCTAAATTCTTTCTTGAATCTTGAGTAATTTTTAATGCATAAACTGGCGCTTACAACCATGCTATAAAATGCGCCTATAATAAGGAATATGAACATGAAAAGAAAAAAACCTTCCAGGTTATTATAAAAACCATCTGCAATGGGGAGGACAGCCCCAAGTGCTATTAAGAGCTTGGCATCTCCCCCTGCAAACATCTTTCCATAATAAAGGGCGTTCCCTAACACAAAAAAAATGCCCAATCCAATAAGCCCCTGATAAAAAAAACCAAATCCCTGTGAAGAAAACAAGGAATAAAAAAATCTAAATCCAAGGGCAAAAATTATCAAAGAAAAATTCAGCCAGTTAGCTATCTCTCTTGTTTTAAGGTCCTGGATAGTTGCAAAGATAATCCAGATTGTGGCAATCGAAAATAGAAAAACTATTTCAAACATAATAGGAATTGGATATTTTTATTTATAAAATGCTCGAATAATAGATATGAAAAAAAGAGAAAAAGTTTTAATGCGAAAACCAGCCCCCAAAATGTTATTATTAATAATACTATTTTCTCTTCTCCTCTCTCACCCTATGCCCCCCACCTTTCCTGTAGGGATACTTCTTGTTTTCTTTTCTTTTTCTTTTTGCCTTGTTCCTTCCCTCTGAAAAACCAAAGTCCATATAGAATTAAGAAAAAGATTATTTAAAAAATTTCCTAAGGAAATTTATGGAGAAGTACAGGTTATTGCCGGGCAACGCTCTATTCCATAATTTCTTCCGACATATGTTTCACCGGTATCTGTCAGTTCAGCTAAATTATAACAGGTGTCTGTGAATTTATCATTAACACCATCTTTAACTTCTCTTGGAGATTGGCAAAAATCAAAAGTACTTCCTGTAGAACATGCTGTGGAGCAGGCAGTTACTATATTCTGGACATTGTTTGAAGAAACAAATGGAAGAAGCCTGTTCCATCCTATAGTAAACCCTAAAACCAAAACCACAAGAACAATTATCCCAATAACAATCATTATTATTGCATTCGTGCTTAATTCCTGTCCTCTTTTATTCATGGCTAAATCAGGTTTATTTTGTTTAAAAATGTTTTTATCTCGGAAGCTCGTATCTGACTGCCAAAGTACCGCGCTGCAACAAAACATATCTTCCTTGCGGATCATACCCTATGTTTAAAGCAGAATCAATTTCTTCTTTAGTAAATCCAAGATTAGTATAAATGTCAAATTTTTCTCTTGCCAGTTTTGCCTCTTTTACAATTTGGATGTCAAAATTCTTCTTCATTTCAAATGAAGAGACAAAGAAACTTAAGATAGCAAGGATACAGATTGCCACAACCCCCAGTACAAGAATCGTTACAGGAATATCTCCTCGCTTGTTTTTCATCTTTCTGGTCATTTTCCTATTAAATTCAGTTCAATGTTTCTTTTATTATCAATTTGAACACTCTCAGATGTATACGGGATTGAGTGGTAGCTTAGCCTTGTTCCTCTAGAACCTAAAGGCCTTTGGCCGAAAAAAACATTTTCAGCAGATTCAAGTATGCAAAATTGTGGCTCGTTTTCACAGTTTTCTCCATTAACTTTTTCTTCTGTTTCAGTTACAATTCCAAGCCAGACATTGCTCGGGTTCCCAAGATATTCTTCCTGATATAATCCGCGGAAAATCTGCAAACCAAAGTTTCCATTGAACTCATTTAAATTTCCTTCTTCTTCTATCTGCGTATGAACTTTTTTCCCTGAAGAATCCGGGGTTGATAAATAAGAATACAGAGATTTTGAAGCGAGAACATCTGCTGTCTGGAAATAAGAGCCCTGAATCCTCTTAAATTTTTCGACAGAAAAAGAAGCGATAAAGATAGATATTGTTAAAACCACAATTATAATTATAGTGGCAATTATCCATGTCATTGTTTCTCCGATTTGGCCACGCTTATTTTGTTTCATCTTATTGTGAATTTTTTTCTATTTTTTTAACAATTGAATTAATCTTAACAATATATTTTTTTCCATCTTTATCTAAAGTATAAAATTTCCTTTCAAGGCAAACAGGAAAGCCCTTTCCTTTAAGATTACAAAAATCCTGCAATCTTTGATTTCCTGCAGAAACTTCAAACAATGAGTTTTGGCTTGCCTCCTGGTATGAATCAAAATCATAGAAATTTAGCTGTAAAAAATATTCTGATTCATCTGTCCAACCATAAGAATCCTCTGTTCCAAAAGTTATACCGCATGTTTCCAGAAAACTATCTTTAAAGCCTTGAGTTAAAACTCCTTCTCTAAGAAATCCTGCGTAAGAAACACAATCAGCTGCCTTATCTGAAAGCAATCCAACTTCAATCTGCCTTATATCATATGGTTTCCCGTAAAAAGAAGAAACCATATAAAAAATCCCTGCCGCAACTATGAAGAGTATGGCAAACCAATATACAGATATGATTTTATCCGCAGCTTTCTTATTCATTTTTTGTTTAATCATTTTTCTCTATAACAAAGTAGTATTCTTTATTTTGAGCATTAAAATTGGTATTAACTTTCACATTATTGAAAAAAGAATAACTATATCCTCCTTTTTCTCTGAGTTTAACAGTAACTATATTTTCATTTATCTTGACAATTTCTCCTAAAGGTAGGTTTTCTTTCTCAGCTATTTCAATAGCATCTTCCATGTTAAGATGAATAGTCATTGAGGGTTCTGCAGCATCAATTGCCAATGCAATTTGTTTTGCATATTTTTCTTCTAGAACAGAAGCTGTTCCTGTCTTGGAAAACAGGAAAAGCATTAGTATTACTATAAATACTAAATTCAGGACGATAAAAATTATATTTTCTGTAAGAATATTCCCTCTACGATTTTTTGAAGAAAAAGTGTAGCTAAAAAAGCTCTTCTTTTTTTGTCTCTTATTTTTCATTTTATGCTTTACGATTTTTATTTATAAAAATTGTTCATTTATGC
>JBBTAB010000035.1:0-3703 GCA_038044425.1 Nanobdellota archaeon | reverse complement strand
TTATTTTTCATTTTATGCTTTACGATTTTTATTTATAAAAATTGTTCATTTATGCCTTTGTTATGAACTGTCTATCTACTACCAATCTTGAGATTGTTTCTGCGGTAGGAATTATATAAACTTTAAGGATTTCATTGCCCTCAGGTAGCTGATTATTGTCTATCCCTGTTATAACAGAGTATTTTTGATTTGTGAAAATCTTATCTGTAGAAAGACTTATTTTTATTTGTGATTGCGGAGCAAGAGAACTAAGAGAATCAATTCCATATAAATATTTTAAATAAGTTTGGGTTTCATCTTTTTTCTCTATATTTAAAAAGTTATAAAATTCCTGGTATGAAACCTGTGGAATTTTTTCCCCTACATTGTCATCAAATTCAATTATAGAGCAGATAGCGTAGTCAACTTGTGTGTCTATAGCTCCTCGCACCCCTCCACTCCCATAATCAATCTTCCCCTCACCAAACATATACCAGCAACTTGCCATTTCATCTGCAAGTGTTTTCATTATTTCTTCTTTTTTTTCTGTGCTAATCGTAACATAAGCTATCTTGCAATCCAATGGTCCAGAAATAAACTGTGGTTGCCCTTTTAAAACAACAGAATTTCTGCAGATTTCTTCATCTGTTGTTTGCCCCAGGTTAAGTCTGAAAATGAGGAAAAGAATTATGATAAAGCTGGCTATAAGAACAATTAACGTTACCAGTTGTTTTGTCGTTAATTCTCCTTTTTTATTTTTTATTTTCATTTTATTCACATAATTCCAAGTCTTTTAAGCAGGAAATAAATTCCTAAGAGGGCAGCTGCAAAAAAGACCACCCATACAATAGATTTTATGAATTCTTCAAGGTCCATTTTACGCTTTTGTTATTAAAATTTCATTTCCATTATTTATATTTAATTTAAGTGGGGGATTTTCTATTTTAATAGGAGATTGTTCATTCGCTATAGATGTGACAATTGTTCTCTTTGATATTTCCATACAAAAACCATCATCGCTATCTTCAGAATATTCCGCAGGAGTATTTGTTAAAACTCCTTTAGGAATGATACATATACAATTGCTCCATCCTAAGTTAGAGCAAGAATTAGGCATTATTCCTCCATATGGCCAGGAAATAAGCCACCATCCCCCTGGATTATAAATATCAACGCTTGTTTTTCCAGCATTTATTTCGCTTATTAAAAATGGTAAAGTCTCCTTTGCCTGCTCTAATTTCTGTGAGTTTTTTGCAGAGAAATAAAGTGAAACAAGGAAATAAGCAAGAAATCCTATGGCAATAACAGCTATTATAATTTTCAAAGTTTCCTCTGCCAGCAAAAAACCCTTTTTATTCATTTTATCATGAATAAGAATGCTTCAGCAGTCTCATTCCCCCCCAAGTTCTTAAAAAAGTCCAGAATATTATTCTTGAAAAAAAGGTAAACTCCTAACACAACTGCTACAAAAACCATAATCCCAAGAATTATTTTTATTAGTTGCTCTATGGATAGCATTTCAACCCAAAATACCTTTTAATTTATCTATGAGAGAAATTCCCTGCCCTCTTAATGTGAATATCGCTATCATAAGAATTACTAGAACCGCAATTGTAATAAGCAGCCAGGGAAGATAATCTGCAACAATTCCTTTTTTTTGTCTTTTGTTTCCTCTTTTAGCCATATCTAAGAAAGAAGAATTTGATTAATAAATGTTTTTTATCTAAACTAATCCGCCGACTACTATGGCTGTCAGGGCAAATAAGACTATCGTAGCCAAAAAGGCGGTAATGAAATAAAGAATTATTGCACTTGTAAGATTCTTTCCTGTTTTATTTGTTCTCTCAAGCTTGTCTTCTCCTGAATCTATTGTTACAAGGGCTCTTGTTAAAATGAAGACTATCTGAACAAGGTATAAGCCTATAATTACCTGCAAGAAATAAGGAGGAATCATTGTGGTAACATCAAAAATATCAATTATATTTCCAAGATTTCCAAGGTTCTCTGCTCCTTGGGCACTTAATTCGCTCAAGTTCAATCTTGTAAGGATAGATGTAATCATGGCAGCAAGACCGACAACAACTCCTGAAAGCAAAGGAGCAAGAAAGCTCATGTTTGATTTCATATCAGAAATGACTTCTGCAAGAAGGTCTTTCAGCCTGTCTGTTATTTTTTGTATATTTTTCACATATTCTGAAATACTCATAAGACTCAGGGCTGCAATCTGCAATCCTTTTTTTGAAGATTCTATCAAAATCCTCATGCTCGTGGAAATTAAGTCAGAAGGATAGTAAATAATAGCTCCTCTTCTTGAATCGAAAAGTGCCTTCTCCACACTCATTCCCATTTGCCTTATGTTATAATTAACTCTGTTGAAGAAATCTTCTGTTTGCAATCCCTTAGAGGATTCTGCTATTTTCCCAAATGCAATTTCCGGAGGAACCCCATTGCCAATCCTGTTTCCAAGCTGGAACAGGGAGTTATTGAACTCCCTTTCTAATTGATTTGTTTTCTGTCTTTCCAAAATCATTTCCCTTGTTTTTTCTTTATAAGACAGAGCAAAGAACAAAGCAAGCCCAAGAGGAATAAACATGCTGAGCAATAAAGAACCTATTCCCAAAGGTCCTTTTGTTCCAGAACTGGTTTCTATAAACCCAAAGATTTTTTCATCTCCTAAAAGATTGAAGCCGAGCTGTGAAAAAGTATAGTCTTTCTGCAATCCAAGCATATCAGGGAAAACTGTATATTGAAAAATGAAGGGAAGTAATCCTATAATTAACAAAGGAAAAACAATGATGAATGCCTTGAAATACGGTGCTTTGCTTTTATATTTTGGATAAAGGGGATTTCTTTCCAGCAGCGTTGATTCTCCATGGCCACCTGGTCTTAAAAATAAAACTTTGTCAGTAAGATAAAAAACAAGAAATGGAATTATTAAATTAAAAAGGATAAAAACATGGACCCAGGTTAATAAATCCCCGAGCATTGCTGTTGCTAATGGTAACAAAGCCAAGCCAAGAGTTGGCAAAACAACTCCTAACATGTAAACATTTGTCAAAGGACTCTTAACTTCGTGTGTAAAACGCAACATCCTGTCATAAACTCCATCAAGAACAACTTTCAATGCCTTCTCCAGGGTTGCAATTCTTCTGGTGTTGTCTGGCTCAAACAAACTGCTTTCTATTAGGTGAAAAGATTCTATAAATTCTGAGGAATAATCTCTCCATGTTTCCAGGTAATTATCAAGGCTTTCTTTAATGCTGGAAAATTTTCCTATCTGGACATTATAAAAAACTTTCTTAAAGTCAAGAGCAAGAGGATAATCAAGATGCTCTGAGGCAAATGCAACAGCCCTTTCAAGATTAGGTGTATGCCTCATATAAACAACGATGTAGAGTATTGCCGGCACCATTTGGCTGCTGGCTTTCAGTCTCCAGGAATTTGCCAGTCTTGCAGGATATCCTTTCACAAAATAAAGGATAAAAAAGGAAAATATAACAGCAAGGAAAAAGAACAAAAAAGGAAATACATCTGTTATCAGGAGCACAGCCACTGAAATAAGTATTCCTATAAATAAAACAAAGAAAAATGCCATAACACTTAGAGTTATTGGCTGCCAAGGCTCTAAATCCAGATGAGCTATATCGAGATGTTTCTTTATCTTTACAGCGTCTTTTTCAGCAACTTTTAATCTTATCACATTTCCCAGGCTTTTAGCCCAGCG
>JBBTAB010000034.1:1577-5789 GCA_038044425.1 Nanobdellota archaeon | reverse complement strand
TGCATTCTTATGATGAAGTTGCCAGGATTATGCAGATTGAACATCAGAAGCTTTTAGAGAAGCTAAAAGAACTTGGTGTTGATCTTTCGGAGAAAAAAGAACAAAAATCTTCTAATAAGAAATAATCAGAAAGGTCTTCTTCTCATGACATTTCTGTATCTTCTCTTGTAAAACCAGTAAATGAGAAGAACTGCAAGAATCAATAATCCCCAGCCTATATATTTCCCTGATGAGCTTTTCTTTACTTCCCGGCATTGTGCAAGACAACAAGGTCCGTCTTTAGCAGAAAGAGAATCTTCGCTGCATTCCTGATTTGTAGCACAGACTGTTCCATCTAGTTGCTCGCAGGTCGGCACAATTACGTCCCCAGACTCATTTTCGGCAGGTATGAAATCTTTGATAAAATCCAGGACAAGAGCCAGAGAAGAAGATATATTTTCTGTATATGCTGTTACTCTTCCCTCGAGCACTGCTTCTTCCTGGTCAGATGCTATTTGTATTTCTATTTTTTCATTTTCCCCTGGTTTAAGACTGCTGATACTGTCCGGTGAAACAACAATATATGGTTCTAACAATGAAGAAATTCTGAAAGAGATATCTTCTATTGTTTCATTTCCTGTATTTTTAAGATATAAAATTCTTTTGGACTCTGAGCCAGTGGCCATTTGAACTTCTACTGTAGAAGGCTGAAATTCAAAATCCTGTTTCTCTTCTGTTTCAGAAGTTTGGTTTGTATCAAAATAAACAGGAAGTTCATAAGAAAATTCCCCTGAAGAAAATTCTATGGTTTCTATTCCATTTGCAGGGGTTGTTGTTGCAGTAAATGAAATTGTCTTTTTTTCTCCTGTTTTTAATTCAATAGAAGTTAGTGAAGTAATAGAATCTATATCTTCTGTTATTTCTAATGTAATTTTTCTGTCCTGTAAATTCTGAACCTCAACATTAAAGCCAGAATTTGTAATCAAAACTCCTGGATCAACAGAAAAAATAGCTGTTTCATTAGAAATTGTGAAATTTGATATGATATCATCATCTACAATCTGTGTTGCCTTCATATATCTGATATTCTCAACTCTTAGGGAATAATTGCTTTGTGTTTTTCCTGTTGGAAGATAGGGTAGAAGAGCATATAAATAAAATTCATCATTTATTTTTTTAACATCAAAAATCATTGGAATTCTTACATTTTCCCTGTAAAAAACTATATTGTCCTTTGTTATCTGGTCTATAAAGTTTCCTGAAAACTTGGCAAGAAGAGTTTCTCCCTGGGAGAAATTTGAGTTCATGGAAACTTCGACAGCGGAAACCATAGGAAAAAAGATAGTTAGAATAAATATAAATAGGAGAATATTTTTTAATAGAAGAAACTCGGTGGCTTTGATATTATGATTAATGTTTCCTGTCTGTTTTTTCCCATCTATCTTCATATTTAATTAAGAAAAAACAGCTTAATAAATTTTAATATAATTCAGTTTAGAATTATTTTTTAGTCATTAATGACCAGATTGTATAAACTATTAAGATAGATAGAATAAAGACAATTAAAGAGGGCCATATTGAGAAAGAGGGGTTATCGCAAAATAAAGAGTATCCTGGGAGTCCTGCGTAAGGATCTATACATTTTTCTTGTAAAAATCTATATTTTAATGATAAATATCCAAATATCAATCCCACAAATAAAGAAACTATCGATTTTGCTAATGTTAATTTAAATTTCATTTTACTTCCCCATATCCTTGAGCTTTTTGAGAACCTCATCTAATTCTCTCTGTGCCCCTGACGGTCTTGAGGGTCTGTGCGGGGGTGGGGCTGAATGAGGAATTAAAATCCTCCGCTCAATTATTCTTTGAGGTGGTCTTTGATATCCTGGATGAGGATAATAAGAACCTGAAGATGGTGGTCCTGGTCTTGTTTTTCCTCCTCCAGTAATTCTAAACCAGAATATTCTTAGGCTATTTCTAAAGATAATTGCTATCACTACTAGGACTATCAAAATTATTAAAACCCAAATCCACCAATAACTTTTTCCATTTGTTTCCTGGGTTTTCTGAACGCAACAAACATCTGAACTTATTTCACAAGAATCGAAAGATTCTTCCTCATTATCATCACAACCACCAAGTCTACAGATTCCATTATTTAATTCACAGTCTGACTCTGTTGTATCTGAAACAGCTTCGCAAGACCCCCCCTGTGCACAGCATAGCTCAGACGAACCCAGACCAGAGGCATCGACGATTGTCCCTCCAACGCATCTCTCATTTGAAGAACATATCTCTCCTTGCAACTCTGCACAGGTTTCAATAGTTATTGGTGTTGAGCAGCATTTCTGAAGGCTTCCTGGACATGAAAATTCAGGCAAAAGCTGTCCATCGCATGCAGATGCGGAGCTTGCACAATAATAACCCTGCTCGTCGCAATCTTGAAGTTCTGTTGTTCCTCCTCCTGATTGTCTTGGCCAAATTGAAGCAAGTATGAAACCTGTGTTTCTGGTATTTCCCTCCCAGCATCCGTTAGCATCTTGTGATTCAAGAAGCCATTCTTTTGCATTTGTTTTTTCCTGGGGAGTTTCCTGCTGAAGAGGATAAAGGGCAAGGGCTGTATCATAATATTTGTCTCCTGATTCCATCCACCATTGGCTGCTTTTTTGTTTTGATAGCAAAGAAATTTTGTATTCGGGATCTGCAGTCAAAGCATAGAGGAAAGCTTCGGGCAAGAATCTCTTATTTTGGTCTGCCATTGTTATCAAGTAAGGAAGATAAGCAGAAACATCTTTTCCATGGGAATCTAGAACAAGAGAAGCCCAGAGAGTGGCCTCGTAATCACAAGAAGTTCCTGTGGAGAAGCAGGAAGATTCTACTTTCTCTGTCGTTGTTCCCGAGGCAGCTGCAGAAGAAGTTTCTTCTAAAACATTAATAATTGAACTCGTAGTTTTTTTGAAGAGAAGAGTTGTTAAAAAACTCTGGTCACAGGAAACGCTGAAATTCCTGTCGTAACAAGAAGAAGAAATTCTTAACCAGTAATTATCCTGCGCAAGAATCAGGCAAGAGCCTGCATTGCTGTTAATTTTTTTGTCTTCATCGATATTAACGTTATAAGAAAGCCCGGAATATTTAATTGAGCAAGCAGTTTGGTTAGAAGCTTCAATCTCAAGGTACCAGGTAAGTTCTGTCGGTGTTGCATTTTTAGAAAGAAGCCAGTTCTGTGCCTTAGTGTTGCTTCCGGTTTTGTCCAATGCTAAAAGAGCCTGTGCCGTCGTCTTGACATTGCATGAGGAAGATGGCCAACACTCTCCTGAGTTGGAAGACTGGGCCATTAGCTCAGAGCTGCATTGATTTACAGCCAGGAGTGAAAATATTTTTTCTTCTGTAGAAAGAGAAGAGCATTTTCCAGAAACTTTATCTGTGAGGCAGGAATAAGCCTTGTTTACTTTTTCCTGTTCTGTCGTAGCATTTACTTGGGCATTGATTAAAACAATGGTTCCAAGGATTATGAATAAACCAAGCAAGAAAACCAAGCCCCTTTTTTTCATGTTATATACAATCAATTCTTATTTTTAAAATTATCCTTAGTAGAATATTTTTTTTCCTCTCTGTAGTTTTCCCTTAAAGTTTTCTTTATCATATAGTTCGCAGGATTCTTGTACCTAATTTCCTCTTCTGTGGGAATCACGCCAATTCCCTTGTAATAATCTTTGTCATAATTTGGTGGGGGAATTGCTTTGGTTTTGTAACTTGAAATCAACTGGGCTTTTATGTAGCCTTCTTTTAACGGGATGGCATTTTTTTGATTCCAATCGTAGAGGAGTTTTTCAATTTCTTTCCTGTCCATACCTATTGATCTGAAAAAGCCAAGAATTATGAACAAGGCTCTTTTTCTGCCATCTCCTTGCAATCCAAGTAAAATTTTTTGTATGCTTGGTGGAAAATTTTTTTCAGAGATATTAGTAAGAACTATTGGTTTGAATTCTTTACTTGATTTTTCTTTCTCCTCAGGATTCTGAATTTTATACCAGTCCAAAGCCTCACGCAAGAGTTCAGAGGCTTCACCTTCTTTTGCATCTGGCATGAAATTCCTAATCTCTGCTTTGAAGGGGTCTGCATCTTTCGGCTGGAATCCGGAGATTTCTTCTGGTTTTAAAACAATGCTTGCCAGTGCTGTTTTTTCATGGAGAGAATAAGGCATTCTGAATAAGTGCCTTGGAGAAACAAG
>JBBTAB010000034.1:0-1477 GCA_038044425.1 Nanobdellota archaeon | reverse complement strand
ATCCCAGCCAATTCTCAAGCCATTAAGCTGTTTCTCATTCATGCCTGTGACAATTTTTAATGGGTCTTGCCAGAGTTCTTCTGAGCAATGGAAACTTGTTGCTCCATTTTTTACCAGCTCAAAAATATCTCCTGGATATTGAAAAGTATCTGGGCGCTTGCCAAAAGCTTCCATCATATAACTAGGAGCTATTTCCCTATTTGCAGAAAACTGAAAAATAGCTTTTTGTATGTCTTTTCTGGAGTAATAGAGGTGGGTTATTTTTTTTATTCTTTCTTCCTTAAACTCAGCCACGCTTGGACGAGGTTGTTCCTTAATCCCTGGTTGTTCTTTTTTTCCATCGGTCTCTTCTAGCATTTTTTCTGAAAGGAGGCAAGATTTATATAATTAGCCTATACTTCATGATAATAATACTTAAAAGTAGAGTATTGCTGTTTAAAAAATGTTAGTCAAACTTGAAAATCCGCTTCTTTTGTCAAGGATTATAGAGATAATTTCAGAGCTTGTAACAGAAGTTAGGATAAAAATTGATAATCTTGGATTTAACATAACTGCAATGGATCCTGCAAATGTTTCTATGGTACGTTTTGTTCTTCCAAAAAGCTCTTTTTCCAGCTTTGAATCTGGAAACGAAGTTCTTGGGATTAATCTGGACAGCTTAAAAAGAATCCTCAAAAGATGCAGTCCTGGCAGCTCTTTGATAATCGAAAAACAGGACAATCTCCTAAACATACAGATTCAGGACAAGATAAAGAGGACATTTAATCTAAGCCTGATAGAAATAGAAAGCGAAGAAAAAGAAATGCCTAATCTTGAGTTCAGCTCTATAGTTGAATTGGACTCTTCAGATTTCATAGATTCTATAGAGGATTGCATGGTTGTTGCAGATGCGTGTTCTTTTATAATAAGAGATGGTAAATTTGTCATAGAAGCCCGCGGGCTCAACAGCGCCATGTCTGAATTTTCTTCAGATGAAGCAAAGATTACGGCAGAGAATTGCAAATCTAGATACAGTTTGGAGTACTTGCAAAAATTTGTGAAGGGCTCCAAGCTTTCTGAAAAAACAACATTAAGATTTGCAGATGATCATCCATTGAAAATGGATATAAAAAATGATTTTCTTGAGCTTTCTTTTCTTCTGGCTCCTAGAGTTGAAACCGATGATTGAGACGAAGGTAAATGATAGAAAGTTGATTTTTAATAATAAATTATTATAGATAAGATTAAACATTTTGCTTTTTATTAGATATAAAATTAATTCCAGGGTAATTAGTATTTTTAACTACAAATACCAAATATCCAACAAGATTTATAAATAAAATTTCCGTATATAAATCATGCAAAAAAGAGGTTCTTGGTTTTCTAATAAAAAAGGGCAAGTTACTATTTTTATCATCATCGCGATAATAATTGTTGGGGCTGTTGTCTTGATTTATGTTCTTCGCCCTGGCGTGGAAGTTGGAACAGGATTTGATGC
>JBBTAB010000033.1:0-15675 GCA_038044425.1 Nanobdellota archaeon | reverse complement strand
CCAAAATCTCAGCCCTTATTCCTTGCTCTTGGCAAAGTTCCACAAACTCTTTTGCATCTTCTTCTGTTCCCACAATAGAACCCCAATGCATCGGAATAGCCAGACTTGGTTTTATTATTTCAGCTGCTTCTGCAGCTTCCTCAGGATTCATTGTAAATCTTCCTCCGACAGGGAGCAAAGCGACAAATTCCTTTCCCTGTTGTTTGTATCCTGTAAGTTTTTGCATTTCTGGAATTAAATCAGTGTCACCAGAATGATAGATTATCACATCATTCATCTTTACCACATAGCCAACCCAGGGCTCTGTTTTTGGATGAAAATGCTTGTTTATGTTATATGAAGGAAGAGTTGATATCTTAATTTCTCCAATTTCAAGCTCTTGCCCAGGCTCTATAATCTCTATCTTTACCAGAATTTTAAATTTAGCAATAGTACTCTGACAATCTACAGGAGCAATTATCCTTGTTCCTTCCTGAACTATCTTATCGAGATCTGCAAAACTGCAGTGGTCATAATGGCTGTGTGTTATGAGAATTATATCTGCTTTTTCCAAACCATCGCGAATATTATAAGGGTCTATGTAAATAACTCTGGAATTTTTCAGCAAAAAGCCGGCATGCCCAAGCCATTTAAGCTCTATTCCGTTTATCTTCATTCTCCAAGAAAAAATCAGAGGTTTTTAAGGGTTTTGCTAGGGAGTTATTTAACAAGCCTTATATTTTTAACTTTTCCTTCATTTTCATCAATATTAATAATCGCGAATTTTCCTTCAGAACCTTCTCCCGGGTTAACAACCCAAGAATTTCCAAGTTTTTTCTTTCCTTGATATTCATGCATATGTCCACATAGGACCAAAGATGGCTTATGTTTAAGGATTGCTTTTCTAAAAAAAGTTACACCCGTGCTTCCACCTTTAAACGGATTATTTTTTTCTTTTATTATATCAAAAATGCCTTTTGGGGGGTAATGAAAAATAAAGATAGATTTTCTATTAATCTTTTTCAATAAAAAACTCATTTTTTTCTCTGCTTTTTTATTTCTTTTATTGACTCTTTCTTGCCATTCTGCATCGCGATGGCTTTTATTTGCCTTGGCATCCATATAGCCCCCAAAACCTAAAAAAGATATTCCTTGATATATTTTAACAACATATGTCATTTTCTTGATATTTTTTATTTTTTTGAGGAAATTTAACCTGCTTTTTTTAGCTTTTAAAATCTTGGGGCTAAATGGATAATTATACCATTCATCGTCTCCATTTCCAAAAACAAAAAAGCCTGGTTTTCTAAGGTTATCTAAAAACAAAAGGGATTTCTTTCCGGCTTCAAAATCTTTCTTTAAAAGTTTTTTGAATTTCCTCTTTCCAAAAAATTCTTTGGCAGATTTAGCTTTTTTTCTGTTCTTTATTCTAAAAGTATATTTTATATAAGGATACCATTCGTCAATCCCCGCATAGTCTCCAATTCCAATGATAAAGTCGAATTCATATCTTGGTAATTTTTTTTCTAATTTTTCGATTTTACCGTGAAAATCACCAACTGCTAGAATTTTCATTTTATAATCAAGGACTATATCTCATCATTGTTCTTGGAAAAGCAATTGCATCCTTTATTGTCTCCAAACCGCAAATCCAGGAAATCACACGTTCCACACCCATTCCATATCCCCCGTGGGGAACACTGCCATATCTCCTTGTATCAAAATAAAATTCATACTTGCTGGGATCTTCACCCTGTGTTTTTAGATTCTTTTTTAATTTCTCTATAGCTTCTTCCCTCTGGGATCCTCCGACAAGCTCCCCATAGCCTTCAGGGGCAATCATATCAAAACCAAGAACAGTTTCTTTTCCTTTAGCTTGGCCAAGCTTGGACGAGCTCTCTTTCATATAAAAGGCCTTTACTTTTTTTGGATAATTTGTGACAAATATAGGGGTATCATACATTTCAGAAAGCTTGTCTTCCTCAATTGTCCTCAAATCTTTTCCCCACTGAATATTTATTTTTTTCTTCTCCTTCAAAAATTTCAAAGCTTCATCGTAAGTTATTCTAGGAAATTTTTTCTTCAATGACGGTTCTAATTTTTTCCAATCTCTTCCAAGAATTTCCAATTCTTGTTTCCTCTCTCTCAAAACTTTTTCAATAATATATTTAATAAGTTGCTCTGCATCATCCTGCAGATAATCAAAATTCTCCCAAGCTGTTTCCATCTCAGCATGCCAATACTCGGTAAGGTGCCTGCTTGTTTTGCTTTTCTCTGCACGAAAGCTCGGCTGAATTGTAAATATTTTTTCCAGGGCAAAGATCCCTGCTTCTGCGTGCAACTGCCATGTCTGACTTAGATAAAGAGGTTTTCCAAAATAATCGACCTTAAATAAAGTTGAACCTCCTTCTGCTTGCATTCCTAACAGCGTCGGAGAATGATATTCATAAAATCCTTTTTTATGCCAGTGCTCCCGCATTGCGTTTAGGACAGTGTCCCTTATCTTCATCATCGCCGTCATTTTCCTTGAGCGCAGCCACAAGTGTCTCCTGTCTCCTAAAAGCTCTTCGTTCAAATCCTTGTTAATTGGAAAATTCTCACTTTTCCCAATGATATTTATATTATCTGCTTCTATTTCATAGCCAGTAGGAGCTCTTTTATCTTCTTTTATAATACCTTCAATTTCCAAAGAAGTTTCTATCTGTAATTTGTCAATTTCATTCCATTGGTTTTTGAATTTCTCTTTTTTCAAAACACACTGAATTATATCGGAAGAATCCCGCAAAACAATGAATTTTAATTCATTGCTTCCTCTTTCACGATAAACCCAACCGCGCACAGCTACTTTTCCATGCCCTTTTGTAATCGCCTGTGAAATTGAAATGAATTTTTCTTTAATTCGATCATGCTTGAGCGAGTTTTCTGTATTTTCTTGCATCATAACATTATTACTCTGTCTATCTTATTAAAATGTTTATCCCCCGTCAAGATTTGAGCGTCATTCAAAACAGCTGTATTTAAAACAATAACATCTGCTAAACTTATATTTTTAATCTGTTTTTTTACTTTGTTGTATAATTCCCCAAAAGAAAAAATGAATTTTTCATCAAATCCGAATATTTCTGAATGCAGTTTTATAAAATTTAGATGCTTTTTAAAATCCCATCCCTCCCTATCTGCTTTGTAGCTTAATTCTAAAATCACAATTGAAGGGGTTAAAACTTTATTTTCCATTAAATATTTTTTAACTATTTTGCCTTTCTCTGTCCCTTCAAAAAACTCTATCCACGCATAAGTATCAAAAACTGTTTTCATCTTAAAAATCTCTTTCTGAGTCTTTCCATAATTTTTCCCTTTCTTTCCTTGTAAAGGGTTTGGTTTTGCCTTTTAAAGATCCAAACATAGAATCCGGGATGTCTTCCTTCTTTACAATTAAGCTTATTATCAACTTGTCAAAGGATTCTGCTTTTTCTCTTGCTTTTAGATCCCTAATCAAATTAAATGTTCTTTCTTTTAATGCAATTGTTTTCATATAAATTATAATTTATAAGTTATATATAAATCTTTCGGCTAAAGAATTTTAAGGAGTCAGCCTTCTCCTGTCCCTCGGGAACAATGTTCCTTCGCGAATATTATCTAGCTTCAGCATTGCCTGCGTTATTCTCTCAAGCCCTATGCTCCAACCAGCGTGCATTGGTGCACCATATCTGAATGCATCAACATACCATTTGAAATGTTCTGGATTTAATTTTTTATTTTTCAACTGTTTTATTAAAATATCAGGAATATGCACTCTTTGCCCCCCTGAAGAAATCTCAATTCCTCCGTAAAGGGCATCAAATCCTCCTGAAGTTCCTTTTTCCGGATTTTTTGGCCAGATATAAAATGGTTTTATTTCAGAAGGCCATTCAAAAGTGAATATTATTGTATCAGGAAATAAAGAGCATAGTTTTCTCTCTGCTTCTGGCTCAAAGTCATCACCTCTTTTAAGTTTAAATCCGTGTTTGTTCAAAAGCGCAATTGCCTCGTTATAGGTAAGATATTTTGTCTTGGGAATTTTAAGATCCAGTCCAAGAATTTCAATCTCTGGTTTGCATTCTTTAGTAACTTTTTCAGCTATAAATTGCACAGCCTCTCCGAGATATTTCATTATTTCTTGATCATCTGCAAAAGCAACCTCAATGTCCATTTGTCTTATTTCATTTATGTGCTTGCTCGTGTCATGTTTTTCTGCGCGCCACACCGGGCTTGTAGAGAAAACTTTTTCCAGGGAAATTGCAGCCATCTGTTTGTAAAGCTGAGGACTCTGGGCAAGATAGGCTTTTCTTCCAAAATAATCTACAGGAAACAGATCAGTTCCTCCTTCTGTGGAAGTTGCTATAATCTCTGGAGGCTGGATTTCAATAAAATCTTTTTTATAAAAAAATTCCCTAAAACCATTTATTATTGCTGATTGGATTCTGAAGATAGCTCTTATTCTCGGTTTTCTTATGTCCAAAGATCTGTTGTCCAGTCTTGTTGGAAGTTCTGCTTTCACAGATTTCTCATTGACCTGCATCGGAAGCTCTTCTGCTTTGGCGAGGATTTTCAATTCAAAAACTTCAACTTCTACATCTTTTCTGGCAAACTCTGCCTTAACCTGCGCTTTCTTAACAATTCCTTTTATTTCTACAACACTTTCCAGGCTCAAATTTCCAACAAGAGATTTATCTTTAACAACACACTGAACCAGTCCTGAAAAATCTCTTAAAAGAAGGAAAGTCATATTTGAAAGGGTTCTTATTTCATGAACCCATCCTTTAAGCAAAACCTCTTTTCCAGGTTTTAGCTCAGAAACATATGTCCTTTCCATTAACCATAAACAGAAAACAGATTTATTAAATTATTGATTATTAATGTTTCCGCTATCATCTAAAAGAACTGCTGTAGAAATAACCGTTGTCCACATGCCGTCTTTCCCTTCAGCAGATTGGGTTATATTTCTTGTCTTAAGTATTTTTCCAGAAAGTTTGTATTGCTGTTCTCGTTCATCCCAGGCAGTATTCGGATCAAACTCAATTCCAAGAGTTGTTGCTAACATGCTGGCAGCAAGATCTTCTGCATAATCCCCTGCGACCTTCTCTGTTTCTCCATGAGGGTGGTGTTCTGAAAGATAACCGTATTGGGTTCCCTCTGCAGGAATCGCAACGCCGATAGAAGCCGCAACAAGCCTGTTGTGTTCATTTGTATCCTGTCTAGCCATAACACAATAAACAATTTCTCCCGGACTAATAAGCTTAAGCCCCTCTTCTTTGCTTATGGTTTTGCAGTTAGCAGGATAAATAGAAGAAACATAAACAAGATTAAATTTTTCAATACCAGCGTCTCTTAAAGCTGCCTCAAAACTTGCAAGCCTTTCCTTATGTCTTCCGACTCCTTTTGTAAAAAATATTTTTTTCGGAACCATCTTGATATTTATTGTAAAAACATATAACCAAAGTTTTTAAGACTTTCCTTGAATATATTTTTTAATAATTTTCATAGCTTCTTTTCCGGAAATCAATCCCCTCAAATCTTTCATCACAAGCCCCATATAAGCATTGTCAGAAAGCCCTGGTTTTTCCTTAATGATTTTTGATATTCTCTCTTCCATTTCATCTAGATTTTTCTCTTCTTTCATAACTTCTTTAGAACTTTTTCCTTTGACGATTTCAGTAAGAACATTTTTTATTTCAGAAGCTTGTATTTTTTCTTTTGCAACATTTTCCAGAACATTTCCCAAAACATCCCTGTTAAGAACTTTTTCAACTGCATTCAGGGTTTTCTTTTCCTTAGTTGCTATCTCTTTAGGAAAAATCAAAATAGTTTTTGCAATTAATTGGGGATTCTCAATTACCTGCAGAAGCTCTTTGAATTCTTCTACTTTTTTTCTCTTTAATAAAAGGGAAATCATTTCTTTGTTTAAACCTTGTTTTTCCAGTTCTTCTTCTGGATTTTCCATGGAGGCAGAAAGCTCTTTTTTGGCATCATCAATATTTTCTCTTGAAATTTTTAAAAGTGGTAGGTCTGTTTCAGGATACATTCTCGCAGCTCCTGGCAATGGCCTTAGAAATCTGGAGCTTCCATCAGGATTAACAGCTCTTACTTCAGCAATACTTTTTCCATGCACAACAAGTTTCTGCTGTCTTTTCACCTCAAGTTCTATAGCTCTCTCAATATTTCTTATATCTTGAAAGCCTTTTAATTCAATTCTTTGTCCGCCTTTAATAGAAAGATTAACATCCTGCCTTATTGTCCCAATTCCTCTTTTAACTTTAACTTTTCTAAGAATTTCTCCAAGCTTTAAGGCAGTTTCTTTTGCCTGTTCGGGTGTTTTTATGTCAGCATTTGTTGCAATTTCCACAAGAGGTATTCCAAGCCTGTCAAGTCTGAATATCCCCTTATCCTTGTCAATGATTCTTGCAGAATCTTCCTCAAGACAAATTGTCGCAATTCCTATTCTTCCTTTGCTAGTCTCAATAAAACCATCTCTTGCAATTAAAACAGTTCTTTGAAATCCGCTCGTATTGCTTCCATCAATGACTGTTTTTCTCATAACTTGTGTTACGGGAAATATCTTACAATTCAAGAATAATGCTATTTGTAATGCTATTTGAAGTGCCTCTTTATTAACAATATTTGGGGGGGATTCATCAAGTTCAACCAAGCATGTAGTGTCATAACCTTCATAGGTGAATTCTTTTTCAAGCAAAGCTTCATGGCTTGCGGCAACATCTACTTCGCCAGACTCTCCTGCAACAACGTGGAGTTTTCTCTTAATTGTAAATTCCGGTTCATCTTTCCTAAGCAAAGAAGGGCAATTGCAAAATAGCTTGTTTGCTTCCAGCTGCTGATGGATTTCAATCCCGCATTTAAGACCTACGGCATTATGATCTAATTCCATGAATTAAAAAAAGAAAAAGAGTTTATTAAATTAGCGGGAGTGATTATTAAGTAAAATTAGGTTTTGCGGAATATTTCTTAGAATGTTCACTCATAATTGCAATTCCCTGTGGCGAGACGTTTGATGGATCAACACCAAAAAATCTTGCGGCATCTTTAAGAAAAGCCATATATTTAGGAGTAATTCTTAAATCTCCAACATTTGGAAAATAGCCCTGGCCATTCCATCCCTTTGAAGTGGGGTGATCAAAAACAGGTATATGCATATCAGGATCATCCATAGTAACAATTCTCTGAACAGGAATCTCATCAACCCTCCCTTTTTTAACTTCTTCCCGATATTTTCTTTTTGTTCTAACTCTTGGCTCTTTAATTCCGATTATATTAAATGGGAATTGTTCTGCAAGATGTCTTGCTTCCACAGAAATTGCTTCTCTATCATACCTTCCGACATTATATTTTCCGACAATTCTTAATGCAGTATCATAAGCATTTAAAATTCTGCTGACAGAACCCCCGCTGACAACTTCATCCAGACTTACAATTCTTTGTGGTTCGCTTCCTTGATGTTGTCTTTCTAAAAGCAAATTAGTGAAACATTTTTCTGCAATTTTCGCTGAATCCATTATCTTACTTGAAATTGGAAAATAAACAGCAAGTGAAGCGTCAAAATCCCTGTCTGCTATTGTTAAAACATCAAACAATGGCTGTCCGCCATTCAAACTTACGATATAGATGCTTGGATTTACAGCCCTAACTATATCAGAGGCTCTTTTTATTCCCCCCATAAAATCTTCAAATTCCCCTCTTGTATAATCTGTATTTTTCATAAAGTATGGGGGCTATTTTTCTTTAAAAACCTTTCCATTGTAACCCCTACAAAGTTATGATAAATAGGGGAGTTGGCTAAAAAAGTTATTTAAACAGATTTTTCCTAATAAATAAAATGGAAAAAATGATAGACAATCACCCTATTATTACCCATAAAAGAACCCCTAGTCAAAAAGCAACAGATGTTCTGGCAAATTTAGTTGGTAGTTGGTTTTACATATTCTTTTTAGCAATTTTCTTATTTGTATGGATGATTACTAATACATCATGGATTTTATTCGGTAGAGAATGGGACCCGTTCCCATTTATCCTTCTAAACCTGGTTCTTGCTGCTTTTGCTGCGGTAGAAGTCCCAATTATTTTGATGAGTCAAAACAGGCAAACTCAAAAAGACAGAATAGCTGCAGAGTATGATTATGCTGTAAACAAAAAATCTGAAAGGGAAATTAGAGAAATAAGAGCCCAGTTAAACAGAATAGAAAAAAGGCTTTAATTATTCTTGCAACCTGTCTGAAAACTCTCCCGAAATGTTCTCTAGCATTTTCTTTTTGACCTTTTCTTTATCCTTAGCCAATTCTCTATGCCCTAAAATCCAGGAAAGTTTTACAAGGGCTGTTTCTGCAAGCATATCTTCCAGATAAACAACTCCTGCATTTAATAATTCCCTACCATTAGAGTAAATTAGAGGGTCCAGTCTTCCGTAAATAGTTTGTGCAGCAGCACAGACAAAAACGCCTTTTTCTTGGATTTCCTTTATTTTGGAAACCCATGATTTTCTGGATTCGCTTGTCGCAACATGACCTAAGCCAAGCATTTCTATCACAATTCCTTTGTAGCCTTTTTTTCTGTAATATTCCAAGATATCGGGATCCTGGCCAGGATAAAATTTAATTAATGCAACTTTTTCTTCAAAAGATGTATCTATCCCGACTTTAGTTTTTGTTCTTTTTTTATAGGGCATTAATGGAATAAAAGCTTCTCTTGTTATTTTTGCCAGGGGCCCTGTGTTAACGGGCTTGAATGCATCTCTTCGCGATGAATGCAATTTTCTTACTTTGGTTCCCCTTAAAGCATAACAGTAATCGTCGTTTGAAGATGCATGCCCAACAATGACCACCTCTGCCATATCTGAAATTGCAACCATGGCGGCGCATTGCAAATTGAGAGAAGCGTCTGAACTAGCCCTATCCCCGCTTCTTTGGCTATAAGTTAAAACAACAGGCTTGTTCAAATTTCTAAGGAAAAAAGAAAGAGCAGCTGCTGTATAATGCAGAGTGTCTGTTCCGTGTGTTATTATAACTCCTTTGATATTAGAATCATTAAGAAATCTTTCTGTGACACGGGCAATTTTCTGCCATTCTTTAAAGCCCATGTTTTCAGAAGCCATCATAAAGGGAACTTCAATTTTCAAAATATTTGCTTTTTCAAAAACCTCTGGATAAAATCTGAAGAGTTTTTCAGGGCTTGTAAGCCAGGAAACCGCGCCTGTCCTGGAATCCAGTTCAGCGGAAATTGTCCCTCCCGTCATAACCATTGCTATGTTAGGTTTTTCCTGTTCTATTTTTACTTTCCTCTCTTCTAAAGTTTTTGCCTCAAATTTCTTTAAGATATTTATATCTAAAATATCTTTCTTATTTATTCCAATATTATACCCTGATTCCAATTTTAATAAAACAATTCCGTGCTCATTTTCAGGGCTTTCCAGGAAAATTCCCTGATAAGAATTTTTGACAAGAGAAACTTCAACGAAATCTCCGGGCTCGGGTTTTTTCTTGTTCTGTTTTTTTATCCTTTTCATTTTTTGAATGAGTCTGCTAGGATTCGAACCTAGATCGTCAGGGTTTTTCAATGTTTTATTTTTCATTCCGAAACCTGAAATTCTATCCGTTGAACTACAGACCCGAGCTATTGATATAAAAATAAAGAGAAGGTTAGGTTTTTATATCTTAATATTTTTATGATAACATGCCTTTAAGAGACAAAGAACCTGTGCGACCAATAGTGCATCACCACATTTTTTTGAAGCCACACCATAAATGGATTTTAGGTGGGGCAGGGACAATCATAATTATCTTTATGGTTGTAATGAGTGTTTTTATGTATACTATTTTTGTAAAACAAGAGTTAAATTATCAACTACTGGGTAACAAAATTTCTGAATTAAAGAAAGCAACACAGGCACAAATTGATGCAATGTCTTTAACAGTCCTAGGGCTTCAAGAAAATCTTCAAGAAAAACAGCAAGAAATTGATCTATTAAAAGCGTCTGCTGGAGAGGATTTCTCAGGAATTATTGAATCAGCGATGCCCTCTGTATTAATCATAAGAACAGACTCTGGTCAAGGGGCAGGTTTTGTCATAAACGAAAGCGGATACATAATAACAAATGCCCATGTATTGGCAGACGAATCAGGATATCTTGCAACAGGCATTCATGCAGTGGACAGTGATGGTGACAAAATTGAAGTAAAATTCATAGGATATGATAATGAATTGGATGTAGCTTTATTAAAGGCAGAAAAGAAATTTAGGGCTTTTAAACTAGAAAATTCAGACAATGTCAAAATAGGAGAAAAAGTTATTGCTATAGGGAATCCTTATGGATTAAGATTCTCAGTTTCTGAAGGAATTGTCTCAGGAATCAACAGACAGGGTCCAAATGGTATAGATGCTTATCTCCAGATAGATGCTGCTCTTAATCCAGGAAATTCAGGAGGTCCTTTGATAAACAAACAGGGAAATGTTGTAGGAATGAACAACTTTAAGATAAGTCAAGGAGAAAGTCTGGGTTTTGCTCTTGAATCTAACTTTATAAAAAGCGCTGTAAATGACATAGCAAATAAATCCCTGAATCAGACAATAATCTAACTTCTCAAAACATTTATTAAAGATTATTCCTAATTTTATTAATGGCTAAAGGGTATGAAAAGAGTTCTCAGCAAAACAAGAATGGAGGAGGAATTACCGTAAAAAAATCAGAGAATTTTTCCGAATGGTATACCCGGGTTATAGAAAAAGCAGAGATAGTTGATTTAAGGCTTGGTATTAAAGGATTTATAACCATAAGACCCTGGGGAACTCTTATTATTGAAAAACTTTATGATTTTTTTGAGGAAGAACTGCAAAAAAGAGGCCATCTTCCTGTAATAATGCCTTCTGTTATTCCTGAATCAAATTTAAAGAAAGAAGCCAGTCATATAAAAGGATTTACTCCAGAAGTTTTTTGGCTTCAGGCAGAAAAAGGTGAAGAAGGTGAAGAAAAACTTGCTCTGCGTCCCACAAGTGAAACACTCTTTACTCCCATGTTCGCCCTTTGGATAAGAAGTCATAGAGATCTTCCGTTGAAATTATACCAGCGCGGTTCTGTATTCAGGCATGATACAAAAGCTACAAGGCCTTTGATACGCGGGAGAGAATTTCAATGGATAGAATGTCATGATGCTTTTGCCACAAAACATGACGCAGAAGCCCAGGTCCAAGAAGATATTGAAACAACTGAAAAAATTTTGCACGAAAAATTAGGAATTCCTTTCTTTGCCATGAAAAGGCCGCAGTGGGATAAGTTTGCAGGTGCAGAGTACACTATAGGAAGCGATGTATTTATGCCAGACGGAAAACTCATACAACAACCCTCAACCCACTATATGGGGCAAAGATTCTCCAGGGCATTTAATGCGAAATTTAAAACAGAATCAGAAAAAGAAGAATATCTATACACAACAGCGTATGGGCCTGCGATGTCCCGTATTTTGGTTTCTATAATTTCAACACATGGAGATGACAAAGGGCTTATATTGCCATTTAGCATTTCTCCAATTCAGGCAGTGGTAATTCCAATATATACTGTTAAGAATAAATCTAAGATTGAAAAATACGCAAGTGATATTTACAATAAACTAAAAAACTCTGGTGTAAGCACGAAACTTGATTCCAGAGATATTTACAGCCCTGGATGGAAATTTAATGAGTGGGAATTAAAAGGTATTCCTTTAAGAATAGAGATTGGTGAAAGAGAACTTAAGGCGAAGAAGGTAACCTTATTCATAAGGGATACTGGAAAAAAACAGCTGCTTGCCTTTTCTAAGTTAAAAGGAATAGAAAAAATCGGAAAAGAATATGATTTAAGATTAAGAAAAAGAGCTGAAAATTTTGCAAATAACAGGGCTGTAAATTGTAAATCTAAAACAGAAGTTAAAAAAGCTGTAGATAGCGGAAAAATGGCAAGAGTAAACTGGTGCAGCATTGATGAACCAGGAATTAAATGTGCAGAAGTAATAGAAAAAGAAACAGGAGCAAATATCAGAGGAATTCTGGCTAACAAAAAGGAAAAAGCAAAAGGAAAATGCATAGTTTGCAACAGACAAGCAAATGAGATAGCCTATATAGCAAAGAGCTATTAAGCTTTTCTTTTTATTCTTGCGTTAATGCGACTGTAAGTTCATGTTCCATCCTAAGAGTCATTTCCATTAAGAGGTTCAACTCTCTTTCAACAATTGTTTCTTCGGTCGTTTCTTGCATTGTTTCCATTTTTCCTTTTTTGTACAAAAAATAAAAACAGAAATTCTCTCAGACCTAAATTAAGTAAGAAGCATGTTCAATTTAATCCAGGCCTGAAAAGAGAACTCTGAATTAAATTGTGTACTTTATATTGTATTTAATATTTTTTTTAGTAGATACTAGATTGATTATGCCCCAATCCAAATGCATACCCTTCTGTGTATCCATTATTTTTTTAACAAAAAGACCTTTTTATACTTTTTTATTCATCCAAATGTTAAGACGAATTTAGATTTTTTCTCATATTTTCCCTAACTTGACCACGCTTGGGCGAGTTTCCCTAACTCGGCATTGCTAGGAGGAGCTTAAATTCTTCTCCAAATTTTCCCTGAATCTCTCAAGATCTTCTATCTTAATTTGACCACCGACGGCATTTTCATGGCCGCCCCCTGTCGCACCTTCGAACCCTTCTATAGATTTTAAAAACAGGTCCCTTATCTTTTCCCCCCTGGTAGATATATTTGCCTTTGCTCCTTTGATATAAGCAACCACCACAACTTTATCCTGAAAAAGATAGCTTAGTTCATTTGATAATTCACTGCTTATGCTTAAATCTCCGCCATACTGAAAAAACAAAAGCTTGTCTGTTTTTTTTCCAAGAGAAACTGCTTTTCTCAAAAGTCTTTGATATTTTGAATCTATCTGGCTGTATCTTTTATGGAGAGATTGATTTTTAGGATTTTCTTCAAGAATCTCATACGGGCTTTTAGCTTTCATTAAAAATCTTAGCATATTTATCACATTTGTTGTTCTGTCTTTGAGGCCGAAGCTGAAAAATCTCGCCACCCTCCCTATCTGGGATTTGTAAAAGATATCAAAAGCATTTTTTGGTCTTACAATCATGTCAGGGTATTTCTTTTCAAAGTCGTCATAAAAATCAGGAACCAACCCATCTGAGATGCAACCTACAACAGCAAGCCATAAGTCTTCTTTTCTTTTAGTTATCTGATAGCAAAGTGCTGTAACAGGTTCATTGCTTTTCTTTTTATTTAATAGTGGATTGTAATAATTAACAAATTTGGGAACAAGCTCCCAGTTTATTGCGTGATGGTCTATCCAAACTACAGGAATATTTACCTTTCTTACTTCTTCAAAAAAACCTTCTGAAACCAATGGCTTATCAAGAATAAAGATATAATCTCCGCCAAGTTCTTTTACTTTTCTGAAATATTCGGGAATCAAAGAAGGAAAAGATTTTATCACAACGCCCTTGCCCCTGCCAATATATCTCTGCAATAAAAGAAATGAACAGAGCCCATCCTGGTCATTATCAAAGAAAAAAACAGGATTCTGTGCCTTTTCCAGATGCTCTTTAATCTGCTTAACCTGGGTTCTGGTTAACATTAAAGACTTTTCCCCACTAAAATTTTTTCTTTTAAATTTTTTAGATCTTTTATTATTGAATCTACTAATTTTTCATTTTTGAAAAGGCCGGAGAGGGATTCTTTATCCAAATCAAATACTCTATCCAGGCTTCCGAAAGTATCCAGGAGTATTTTTATATCTTTTTCAAGCATATCTGTTTTGCTCAGGATTCTCAGCCCCTTGGGGGAAGCTGGCTGGTCATGTATTTCTCCAAAAAGAATTCTTGCTACGTTTGATGTTTCGATTAAAAAATCAAAGTTTATATTTTTTAAAAGTTCATCTGCCCTGAAATATCTTTGCCCGAAGTAATCCTTAAGAAGCAATTCCCTTTCTTTTCCGAGACTTTTTGTTAGTTCCTTAAGCCTCATGCTTACAATAATTCCTTCCTTGCCCAGTTCTATAAGATATCTTTTTACGTTTTCAGAGATTCTTCTTACGTTCTCCAGGGTCTGCAATACACTGCATACATCTCTGGTTGTTGTAAGATTTGTCATTTCAAGAACATTTAAATGAGATATTAAATCATTAAAAATATCTTTTTGTTTTTCCAGTATCTGGAGGGTTTCTGCAGCTCTTCTTAAAATTTCAGAAGTTTTCTCAAGGAAATACCCATCTTCTTTGAAGAAAAGAGTTATTTTATTTTTTCTTTCAGATACTGCAACCACTATAGTTCCAAATTGTTTTGCTGTTCTTTCTGCAGCCTTATGCCTTGTTCCGGTCTCTTTAGTAAGAATCTTGGCGCTTGGTGTTAAAAGTGTATTTGCATATAAAATTTTCTTTAGATCATTAGAAAGAACTATTGCTCCGTCCATTTTTGCCAGTTCTACAAGCCTCTGTGCGCTAAATCTGCAATTAACTCTGAATCCGCCCTCAACTATTCCTGAAAGCCCTTCCTTATCAACTACGATAAGAGCTCCCATTCGTGATCTCAAGATATCGTCAAGAGCTGTTCTTATTGCTGTTCCAGGAGAGACGATCTTCAAAACATCAAGCATACTCATATCTTTTTTATCTTCTGAAACAGGAAGATTCTTAGAAATAGTCTCTTCGATGTTTTTTATCACCATTTTTTCCTCCATGCCATTTTCAAGATACTAATTATATATAAATCTTATCGAAGTTCTTTATAAAAATATGTAAAAGTATTATTTCGCAAAGCTTTCTGCCACAATAAAAGGGAATAAGATTGTCGCGTCTCCAAAGACCTTGACACTTTCTCCTTTTGGTGCTATTTTTCCCCATGAAACAGCTTCGTCTGGCAAAGCCCCTGCATCGCTTCCATCAAATTCCTGGGAATTGTTTATATAAACAGCGTAATCTGCTCCGTTTCTTAGCATATTCGCGTTCAATATGCAGTGTTTCATAACTCCGCCTCCAAGGATTAAAACCCCTGATTTTTTCAATCCAAGAGAAGTGTCATTAAACCATTTTATATCTTCTGTAATATCAATAAAAAAATCTCTTCTCTTAAACTTGAAGAAATATATATTATCCCCTATCGCACCATCGAGAAGGGCAGGGCAGTGAATTCTTATATTGTTTTTCCAGGCCCAGTAGCAGATGCTTCTTTTGTCATCTATCTTCTCCCCAAGTTTCCAGATTAGCTCTGAAGCAGTTGTTATTCTCCCTGTTTTTTTCTGCTCCTGATAAACTTCTTCAAGAATCTCTTGAAAAAACTTTTCAAATTCAACATATCTGTTATTTGAAACAAAAATATTACCTATCCTGTTAATCCCTTTTTCCCTTAATTCTTTTCCCCTAGCTTGGAAATCCCCTAGAAAAAAATCTCCCAGACATTTTATGATATCTTCTTCTACTCCTCCGGCAGTTGTTACAACAACATTTATTTTCTTATTCTTAACCAGATATCTAAAAATATCCCTTAATCCAGAACTCACCATGTTTGAAGTATATCCCAGATAGATAAATGCGTCCTCGCCAATCATCTTATTGACAATTTTTACTGCTTTTGCAAAAAGAGATGCCTGAAATCCTGTAGAAGAAAAGCTTTCCAGAATTTTA
>JBBTAB010000032.1:0-1460 GCA_038044425.1 Nanobdellota archaeon | reverse complement strand
TCTTTGGAGATTTCTGTCCAATAAAAAATATGCTCTGGATGAAGAGAAACCTTGTATTTCCTGCTTAAGGCAACAGCCTCTTCAAAACTAATATTATAGAAATCAACCTTTTCACTTCCTGAGGATTTTTCTCTCAGCTCAAGGTTCCAGATTTCTTCAACATAGCCTGGCCTTACAAGCCTTGCATTTCTATTTGCAAGATCGCTGAAAGGAAAGAGGCCGTCTCCAAGATAGATTATTTCTTCAACATCTGGATAGAGTTTTTTTGCTTCCTGGGGGTCTTTTATTTTTTTAACACTTCCGTTAAAGAGCTTTACAATTGGCCCGTCAATGCTTTCACAGGAAGTTACAATGCATCCTTTTGTTGGCTTCTCAAGTTTAAGCTGGGTACCTATAGCAATAAATCTGTCTGTAATTTCCATTGTGGCAGGATGTATAGAAATAGCACTAAATCCGTTGTTTCTTCCTCTTCCGTATCTGAATCTAAAAGCTCCTGACTGTGACGGATGCCCGAAGACAGGCCTTCCTGCAACAAGGTCATTGAGATATGTCGGAGAATTGTCTGTTTTTCCCCTGTCTCTTCTTTCATGCAGTTCAATATATTCTGATAAAAAATCAAAACCAGTGGATTTAAGCCCTTTCTGTTTCATAGCATTGAGATACCTGAATCCTTTTGCTGCTTTTTGCGCAAGTCCTTCTGAAAAAATTAAACACATTCCTCCACGAATATAATTAGTCTTAACCCTCTCAAGATTTTTATAATTTGAAACTTCCATTTTCTCTGTTGGTTCTCCGTCAATTTGTATTGGAAGATTTTCCGCGAGAAATAGAATTTCATCTTGTGTTGGCATATACTGAAGATTGGTAATTCTCTCGTGATAGTCATGATTCTCTGTCAGATACCTCTTAATTTCATCTGTTGTAGGATCGTATTTTGCATATCCGAATAATTCCCTGAGATAATCAATGAGCATTAAAACAATACAGGAGGCTGTGGTTCCTGCGCTTCTTATAGGTCCTGAGAAATAAGCTGCAAAATATTCTTTTCCATCTCTTGTTTTCTTAAGTTCCAGCTTTGTAAAACCCTCTATAGGGCTTGAAACAACTCCAAGAGTAGTGTATGCGAAGCCGATTCTTATTCCTGCTTCAATAGCTTCTAAAAGGCTGGGAAATTTACAGAATTTTTGCTTAGCTACTTCTTCTGCAATTTTAAAAGAAACCATGGGATCTAATTTTCCATTTTCTTTTTCAAGTTCTAAAATCCTCTCGACAATTCCCGCATTTTCCATCTGCGGATATACTACAGAGATTAATCCAACGACTTTTTCTGCAAGGCTTTTGGCTAAGGGGATTTCAACTTTGCTCACCGGGTCCAGACCTTTCTTCCTCGCCTCCTCGGCAATTGCATAAACTTCCTTGGTTTTCTTCTCGATAAGCTTGAAGTAATCTTGAGTTTTCAT
>JBBTAB010000031.1:0-2482 GCA_038044425.1 Nanobdellota archaeon | reverse complement strand
ACATTTTCAGGAATCTCCTGGACAATTTCATGATGGTCTATTATAAAAACATCTTTGAGGCCGGCTTCTCTTATATTATTGAGCATTCCAGAGGCAAGGTCTAAGAAAACCACTGGTTTATTTTTTTCAAGATTATCAATGAAATCTGGATCCAGTCTTTTAAGAATTTTTAGGGAAAATTTTTTGTCCATGGCCTTTAATGCCTGAATCATTATTGCAGCAGAAGAGATCCCATCTGTATCAAAATGGCTTACAACTAAAATCTCCCTGCCCTTAGAAACTTCTAAGAGTTTTTTAACAGAATCTTTCACACTTTTATCTAAAGAATTTTCCCTCTTTTCCATTTTTGACTTTTTAATCAATCCAAATTAAAACCTAAATTATTAATTTATCTGAACTTATTTTTATTATTAATAGCCCTCTTAATCCTGCTATCTTATTACCTTACTGTTTTGTGATCTTTAAGCTATTTTGTGATACTTTTTCTGCTTTCTCAAAAGAGAGAATATCCTCTCTCGCTCCCTCATTGCTCTTTTGTCTTGACCGTGCTTTTCTTTATGTTTGGTTACTCTTTCTAACTTTTCCTGTATATTTTTTATCTCAGGGGGATGGTAAAGTCCTTTTCCCTTTAAAATTCTTGATATTTTTCCGTATTCTTGAGGGTGAATTCCCTCATGCCTTAAAGATTCCCCAATTTTTTCAGCAGTCATGCCTTTTTCAGCTAACTCTACTACTTTAGCCTCGAATTCTTTCATAGATATTTTTTCCTTTTCTGCTTTTTCCTTGGGCATCTCATTAGATGAAGAAGTTCATTTTTAAATTTTGTTGTGTATTGCAAAGTAAAACAGGTCCTTAAGAGTTAATCTTTATATATTTCACTTAGAAATTATCCCCTTAATTTCTTTTAAATAGTTTTTTCTGTTTCCTATACTGATTACAGGGAACCCATATCTCTTAGCTTCTTTTTTTATGAAATTATTGAATTCAAGAACCCATTCAACTTCTTTTTTCTTTATAGAGTTGGGATATTTATCTGCATCATCCCATAAACCTCTTATAAAGATGGTTTTCCTTATTCTTTTAATATCTTCATCTATAAGAAATATTGTTTTTATATTCCGGCCTTTTTTAGTTAAATTTGCAACAAAACTTGGCAGAATTGCAACACCCTCTATTATAAAAGATCCCCAAACATAATCTGTGTTAATCAATGCTCTTACCCCTTTCCATACTTCAGTACTTTCTTTATTTTGCATTTTGACAACTTCTTTAGCAGTATTTTTAGTTAAAAATTGTAACGCCATTTGCGAAGTGGCTTTAGAATGCCTAAAAAGAGAAGGATTATCTTTCTTTCTAACCAATTCTCTCATTTGCTCTCTTATAGTATCCGTAGATATCCATGGCAATTTTAGTTCTTCTGCAATTTTCCTTGCTGTATAGCTCTTTCCTGCAACTGGTGCACCCCCTATCAGAATTATCTTTTTCATTACGTGTAAAAGATATCTTTACTTATAAAATTGACTAAGTAATAAAAGATATTTAAATACAGAAAACTTTTCCTGTTTATGGGTAAAACTATAGGAATAGTAAGCCTTAAAGGGGGTGTTGGCAAAACAAGCATTGTTGCAGCGTTAGGAGGGGCACTCTCTGAACTTGGAAAAAAAGTTCTCCTTGTTGATGGCAATCTTTCTTCTCCTAGTTTAGGGCTTCATCTGAATATCATAAATCCTGAAAAAACTCTTCATGACGTCCTCAATAGAAGTGCGAGAATTAAAGAAGCTATACATCCCTATAATAATTTCCATATTATTCCGGCATCAATCTTTAATGATATTGAAGTAAACCCTCTTAAATTAAAAGACCACCTCAAGGGAATAAAAAAGGGATATGATTTCATCATTCTTGATTCTTCTCCATCTCTTGATGAAGAGACTCTCGCGGTAATGCTCGCTTCTGATGAAATCTTTGTTGTGACAACTCCTGATCATCCTACAATGAGTACAAGCTTAAAAGCAGCTAAACTCGCAAAACAAAGAGGAACACCAATTTCAGGAATAATTTTGAATAAAGTGCACAAAAAAGATTTCGAGCTTTCTTTGGATGATGTTGAAAATACCTTGGAAATTCCTGTACTTGCGGTAATCCCCTATGATTTAAATGTTTTAAGGGCACTTTCTAATATGGAACCCTCTGTAACTTATAAACCAGGCTCTGAAGGAAGCGAAGAATTAATGAAATTTGCCGCGATAATTTCTGGCCAAAAATACCAAAAAAATAGTTTCAGGGATTTTTTTCGTGGCTTTGTACCAACAAGATCAGATATTAACAGAGAGATTTTTTATCAGAGGGTTTTTAAGTAAGTTCTAATCAGCGTTAATTGATAAGTTTTTAATACCCAGCTTCTTAAATAAAAATAAAGCCCTGTAGTATAGCGGTCAAGTATTCAAGGTTTTGGTCCTTGAGACCCAGGTTCGAATCCTGG
>JBBTAB010000030.1:0-5856 GCA_038044425.1 Nanobdellota archaeon | reverse complement strand
GCGTAAAACAACAAAAATCAAAACAGCAACAGCAACAACAATCACAAGCTTCTAAAGGTAGCGAGAAGATTCTTGGTGTAGTGGCGCCAGCTCTGGTAGAAGAAATAATTGGAAGAACAGGATTTCGCGGAGAAATAACACAAGTTAGATGCTTGGTCATGTCTGGAAGAGATCAGGGAAGGTCAATAAGAAGAAATGTAAAAGGACCTATAAGAATTGGAGATTATTTAATGCTTAGAGAAACAGAAATAGAAGCGAGGAGGATTAAGCCAAAAGTTTCAAAGGGAGCGTACACTTAAGATGGAATTGTTAACAGAAATATTAAGAGATGTTGAAAAGTTATTAATCCATAGCAGAGATGTCGTTGAATTAACAGGTCTTTCAGAAGATAATGCCAATTATCTTATTAGGACTCTTGGTAAATATCATGTAAGGAGAGCTACTGTTATGTCTGGTCAAGACAGATCTATTAATTATACCTTACATATAAGTAACCAATAAATAAAAAATCTCAATAAAATCATAAAATGCCAAAATGTAGTTATTGCGGAAAAGAGTATCATGTTCCTAGAGGTCTCACTCTAGTTATGAATGATGGAACTGTGAAGTATCTTTGTTCTTCTAAATGTAGAAAAAACATGTTAATGAAACGCAGAAAAGTCAGATGGATAACTAAAAAGAAGAAATCTTCCACTAATTCTTTTTAAGGAACAATTGATTATTGGTATTCTTTGAAGTTTTATACTTTCTATAATGCATTTTCTTATTTATATATCTTTCTTATAAAATAGAAATATTTATAAATATGCCTATTCTGATATAGAAATACCTATATTATCGGGGTTAGTCAAAATGAAAAGGATAGAAGAAATTTACAGGGAAATACTCTTTGAGATATTAGAAAGAAACAGGAAAGCATTTACTCAGTCTGAAATGGCAAAAAAGCTGGGCATCTCTTTAAGCGGTGTAAATATCGCAATAAAAAGGCTAGATTCACTTGGGGCAGTTAAGATACAGCAAAGAAATTTTTATATTCTTGATATAAAAAAAATCATTTATTTATGGGCTTCAATAAGAAATCTGAAAAAAGATATAATCTTTCAAGCAAGAATTGATGCTCCGGTAAGAGAGATAGAAAGAATTCTTCCAGATATCTTTTATACTGCCTATAGCGCTTATAAACTAAGATTTAGTGATGTTCCTGCGGATTATTCTGAAGTGTATGTTTATGCAGAAGGAAAAGAATTCGAGGCAATTAGAAAAAGAATTTTAGATTTTAAGGTATCTGAAGGTTCAAAGAGCCCAAATTTCTTTGTATTAAAGAAAGACAATTCCCTGAATTTATATAAAGAAATTCCATTGGCCCAAATTTTTGTTGATCTATGGAATCTTAAGGAATGGTATGCTAAAGATTTTATCAATGCAATGGAGGGGAAATTAGGGATATAATGAAATTCTGGAATTCACTGCTGACTGAAAAGAGCTGGAAGATATTGCAGGATTTTGGGAAAAAATATGATTTTATACTCATTGGAGGATGGGCAACTTATTTATGGGCAAAACAGCAAAAATCCAAGGATATAGACATTGTGGTTGAGATAAAGGAGCTACAAAAATTAAAAGCAGAATCCCTGTCAAAAAATGACCGATTAAAGAAGTATGAAATAAAAATAGAGGACATAGACATAGATCTCTATGTTTCACATTACTCCAAACTTACCATACCTCCGGAAGACCTGAAAAAATACGCAAAAAAAATAGAGGGATTTAAAGTGCTTTCCCCAGAAGCCCTGATGATTCTAAAGCAGGGGGCTTATGAAGACAGGAAAAATTCTCTTAAAGGGGAAAAAGATCTTGTTGATATAATGTCTTTAATCTTCTCTTCTGATTTTGATTTTGGTAATTATAAGTCTATCCTTAATAAGTATTCCTTAAGCCATTATGTTGAAAATTTAATTTATTTGCTGAGCAATTTTAAAGATTATGATTCTTTAAACTTAACGCCCAGAGATTTTAAGCTTAAAAAAGTGAAATTACTGAAGGATTTAAGAAAACTATGAATTAAACTATAAATAAAGAGGTAAATATAAACCATTAAAAATCAGATTTCCTATATAAGAGAATAATTTTGATAATTTCTCAACTCAATAAATCTTAAAAAGCACATTAATCTTATTAATCTATGAAAAGAGCTGTGGCTGTCTTGTTATTAATGATCCTTTTAATTGCTGCAGGATATTTTATTATCCAGGAAAAAAAATTTATAGGTTTTACTGTTTCTTCTCTCAATGGCTCTGATTCCGCATTAAGCATAGGGGAACAACTTAAGGTGGATTTAAGAATAAGTGATGTCACAGACCTTGAGGGCATCCAGGTTGATATTTCATATAATTCTAATGTTCTTACTTATACAGACATAGAAGAAGGGACTTTTCTAAGTGAAAGCGATCTTGCCTCTACTTATTTTAATGAATCAGAAATCACAGCTTCCGGGGGAGTGATAAATGACATAATAATTTACAGGGAAGGGGAGGCTGCAGGGGTTAATGGCTCTGGATTGCTTTTTTCTGTTTATTTCAATTCCACTGGTTCTGGCTCTTCAAGCATAACAGCTTCTCAGATTTTGCTTTCTGACAGCAACGGGACAAGCATATCAACCTCTACTTCTGGTCTTAGCATTACTGTTTCATCAACAGGAACAAGCACTACTACAAGCACCAGTGGAGGAGGGGGATCTAGCGCAGGCACTGTTGCAGCCACGCCTTCCTTGGTAGAAACACAAACAGCAGAGGTTTCTGAGGATGACAACAAAACTTTCATATTCCAAAATTTCAGTTCAGAAACAGGCATAAAGAAAATTGAAATTGAAGCAACAGAAGAAACGACAAATCCGATGATTACTGTTTCCAAATATGACGCAAGGCCAATAAATGTTTCAACTGAAAAAACAGGGGAAGTTTACAGATACCTGCAGATAGAACCTCAAAATTTTGACAGCACTATTGAAAAAACAACAATAACTTTCCAGGTAGAAAAATCCTGGCTCTCTGAAAGCAATCTTGAAAAAGGAGATATTTCTCTCTTTAAATTTGATGCTAATACTGCGGCATGGGGGGAATTGCCGACAAGACAACAAGAAGAAGACGATGTTTTTTATTATTATGATGCAGAAACCGGCAGTTTTAGCTATTTTGCAATAGCCCAAAATAAGGAAATTCTCAGCAGCACAGCAGCAAGCAATCGATTGCTCTGGATAATAATTACTGCCTCTCTCGTCATTATCATAATCATAGTTTCAATGGTAATTTACAGAAGGAAAAAATATGGTTCCTGAAAACTCTTATTCTTGTAAATTACTGATTAATCCTATTAATTTACTCTAATAGCCATTTCCAAATTGGCTTAATTATAATCTTTTTTCCTTTAATAATCTCTGCCCATTTTTCTCTATTTATCATAATACTATATAAGGAGAAACTATTTATAGATATGTCCTTATATATAAAGAAACTATCCAACTTCTAAAATAGCGGTAGTTTCAGGGGATAAAGCCAAAAATTTATAAATAAACCAAACTTATATATATCTATATGTTAGGTTAATCGTTAAAATGACCCCCAAACTTCCATTAAATCTAAGGCTGAAGAAAAGGCATCATAAAGAACTAGCATATGCTCAGGATATTTTGATGGAAGATATATATGTTTTTTTCCCAAATGCCATACTTCATGGTGGTACTGCCATCTGGAGATGCTACAGGGGAAATAGATTCTCAGAAGATATTGATATGTATATTGTCAAAGATAATCAGAAGATCACAGATTTCTTTGAATCCTTGGAAAAAAAGGGCTTTAAAATAATAAAAAAAAGGGTAAAAGAAAATTCCCTGTATGCAGAGATTATGATAAGCGACGTACCAGTAAGATTTGAAGCTACTTTTCAGAGCAAAAAATCAACACTTAAAAAATATGAGACATCAGAGAGTTTTTTTATTAATGTATTCACCCTTTCTCCAAATGAATTAATCATAGAAAAAATCAATGCTTATTTGAAAAGACTTAAAATTCGTGATTTGTACGACATATTTTTTTTATTAAGCTATATTAAAAGGGAAAGCAATGTCGTAGATCATTTAAAGAGACTTATCAATAATTTTAAAAAACCGGTGGACGAAAGCAACCTGGCGGCCATTATTTTTGCCGGGGTTGCCCCTAATTCAGGGCAGCTCTTGGAAAACATAAGAAAATGGGTAAGATAAAATATATAAAAAAAATAAAGGACTTTTTCAAAGACAGCCCTGTAGTTAGCATAGGATCTCTAAAGAAATTCCTTGGAAAGACAAAAAACGATTATATATATTTGATAATTAATAATCTGCTTAAAAAAGGTGAAATAAAAAGAATAACGAAGGGCTATTATACAGTCTATGAAGACCCCTCTTTGGCTGTTTTTTGCTTTAAGCCGGCATATCTTGGGCTGCAGGATGCCTTAAGCCAGCATGATTTATGGGAGCAGGAGACCATCCCCATCATAATCACAACAAGGAAGATAAGGCAGGGCATAAGAAAGGTCTTTGGAGTAAATATCTTGGTCAGGAGAATGAATAGAAGGTATTTTTTTGGTTTTGACTATGAAAAACAAGGGGATTTTTATTATCCTTATTCAGACATGGAGAAAACATTTATTGATATGGTCTACTTCAGGCAGCACCTGGATACGGAAACAAGAAAAGAGTTCAAGAAAAGGCTAGATAAAAAAAGGCTTGAAGAATACCTAAAGAAATACCCTCTAAAAATAAGAAACATGGCTTATTCTTATCTAAAATAAATCCAAATTTTTAAAAACATCTAATTATTATATATAAAATGAAAAGAGGCATTGGTATATTTCTTTTATATCAAAAGAAAAATTTTCCTGACAGAAAATGATAATATCTGATTTTTTATTGAATCTTGAAAAATCTTTTCGTATTCTGGAGAGACTTCAATCATTCCTGGCTTAATTAATCTCCCACCATATTCTTTTAGCATTCCATATTTTCCTTTTTTCCCATTTAGCATATAATTAAATCTTATTTTGTCTTTTTTCTTAAGCCCCCCTAGGGAATAAAGAAAATGTAATTTTGGAATAAAGCCAAATTTTTTAGAAAAGTAATCTTGTTTTATTATACTTATTCCACAAAAAAGAATACTCTCCCTAGCAAAATTTGATTTATCAAACAGAGAATATAAATCAAAAGCTTTTATATGTATTGGGAAAGATGAAATCTTGATTAATTGTTTTTTTATGTTTTGCGCCTCATTAAGCTGATTTTTCATTGGAATTTTGTTAAAAATAACTGCTATATCAATATCATTCGGAGAATTCCCTTCTATAACTGATGAGCCATATTGTACTACATCAATAACATCTTTAGAATAATCTAATTTTGGTTTTCTCAGCCATAATTTGTACATCTTCCTTTATTACCTCTGCTAATTCTTTAGTTAAAATATGAACATAACTATCTTGATAAAAAGGAAAATCTTTATCTAAAATATCATAAACCTCTTGAAAGTTATTCTGACAAAGTCTGAATCTTTCAGTATGAGAAGAAGGAGTTACGCCCTTATTTTGTAATATGTATAAGTCTATTAAAGAAATAAGAGACTTAAAAAACAAGACTATGGCGGAATTATATCTCTTTTTATTTAATTCATCAGCAGCAGAATTAAAATACTCTTTCGCAGTTTTTTCCAAAATTTCGGCTTTTTCTTTATTCATACTAGGTAAGAAAGAAAAATGGCATTTATAAACCTTTCCTACTTGGTAAGAAAAATACCTAACTCTATGCCACTCTTTCTTATATGGTAAGAA
>JBBTAB010000029.1:9797-10873 GCA_038044425.1 Nanobdellota archaeon | reverse complement strand
AGAATAAGAAGTTGGTTTTAATATAAGAACCTCGCGCTCTGGGTGATGTATAACTATTTAGCTATTTATTATTAATATAGCAACCACCTGCGCTTAATCTTATATAAAATAATTCTTTTAGCTTATAATCTCTTTAACAAGAAATAATCTTAATCCCAGCGGCTTCTGCCAACTTCTTTTTCGTCTTTTGGCTTAGGCATTGGTTCTTTGTGGATTTTAGCAAAAGAAGGGGTAACTATGATAACATTTTCCCCAAAACCTGCAATATTGCCTTCCATTGCATCTGTGGTTTTCTTTATCTTAGAAACAGCTCTTTTTAGCTCTAAAGAATCTCTTTGCCTCAGTGCCTTTATATCTATAACGGCAATTGTATACCCTTCTCTTAGGGAATTTAAAATAGTATTAACCTCTTCATAGTCTTTAAGGGCAAAAAGCTTAACAAAAACTTTCTGCTCCATCTCTTCTTTTCCAAGGTCTATCTCAAGATATTCATCACCTGTATCTTCTCCGATAGATCTGGAGAATGCTTTTTTTATTTTGTCAAACACCATAGTAAACTTAAATTGTAGATATTTATAAAGATTTCGTAATTATACTGTATATATTTTTGCCGTCGTTATTTCAGAACTTCCTTCTGTAATCGGTCAAGTTTTTCCGAAAGGGTATTCTCCTGCTTTTCAAAACTCTTAATTCTCAGGCCTATTATCTTCTCTTTATTGAAAAGTTCTTCCTTCATTTCTTTTTTATCTGTTTTAATCATCAGCTGGCCTATTATCTTAAATACTTCTTCTCCGGATTTTTCCAATTCTTTTAAAGCTGCCTGAGTTTCTCTTAGTTCAATCTGAAAAGCCTGTTTTTGCAGAAGCATATTTTGCAGATTTTGTTCTAATATCTGCAGCTCTTGTATCTTTTTTTCTTTGGTGTTTTCTTCCATTTTAAACAGCCCTTACTTTTTTCACTCTTGTTCTTGGCTTGTAAAAAATCTTGCTGCCGCAGCTAGGACAAACAAATCTTTTTTCCAGGTTTGTGTTCTGAATTTTTTTCTCGCACTTGAAACATTTATAGGTTGGCATTTT
>JBBTAB010000029.1:2489-9697 GCA_038044425.1 Nanobdellota archaeon | reverse complement strand
ATTCTAAATAATAAATATCAGATGCAAATTTTTTCCCGCATGTTTTTCTCTTGCATTGCCAAATTCCCTTGGAAATTCTTTTTGTTCCCTTTTTCCCGCAGAAAGGGCATATTTGTTTTTTTCTCTGCTTTTGCTCTATTGCAACTAAGGAAGCTCTTACCCTTTTTCCATATCTAGCGCCGAATCTTCCTGCTGATTTAGTTTTTTTTAATTTTGAAGTCATTTTTTATGTATATGGGGTCGCAGGGATTTGAACCCTGACTACGAGGTCCCAAACCTCGGATACTACCAGGTTATATTACGACCCCCTTGATAAAAAAGGGTCGTGGAATGTTTATAAATTATTTCTTTCCTGCCTTACCTTTTACAGCCTTTTCCTCCGGTTTCTTCTCCTCTGTCTTTGTCTCTGTTGTTGCAGCGGTCTTTGCTTCTCCTTCTTTGCCTGCTTCGGGGGTTGTTGTTGCAGCAGCAGCCTCAGCAGCAGCTTTCGCAGCTTCTTCCTGCTGTCTGATCTTTTCCTGCTCAGCCAATATCTTGGAAAAGAATTCTTCCAATGATTTCTTTTTTTCTTTAGGAGTTTCTGTTATTTCTTCATTTATTTCTTTATCATATTTTCCTGCTTCTATATCTCTTATTACTTCCCTTGGATCCTTATTTTCAACAAGAATTCCGAGGGTCATGCAACTCCCTAACACACTTTTTACCGCAGTCTTTAAAGTTCTGCTAAGAAGATTCGGAAGTTTTGTTTTCGAAACAGAAATTATCTGCTCTATAGAAGCATTTGCCATCTTTGTTTTTTTCTGGAGCCCTGATCCTTTTTCAATTCCAAGTTCTTTTTTCAGAAGTTCTGCAACAGGAGGGGAAAATACAATTACCTCGATATTTTTTGCACTATCAATTTCGACTTCAACAGGAACCTTCATTCCCTTGAAATTTTTTGTAGCTTCGTTTACTTTTTGTATTACTTGTCCAATGTTTATCCCAGCAGGCCCAAGCTTCTGGCTAAGTGCAGGACCTGGCTGCATATCTCCTCCTTCAATTAAAAGTTTAATTTGCATTTTCCATTTCTCCTTCGTTTTCTAACATGACGTAGCTACGGCGTGTTTTCATTTTCCTCCTCTTCTCTTCTTATTACTCTTACGTTATCTAATTTTATCGTAACAGGTAACGGAACTACTGCCCCTAAAAGGCTCACGACTACTTCTTCTTTTTGTTTGTCAATTCTTAAAACCTTTGCTTTTTCTTTTTTGAAAGGTTCTGCTATTATTTCCACTATGTCCCCTGTTTTTATTGAAATAGTGGATACAGAAGGTTCAACCATATTTTTTATTTCTTCGTAGCCTATAGTTTTTCCTATAATTCCTTTGACATATGGAAGATTAAAAACAGATTCTTCTGCACTTTCACGATCCTCTGCTTCCAGAAGAACATAGCCTCTAAGACCATGAGGCCTTAGAACAGAGTAAGTATTGAGATGTTTTTTCTCTGCTCTGTCAGCTATCATATCGACAGCTTTTTCTTCTTTATTCGTCGTGACTTTTATTATAAATATCATTTTGTAAGACACCTACGGTTTCTTTAATTCGCAACTTCCCTTGTTGTGAATTACGCAATTTAGTCTCGTGAAATTGCTCACACTCAACTTCCCTTTATTTAATTTTTTTAACATGTTAGCTCCGTCTACGCCTTAATAATAAAGGAGTAGATAATATTTAATCAAAAACATTATTTTTAAACTTTCCTGTTAGTCCCAGCGCGGGCGATCATCCAGGTATTCATTTGTTATTTTTGTTTGATTAGAACCGTCTGCATTCATTGTATAGAGCTGGGCTCCTCTGCCGCTCCTCTCTGAGACAAAAACAATCCTTGTTCCGTCAGGGGAAAAACTTGGCTGATAGTCTTGTGCAGAGTTATTTGTTAATTGCGCTGCAGTCCCATTAATTAAATCAATCATATAAATTTCATTATCTCCATCATAATTAGAGTTAACTAAAAGCTTTGTTCCGTCGGGAGAAATGCTTGGATTATCTTCATCTGAATTATTATTTGTTATTCTAGTCGTGCTTGAGCCATCTGGATGCATTCTGTATACTTCTCTATTACCGTCTCTTCTCGAAATAAAATAAATCCAATTATCAGAAGCCCATACAGGGTTTACATCTTCTGCAGAATGCGTAGTTAATCTCGTTAAGCCAAAGCCGTCGGTAGAATTAATTATGTATATGTCATTGTTATTATTTCTAAAAGAACTTATTACCATCCTTGTACCGTCAGGGGACCATGAACCTGGAGCATTTACCCCTGTTAAAGTAAGCTGTCTTGGATTATTTCCAAGAACAAAAATATCCATTCGACCACTCTCTATCCATTTGCTGTAAGCTATCTCCCTTCTGTCAGGAGACCATACAGGGTAATTAGCTAATGAAGAGGTTGTCGTCAAAGTCTGCCTTCCTGTTCCATCTGGATTTATTGTCGCAATTACTGCCCTACTATCACTTAAGTCAGTGACATATGCTATCCTCTGTTCAGGAGTTGTTGCTCTCTCTGCCAGGAGTGTGTCATAACTAATCACTTTTTTTGAATATGCGGCAATTCTCCTGCTAAGAATATCCACAGATATTCCAAGAGATGCTTCCAAGCCTCCGAAAAGTTGCTCTGCTCCTTGTGCATTTGATTGGAGTCTTAATTTTGCGCTGGCTGCTGCAAAAGGCCCTGCAACTCTAAAAAGAGGCAATTTTAATCTTGGTCCTGCAAAAGCTGTAAAATCCCATTCTCCTGTTGGATTAAAAATAGAGAAATCAAAGTTGTTAGAAAAATTAGCAGAAGCGTCCCATGTTCCGTTATAAGATACATTTGCTGTTAAACTGGCATCTTGTTTAACTCTAAAGCTCAAGGGATTTACCCTAGATGGGTTTATTCCTGCATAGACTCCTATTTGCGGAACGATTATAATAGGAATTGGTGGAAATGTTGGAAGAATCCCCATTACAATGGGATTAAAAGTATATTCTGCAATTTTTACCTCCTGCAATGATGCAAGCATAAGGCGATTAGAACCTATGGTAAGGTCAGCAGAATTACTTAATGTCTGAGTAAAGCTAACTCTATTTAGGGAAAATCCGCTTATATTTAAATCGAAATCAAAACCAGCATCAAAACCAATTGTTCCATTTAAAATTATCTGGTCATTTGTCGTGGTTGTGCTCTGGTCTTGGTCATATAAGACCACATTATTCAGACTAATATTGAATTTCAAATTTTGCGTTGATGCTGGAGATTGGAATAGATTAAAGCCAGAAGACTGAGAAGGCAATAAAGGAGAAACTCCATTCAATGAAGTAAAAGACCTTACTCCAGAAGGAGATAATTGCTGAGTATAACTTAAAGAAGCGTCTCTCACAACATTTTCCAAAGATGCATTTCTTGTGGCAATAGTTCTCCTGTCTGAAGAAATAGAAGTAACTTCACGAAAAAGTCCTGAGGGGGTTGTAGCTGTGATTCCGGAACTAACTATGTCTCCTATATTATAATTTATTGGCTGTGAAAAAGAAACGCTCGTGTCTGTAACTCCTGTAGTTGTAGATGGAAGATCATGAATATTAAAAAGATTTCTTATATAGGGGTTGCAATTCTGAGGAACAGAGTTTACTCCGTCTGAAACTCCTATTTCAAATTGAAAACCTTGGTCTGCTAAAACTTCTGGAACTATTCCGCTTACTAAACCTGTTGGAGAAACAAAAATCCAATCTGCACCATTTAATTTAGAATATTGTAATGCCCTTCCTTCTGGGTCTCTTGCCTCAATCTGATAATTGAGAATATGATTTTCCTCTACGCTTATAGGACATTGGCTTGAAACTATTGGGGAACGATTCTGTGTTGGTTGAGATGGGGGCTGTGGTGATGGTCCCGTAGTATTTTTTGAATCAGAGCATCCAAGCAATAAAGAGCCAATAAGCCCCGCACGAATTAATTTTTTTCCTATCTTGTCTAATCCCATATCGCAATAGGTATAAGAAACGTTTAAATATTTTTTGTTTTCTGATTTTTCAAAAGAATAACAGTTTTACCAGAATAGAGATAATAAACCCCAGGACGCCTAATATCAGAATCCCGATAGCAGAAACTTTTGCCACCATTTCAAATTCTTTTTTCGACGGTTTTTTAAGCACAAGCCATACTCTTTTTGATTTTACCGTGAATGCTTTCAAACTCTCAATAAGCTTTGCCATTATGTAAGGAAAATCAGGGGAGTTTTTAAATTTGAGGTTTTAGAGAATATAAATCTTTATATAATCAAATTAATAAATTTTTAGATGGGTGGTTCGATAAGATATTACGGGCGAGTAGCCGAATATAAAACACACATCGTTGATGGGGAAGTAAAGTGGGATTTAATTTTTGAGGGTATAAACGATTTAGAATGCCTATTAAAGATGGGTGAAACAAATATAGTTTATGTTGATGGTGAAGGAATGAGATTTTCCAAATTTGAAAGTGAGATGCTATCAAAAGTCCATAGGATATACCCCACAAAAATGGAATGGGTAAAAGATATTACTAATACTCCAGAATTTGAAGCAGCAATGAAAAAAGTACGAGGAGAATAATTCTTATTTTAGAAAACTTATAAATTTACCTTCGGCTTCTTTGTGAGTTTATTATTAGTCCTCTTATTCTGTTCTGCCATTCTCTTGGATTGAAAACCTCTGTGCCACGAGGAGGATCTCTTATCATAAAAGGGACGGCTTCTGCGCCGAATTCGTCAAGGATTCTTGTTACAAGATAGTCTCCAGGAGAATATCTATTCGAGCAATATAATCCTCTAATATTTCTAGGCCAACTTCTATGAAGTTCTCTTATTCTAACTCCATTTCCAAAGTAACTTGCCAAGCCTTCTGAAATAAATTGCCTTCCATAATCATCAAGAGTAAAATTTTTTATGTCTGGTGTTGAATATTTTGGCCATATACCATTTCCAATTTCCATGCTTTTTCTCTTAATAAGAGCGTGGACAAGCTCATGTCTTATAAGATCAACACAGGTAACTCTTCCGTTAAGGTATAAAGCCATACTTGTATCACTTAAAATTGAATCATTTAAATAAATTCCAAATGTTCCTGTAGGTAATGTTGCATATCCAACACCTGGTAAAGTTGTGTCAAGAACTCCCAGAGTTTCTCTAAGATTAGAATGTTCCCTTCTTAAATTATTTTCTATGCAATTTACTAATTCTCTTCCTCTTCCGTTAACATAATTAGTACTTATTGAACTTCTACTACCTTCATCACATTTTAAAATTAAAGAAGATAATGTGCTGTTAGATGTAAATGAAAGAGCTGTAACAGAAGAAAGAACCCCTATAAATTTCCTTAAGTTCATTTTCACTCAAAAAATTCTATTCCGAGCTCTTCTTCTATTTCTCTGTGCTTTATGTTTTCCATAGTTTCTCCCTGGCCAAGTATCTGGGAGCTTTTTACTCCTGTGACAATCAGGAGGACACGGATTGATTTTTCCATGTCTGGAGAAATCTGTGCTCCCCATATTAGTTTTGCATCAGGACTTAATTTGTTTCCTACTTCTTCTATTATTATCTTGCATTCATCAAGGCTCATATCCGGGCCCCCTACAATATTCACAAGAGCCCCTGATGCATTTGAAATATCTACGTCAAGCAAAGGATTGTTTATCGCTTTTTCCACAGACTCTGCAGCCCTGTTTGTACTGTCTGATTCTCCCATACCTATTAAAGAAACTCCGCCATCAACCATTACTGCTTTAACATCTGCAAAATCAAGATTTACAAGTCCTGCAACAGTCACCAGCTCTGTTACTCCTTTTACCGCATTTGTCAAAATCTCATCTGCAATTTTAAACGCTGTATGCAATGGCAATTCAGGAGCAAGCTCCAAAAGTTTATCATTAGGAATTACAATTAAAGTATCTACTGTAGACTCCATTTTTTCAAGCCCATTAGTGGCATTTTCCAGTCTTTTTTTCCCTTCTATGGTAAATGGCAGGGTTACAACACCTATAACCAAAGCCCCTTGTTTTCTGGCAAGAGATGAAACAACAGGAGCTGCTCCTGTTCCAGTACCGCCGCCTAAACCACAAGTAACAAATATTAAATCACTTCCAGCTATCTTCTTTTTTATCTCTGATTCTGATTCTTTCGCTGCTTCTTCTCCAACTTTAGGATTGCTGCCAGCACCTAAACCCTGGGTAAGTTCCCTGCCTATGAGAATTTTCTGGTCAGCATTTGTATAAAGAAGGTCCTGGGCATCTGTATTTATTGCTATCAGCTCCCCGCCCTTAATTCCTATTTCTTTCATTCTGCTCAGAGAATTGCCCCCTCCCCCGCCAACACCAATAACTTTTATTTTTGCTGTCTGCTTTTTCAGAAGTTCTGCAAGCTCTTTGTCAATTTCCTTCACATCAGAAGAATTTTCATAAACATCTTCCATACATTATTTAGAAAATTATTGTTTATAAAAATTGTTGTGCTTTTTATAGTGCCTTTTTTCAGTTATTTCCCTTAGGACTTACTCAGCTATAGAAGTTTTGCCTGTTTCTTCACCAGATTGCCCGGTCTCCATAACCTCTAGGTCTAAATCAAGAAGATCTTTGAACTTATCCCTGAAAATTTCCGCGAATTTTCTTAGATTTTTTTCTGTCTTTAGAATAAGCTTCGTTCCTTCTATTGTAAAATTCATGTCTCTCTTGAATAAAAAGTCAATCAAAGCCCTTGCCTTTTCATTCATGTCTGTAACTTTTCTTTTAACATTTATATTGTATATAACTGTTTTTCCAGCCAAGGGGTTGTTAAAATCAACCATTACCCTTCCGCTAGAGACAGTAAGAGCTTTTCCAATTCTTCCGTCAAAATTAAATAAGACTCCTGGAACAGGATTTGTATTATGCTCTCTAAAAATTTTCAGGGGCATCATCTGGATTAATGAAGAATCTCTATTGCCGAAAGCATTTTCAGGGGCTAATTCAACTGTGTATTGACCAGGGTCTTTTTCCATAAGGAAATCTTCAAGTGATTTCAGAAACATTCCTTCGCCTAAAGAAAAAATAAATGGTTTTGCTTCTATAGGATGGTCATGGCCATGGTGTAATTTTTCAAGGTCTTCTTTGATTGTTGAGTCAAAGACCTCTCCATCTTTAACTTTTCCTGTGAAATCTATCTCAATAAAATCTTTTTT
>JBBTAB010000029.1:0-2389 GCA_038044425.1 Nanobdellota archaeon | reverse complement strand
TTAAGAAAAATTATTGAAGAGTTTTTAAAAGTTTGTTTCAGAGGCAAAAACCTTTTTAAACACATTTTCGTTTCCTTAGGTATGGTTTTAAAAATTATTAATGCTACAGAGGCAAAGCCGGGGGCTAATATTTTAATAGACGGTGATGCTTACACTGTAAAAAAGGTTGATATAAGCAAAACAGGAAAACACGGAGCTTCTAAATGCAGGATAGAATTAGCCAATATAGTTAACGGGCAAAAGAAAATAATGGCTGTTCCTGGCCATGAAAGATTTGAAGTTCCTATGATTGATAAGAGAAAGGGGCAGGTTCTGTCCCTTGGGGATAAAGCAAGCGTTATGGATCTTGAAAGTTTTGAAACACTGGATATGGAAATTCCTGAAGAATTAAAGGCCGAAGTCCAGGCAGACTCCACAGTAGAATACTGGGATATTGAAGGATTAAAAATAATCAAAAGAAAGCTCTAAAAAGCTTTCAGTCGTTCGTTTCTAACGAACCAAACGAAAGAAAATTATAAAAAGATGACAGAAACTGTTACAAAAATAAATTTTAGAGAATTACAAGAAGGCAGACTAATTACATTAGTGGGGGGAGCTCAACCGGTTATTTTTGAAGAGATTAGGGACGACCAAGTTAGTTTAATTTTAATAGATCCTGTTGCTGGAGTTATGAGAAAAGAATATGAACTGGCCAGAGATGGAACAATTGATAATTACGACGATTGGGATAGTGAATTTTTAGAGGGTGAAGAAGCAGAGAGATACTTGAAATTGATAACAGGAGCAGGAAAATAAAAAATGGCAAAAATACTGGAAGCGACAAATAGATTATTTAAGAATATCTTTGTGTGCAAAAATTGTCAATCAAAAATTAGGGCAGATCCACAGAAGATAATGAAAGGAAAAGTGAGGTGCAGGAAATGCGGGAAAAAAGCTTTCCGCCCGATTAAGAGAAAATGAGTTTTCTTATTTATGATCTGGTATTTTTGGCTATATTTCTGATCTTCTTTTCTAGTTTTCTTTATACAAGAAAACACAACCTGAAAAAAGAAGGGCTTCTTTTTTTATATAAAACCCAATGGGGAATAAAAATAATAAACTATCTTGGAACAAAGTATAAAAAAACTATAAAAGTTTTAAGCTACGTCTCTATTTTTATAGGATATTTATTAACAGCAGGCGTATTGTATCTTGTATATACTGTCGTAAAGATTTATATCCTCAATCCCGCAGTTGTAAGAGCTGTAAAAGTTCCCCCAATAATTCCTCTTGTTCCTTATCTTCCTCAGGTGTTTAAATTAGAATTTCTGCCTCCGTTTTATTTCACCTATTGGATTGTAATTCTTGCAGTTATTGCCATAAGCCATGAGATGGCTCATGGAATTTTTATGAGAAGGTACAATATTAAGATAAAGTCAACAGGCTTTGCCTTCTTTCCTTGGTTTTTCCCAATTTTTCCGGCTGCTTTTGTAGAACAAGACGAAAAAAGCATGAATAAATCAAAGAAATTTGAACAGCTGGCCGTTTTATCTGCAGGGACTTTTGCGAATGTAATCACAGCCATATTCTTCCTTTTAATATTATTGGGTTTCTTTTCCCTGGCTTTTTCAGCATCGGGTGTTGTGTTTAACAGCTATGCAACTTCCGGAATATCTATTGCCGGAATTTCTATGATTAATGGAGTTCCCCTTAGTTCTGGTAATTCTTCTTATGAAAAAATTCTTGAATTATCAAACGAGGATGGATTTAATAGTATAATCTATGAAAACAAAACTTTCCTTGCAACAAAAGATGTTCTTGAGAATCAGAAAGAAAATGAAGGAATAATCATAGTTTTCAATGATGCTCCTGCGATAAGAGAAAACCTAAGCAGCATAATAACAGAGATAAACAGAGTAAGAATAAACAGCATTGAAAAACTTCAGGAAGAGCTTGGAAAATACAGGCCAGGGGATAAAATAACAGTAACAGGAAAAGAAGAGAGCGGAGTTTCAGAGAAAGAAATAATCCTTGAAGAACATCCTGATAGACCAGGGGCTGCATGGCTTGGAATTGGCTTCTTTTCCAGGGAATCTGGGGGATTTTTCTCAAAATTAGTCAACGAGATTGCATCTTTCAAAAGCCCTAATATATATTACGAGCCAAAATTTGATGGAATTAGTATCTTTATCTATAATCTTTTGTGGTGGATTGTTATAATAAGCATTAGCGTTGCCCTAATCAACATGCTTCCTGTAGGAATTTTTGATGGCGGCAGATTCTTCTATCTGACTGTTCTTGGAATAACAGGAAGCGAGAAAATTGCCAAAAGAGCATTTGCATTCTCCACGTATTTCTTTTTGTTCATACTTCTGCTCCTCATGGTTTTTTGGGCTTTTAGCTTTAGGTA
>JBBTAB010000028.1:0-6125 GCA_038044425.1 Nanobdellota archaeon | reverse complement strand
AATTGATAGAAAAAACAATAAAATTTGAAAAGGCTGGAAAGCATTTTTCATAATTTTGATTTTCCGACGGAAAAACCCGAAAGTTATTTTTTATAGTTTTTTCTGAAAAAATAAAAAAGGAAAAGTTTTTTAAATAAACTAATCTTAATAATGATAACTAAAAAGGGGTTTTAATACAGCTAAAAATAAAAATGGCAAAAAAAGCAAAGAAAAAGAGAAGATAAATTTATTTTTAATCTTTTTATTTTTTTAATTTTATTTACATCATATCTTAGTTATTTTTTAAATCTTATCTGATTTTCTGAAATTTTCGATAAACACGGGGAGTCTATTCTACCAGATAGTTAATCGCGTCTAGGGTGTCTAATAGGAAGAAATATCCATGAGATACCTTTTTAATAATGGCTCTGAGGAGAATTTAACTCCCGACCTCGGCCTCACCCAGCTGAACAGACCCAACTTTGATTTCGCTGAAAATATTCAGCTCATGAGAGCCGCGCTCTAAACACTGAGCTACAGAGCCGAAAATAAAAAAGATGATGAATTTAAAAGTCTTGAGGTTTAAGAAAAAGAGTTCTTATTTCTTTTTTAGTTTAGCCAGATATCCTGCAACCTGGTTTCTTATCTTCTTGCTTGGCATAGTTGTACTTCCCAGGATTTTTTTATTCTTCTCGAAGTCTTTGCTGAATTCTATACCTCTCTTTACCATTTCTTCCGCAGATCTTTTTACTTGCTTGGATTTTATTTTTCCCATGTTAACTTCCTTTTATTCTGTCTTTTTGTAAGTTTTTAAAGATTCTTATTTAACCTTTTTTATCGAAGAAAGAGATTTTAGTGCTTCTATAAGATTTTCAAGTTTTTTTAAAGGCTCTCCCAATCCCAGAACAATGTATGGAAGTCCAAAACCAGAAGCCCTCTTAGAAGCGTTTATTATATCATTTTCACTAATTTTATTCTTATCATAAGCCACAAGAATTTTCTCACCTTCATTATCCCTTACCTTTAAGACTATCTCTTTTTTGCCGAAGCTCTCTATATCCACTAACTCTATCGAATTTTGAGAAAGAAATTCTTTTATATTGCTTAAGAATTTATCCCCTTTTCCCGAAGCTTTTTTCTTTATAGTTTTTCTTTCTTTTCTTTTGGGTTTTTCTGTTGATAATTCTTTTATTTCTTCTTTTTTAGCTTCTATAATAACCGGTTTTTCTTCTATTGGCTTTATTACAGCTTTAATCAACTTCACTTCTTCTGGCTTAAACTCTGATTCAGGAACTAAAAAATATCTCCAAAATATTTCCTCTTTATTCCTGAGGGGAAGGGCAAAATCTTTTATTTCCCTAAGGGCAACTCTTATTGCTGGTTGCTGGTCAGAATCCTTTAGAAACCCTTTTTCTTTTAATAACTGAAATGCATCTTTTTCCCTGCTTTTAAGATATTGTGAGAATTTCTCTAAGGCGGATTCTTGCCCATCCAGAAAATATATGGGAGAGCTGCCTACGCGCATATTGCTTATTTTTATTCTTTTATCTGAAACAAGCTCTGATAAAAATGCAGAAGAAAAAAGAGTGGTTATTCCCAAATCCTTTGAAACATGAATAGGAAGACTTGGACCGCGCAATTTTATGAAAGAGAATATTCTGTCCTTTATCTGTAAAGCATCCTGCACCATAAATCAAGGAAAAATATAAAGATTATAAATTCTCCCGTGCTATCCTAAGGTCTAAGCCACCTACATTCATAATAACTAACATCTCCTTCTTCATCCACTATAGCCAAGAGCAGATTTTTCTTTGTCGAATGGGCGACACGGTTTTTTGCAGAGAATTCATGCCACCCAAACCTTGCTGATTCATGATCTGCAAAAACTATCCATTTGGCATGTTTTTCTCCTGGTTTGTGTCCTTTCTCGTAAACCCTGAAGTCTGCACCGAATTTTAATGCTGTTTTTACGACATAGCCTTTTTCTCTTAGACTCTTGAATACGGGATATTTTATGCCAATTCTCTTATCAGATGAGTAAGCTTTTTTCATAAGTTCTCTAGAAGATAAAGCTTTCTTTCCATGAAATACAACGATTTTGCCCTTTTCTGCTAAAAATAAGGCCTCTGGAAAAGAATATTGTATTTTTTCTCCAAGGATTTCTCCGAAATTACTCTTGGTATAAAGAGAAAAAGCATCCTGTGAATTGCTAGATATAGAAGCACCCATCATACTGGCATGAATTTTTTCCATGTTTTAAATAAGAGACAGCGATTTTTAAATTTTGGTTATTTTTATTTTGATATCTTTAAGATAAATATGACCAGAACATTTAGTAAATAATATAAACTTGGTTTTTATTTTAACAATATGGCTTCAGATAAATATGGTTTTAAGAAAATAGAGAAAACTCGTCCAGGTTTTTCCGAGTTAGAGAAAAAATGGCAGAAAAAATGGGCTGAAAAAAAGGTTTTTCTCGCCAGAGAGGGAAAAAAGAAAAAATTCTATCTCCTTGAGATGTATCCCTATCCCTCAGGCTCCGGTCTGCATATGGGGCATGCTTTCAATTATACTGTTGGAGACCTTTTTGCCAGGATGAAAAGAATGCAGGGATTCAATGTTCTTTATCCCATGGGTTATGATTCTTTTGGACTGCCTGCTGAAAATGCAGCGATTAAAAACAAAGTGCATCCAAAAATCTATACTGAAAAAGCAGTTGCAAATTTTATAAAGCAACAAAAGGAATTGGGATTAAGCTATGACTGGTCAAGAATCCTCATGACCCATAAACCAGAATATTACAAATGGAACCAATTCTTTTTTCTTAAATTCTTTGAAAAAGGACTGGTTTATCGAAAAAAAGCTCCTGTGAATTGGTGCCCTAAGTGCAACAGTGTATTGGCAAATGAACAGGTTCATAACGGAAGGTGCTGGGTACATAAGGATACTGGAATTGAGGTTAAACTACTGGAGCAATGGTTTATCAAAACGACCAAGTATTCAGAAGAATTATTGAAAGATGCTGACAGGCTGTATTGGCCAGAAAGAATTAAAGTAATGCAGAAAAACTGGATAGGAAAAAGCATTGGAACAGAAATCCTCTTTGATATAGAAGGGGAAAAATGGCCCGTATTTACAACAAGACCAGATACTCTTTTTGGGGTTACATTCATGGTTGTTTCAGCACAGCATCCAAGACTTTTTGAGTTGGTAAAAGAAAAACAGAAAAAAGAAGTTGAAAAATTCTTAAAAAAAATAAAGTCTGTAAGCGGTAAAGAATTGGAAGAATTAGGAAAAGAAGGAGTTTTCACAGGTAGTTATGCAGTTAATCCGATAAACAAAGAAAAGATGCCTGTTTATGCAGGAAATTTTGTTTTGGCAGATTATGGTTCAGGAATGGTAATGGCTGTTCCATGCCATGACCAGAGGGATTTTGAATTTGCAAAGAAATACAAACTTCCAATAATTCAGGTAATAAGAAAAAAAGATGTACCTATAAAAAGTTATTTGATGGGTGCTTTCAAGATTACCGATAATGATTTAACAAGGTTAGGAATAAAAATAATTGAAAAAACAAAATCTGGCAGCAGAAAAATAGAAATTCCGAAGGATAACTTAAAAGAATATGAAAAATTAATTGTCAATAAACTTGATAACGGCTTCTGGAACGAATATATTGGAGAAGAAATTGTTTTTTTATTTAAACATAAAGACGGAAAAGTGGAAAGAATTGTTCTGGATAGAAAAACAGAAGAGAGAATTGATAAATTAGCTGCGGAATTCAACGGTGAAAAATGGAATAAATCTAATGTTTGGAAATGGTTAGCTGAAAATGATTTTTATACTGATTTAATTGTTCACGATGAAAATGGGATTCTTATTAACTCCAAAGAATTTAATGGTTTGTTTTCAGATGAAGCAGCAGAGCATATAACAAAAGCATTGGAGTTTAAGAAATTAGGAAGAAAAGCCATTAATTATAAGTTTAGGGACTGGCTTGTTTCCAGGCAGAGATACTGGGGAACCCCCATACCGATTATTTATTGTGAAAAATGCGGAATGGTCCCTGTTCCTGAAAAAGATCTTCCTGTTGTTCTTCCTGAAAAAGTTAAATTCGGAAAAGGTAATCCCCTTGAAACTAATGAAAATTTTATAAATGTAAAATGTCCTAAATGTGGAAACAAAGGAAGAAGAGAGACAGATACAATGGATACTTTCTTCGACAGCAGTTGGTATTATCTAAGATATTGTGATAGCAAAAATTCAAAAAAACCATTTGACCCAAATAAAATTAAGTATTGGATGCCTGTCGACCAGTATATCGGCGGTTCAGAACATGCAACGATGCACCTCATTTATGCAAGATTTTTTATAAAAGCTCTTCGCGATCTTGGTTTTTTGAAATTTGATGAGCCCTTTTTAAGATTATTTAATCAGGGAATGCTACACGGCTCTGATGGTTTTGTAATGTCAAAATCAAGGGGCAATGTTGTTCTTCCCGAAGAAATATCTGAGAAATACGGGATAGACACTGCAAGATTATTCCTTGTTTCAATAGCTTCTACTGATAAGGATATTATATGGAATGATTCTGGGATAGAAGGAAGCCTGAGATTTATCTATAAAATTATAGACTATTTTGAAAATATAAAATATGAAAAAATTAATGCAAGAACAGAAAGCAAGCTGAACAAGACAATTAAATTAGTTACGGAAGACATAGAAAATTTCCAATACAATCTTGCAATAATTAGATTAAGAGAACTTTTTAATCATATGGAAAAGGGCACTGATAAAAAAACAGCTGAAACTTTCCTTAAGCTACTGCATCCTTTCTGCCCCCATATTACAGAAGAGCTTTGGCAGAGACTTGGAAATAAAAACTTTTTGAGTTTAGAGAAGTGGCCTATTGCAAATGAAAAGAAGATTAATGAAGATTTTGAGAAAGAGGAAAAAGCTGTTGAATCTCTCATTAATGATATAAATAACGTTGTCAATATTGTTCGCGGAAAAGGAAGAGAAGTTACTAAGCTCTCTGTTTATGTTATTCCTAATGAAAAGGGCATCTATCTTGGAAACATTGATTCAATAAGGAAAAGAACAAATCTCGATGTTTCTGTTTATGCTATCAATGATAAAAACAAGCGCGATCCTGGGAATAAATCAAAAAACGTTAAGCCGGGAAGACCTGGGATTTATTTGGAGTAGAGATAGTTTTTTATAATTATTTTTCCTTGATTAAATAATATAAAATGCCTTATAATCCTAAAAAAGAAGAAATTCGTCGTGGTCGCGTTAAATTAGATGAGGAGGTATCTTTTTTTAATAAACATGAATTCCCTCTTTCTTTATTTTTATTTCTTGTTTTTCTGGCATTTATTATATTATTCTTCAAAAGTGCGACTAATGGAGAATTACAAACCTGCGGAGATGGAACCTTTTACGACTCTTGTTCTATAGTAAAGCCGTATTATTGCCAGCAAGGAGCTTTGATTGAAAAAGCATCTGTCTGCGGCTGCATTGGAAATAGAAATGGAGATTCCTGCATTGGCAATTTGCAGACAGGTGAAAAAAATACAACCTTGAAATATTTCCTTGATGGAGAACAAAAAACCCTGGATTTTGCAGTTTACAAAGGATTATCAGACCATCTCTCCGGAATTTCAAGAGTAATATCCTATGAAGGCACTGCGAAACCATTAAGATCTGATTTCAGATTTAAGAAGATAAATGAAGAAGAACAGAGAAATCTTCTTTTGCCATTAGTGGTAGAGATACAGAATTTAACAGACGATAAAGAGGAACAGGCAAGAATTGCAGTAAGTCTTGTCCAAAATATCCCTTATGGGGCTTCAAACAAGACAGATGGTTTTTTTGGAATGTCTGTGAATTATTCAAGATATCCTTATGAAGTTTTATATGATGGCTATGGCATATGCGGGGAAAAATCAGAGCTTCTCGTATTTCTGCTTAGGGAAATTGGGTATGAAACTGTTCTATTTTACAACCAAAAGGAGAATCATGAATCAGTTGGAATCAAATGCCCAATTGAAGAAAGCTATAAAGAAACAGGATACTGTTTTGTGGAAACTACAGGGCCTTCGATAATTACAGACGATTCTATAGAATATGTCGGAGGAATAACC
>JBBTAB010000027.1:0-3297 GCA_038044425.1 Nanobdellota archaeon | reverse complement strand
AATTTTCCAGAGGCGTATGCTATTACCTGCGTATTTGCCCCAGAAGCATACAGCATCACAGGATCTTTTGCCCTGGTAATTCTCCCTATTTCAAGATGAGCTATGCAATGATTTACGGGGACAATTGGAATCTTAAATTTCTGGGCCAGCTCTTTTGCAAAACTCATTCCCTGAAGAAGAGAAGGGGCCAAGCCCGGGCCTTGAGAAATTGCAATAGCATCAATCTTTTCTTCTTGAATATTAGAATTTTTGAGAGCTTGGGAATATATTTCCTCTTTATTTTCCTTATGGTGCTTGGCAGCTTCCATTGGGATAATTCCACCTTTCTCTGTAGTATAGCTTTTCTTCACATTAGAAAGGATTTTTCCGTCTTTAACCACAGCCACACCAAATGTATGCGCAGTGCTTTCAATCCCCAAGATTATCATATATATCTTTCAATAAAAGTATATTTATAAAATTGGTCTATCATCCAAATTAAGAACAAAGGATGTAAAAAGAATGGATGAAATTGAAGAAACTGAAAAAACAAAAATCAAACTCTCTGACATATGCTCTGCAAGAATTATGATTAGAGAAACTAGAACAGGTAAAAAAATTGTAAGAGTTCAAATAAGTTATACTAAAAAAAGACGTACAAATGTGGAACTTGAATTTCCTGAAGAAATACAAGATGAACTATGCTGGAAAACTTATCATGGAGAGCGAATAGCTGTTTATCATAGAAAAGATGCAAATGATTATATCAATATGGGGCACAACATTCTTATCCCAACTAAAATTGGACAAAAATTAGAAAGCTTAGTCACAGAAGCTTTTTCTAAGATAGCAAATAGAAATAAGAGCTACACTCAAGTTAGTAAATAACAAATTTTAATAAAATTAAAAAATAAAAAATATTTAGGAGGGTTATCTTCTCTTTTTTCTTTTTCCGCCCCTAGCCATCTTTGCTTCGCATACATTTCCTGCTCCATCAACATAGTAAAGGTGACCTGGTTTTCTTTTGATAACTTTTTTAACAATAATTTTTCCCATTATGTACCTCCTTTTTGATATCTAGATTAATCAAGTTTTTTTCTATATTTAAATCTTTCTAATCACCGACGAAGAATTTCACTTTTATATAATAGTTAAGTTGGAGAGTTTCTGAAAAAATTTAACTTGTTTCTATAGGCATTATTGATGGGTATCTCCAACAGTTTTGTAAATGGTTTTTTGGCAGAAACAGCAACGGTAAATGGCCTTACTTTTTTTATTTCTATAACTTTTCCTTTTTTATCCAGCCAGACAGCCAGAAACGGAAAAAAGACGAAAAAAGAATGAATTCTGAGATTCACTGATTTTTTAAATTCAAAAAGCAGGGCTTCAGCATTCTCTCTTCGTGTAAACATCAACCCAGAAAATTTTCCAATTGAATTACAACTTTCTGCCTTAATATTAAATCTCTTCCCCCTATAATTAAGAGAAATTGTTTTTTGCATGTTTTCTAAGGTTTTTAAGATTTTCAAAGTTATCATGATTTTTCCATTTCAATTCCTGAAGACCAAGAATATCGCTATCATCAAGCCGTTTCTTTTTTTCCTTATATGTCCTGTAGCAAATATTCACATTTTTTTCACAAACATGATCGTGTTGTCGAAAGCCTCCGCCAAAAGTTTGCGGAATGTGCATAAGCTCATGAATTATTGTTTTTACTTTCTCTTCTGAATCAAGCTTGTCAAATCTTTCTGAAATAAATTCAAGGGCATAATGAGCCTCTGCATTCATCGCCCTTTGCATTAGTTTTCCTATTGTGTGGCATCTTGCAACAGTGTTTCTGGAAGAAGAGCCATAACTGCGGAAACATTTCATTCTTTCCAGTTTTACATGGGGGAAAAGAATCCTTGAAATCTCCCCTGCTATTTCCTGTATGTCATCTGCATAAATATATTTCATTTTATTTATCTCTCCTCTGGCTTTTTCCAGGGTCTGCCAAGAGCATGATAGATTTCTTGCTCTGTTCTCCCGGCAACTCTCTTATTGCCCTTGAATAATCCATGCTGGCTAAGCTTGAATCCTTGTCTTTTTGCAACAACCCTTAATCCAATTCCAGCTCCAAATGTGCTCGAGTAAGCAAGCAGAGCAGCACCCCATTCTTCTGGAATTGTATAGTAAATCTCTACCTCAACTCCTTCTATTTTGAAATATGCTTTTTTTTCTCTCCCGAGAATCTTTTTTCCTTTTCGCTCGAGAATCTTCTCTATCTTTTCTCTGTCCTTAGAAATAAGAACGATATCCACATCTACTGGATTTTTTTCCTTTCTTCTTATGCTCCCGACAATCTCTATCCTTCTGCAATATGGTTTTATTTCTTCTACAATCTTTCGTGATAATTTAATTACAAAATCTCCTTTCCTTGTGGAAACAATCCTTCCTTTTTTTAAAATGTGCCTAATTTTAACCATAAGTAAAATAAAAGAAAAGATGTTTATAAGTTTTAATGAAAAGGGAAGATTAATTGTTAAGATAAAATCTGTTTGATTATACCATCTTATTAAAAAATCTTCTCAATAATTATCAAAATTTATTTCGTTATTATCTCTAAAGCATCCCTGTTCTTTAATTCATGATCTTTTCCTATGATTTTTTTTGTTCTTGCATCTATTGCTTTTATGAAATTGTTTCCAAAATCAGTATGCAGGAAATATGCAAAGTCCAGTGCTGTTGAGCCAGAAGGCAGGAGAAAGCAATCTGGAAGAATTCTTCCTTTGCTGTCTGTTAATTTGTTTGCACTCTCTACAGGGAAAACCACAATGTATTTCAGAAGATTGAAAACTGCATGATTAAGAATTTCCTGAACCCCTGTTCCTTCCTTAATCTTGTTTAGAACAGATTCTTTAATCTTATCGAGGGCTTCCCTCTGGGCCTCGCTTAATTCTCCTTTAACTTGGCCAAGCTTGGACGAGTTTCCTTTAATTTCAAAATCTCTTTCTCCTGGAACATAATCTATAAGTTCTGACTTTGCAGCTTCTCTAAGCGCAAGCTCTGAATCTGCAGAGCAGGGAATTATTATTAATCCGGGAAAGCTCATTTTCAAAAACACATAATTTGAATATGCCTTTTCAAGATCAACTTTATTTGCCGCGATTATTGTCGGCTTGCTTTCTGTCCTTAATTCAGAGGCAAACCAGAAAACATGGTCTTGGGTCCAATTAATCGGTTTTTCAGGCAATCTTAATCTTGATAAAACTCTTTTCACATGGTTTTCAGTGACTTTCAATCCAGAGAATTGCTGAGCAACTTTATCTGCAAAATTTC
>JBBTAB010000026.1:0-1117 GCA_038044425.1 Nanobdellota archaeon | reverse complement strand
CAGCCTTTCTCAGGACATTCTGAATTCAGCATTTGAATTGCTTTCTTAAATAGCTTTTCTGCTTCGCTGGTATCGATTTTCATCTTCTTTAATACTGTATCAAAGATGACTTCTCCTGTTTCCAAAACTTCCTTAGGATAATAAAATAAAAGATAAGCGAAGTTTTCTGTTTTGTGCCCAAGCTTTTCCAGAAGCCAGGCATAGATATTAAGCTGATCCTGATAATGCTCATGGGTATCTTCTTTTAATGGAAATCCGCGGGTTTTGTAATCAAGAACAATTAGTTTGTTGTTTGCCTTATTGATAAGAATATTATCTATGCCACCATGAAGGATATTTCCTTCTGTGTCTTCGAACCATAATCCTTTCCGAGAGTTTCTCCATTCTCTCAATAATTCTTTATCATCAAAAAGCTTGAAGTTCTCGCATTCAGAGTCCTTGCATAATTCAGGCGGAAGCAATCCACGTTCCATGAACTTGTCAAAGTGTCTTTTCAATATGCCGTCCATTCCAGATGGCAGGCTTGGAAAGATTCCGGCAGGGCGTTTCCATATCCCATGTTCTGTAAGCCAGAAACATAGAGGGCATTCTTTCATCAGATTCAAAGAGGTTGGGGAGAGTTTGAAGGTTTGCGGGGGCATTTATAGAATAATAGCAAAGGATACTTAAAGATTTCTTATAATAGAAAGGATTAAGGTTAATTTAACTCAGCCCCAAGCTTTTCAAGGTTTTCTTTTAGTTCACTGATTATTTTTTCTTTATCTGCCTTAAGTTTTTCAAGTCTTTTTTCTTCCCGGGATTTTTTGTTTTTTAAATCGCCTATTTCAAGAATTGTCTTTGTGCTTGCGTAATATAGCTCATTTGTTTTATCCTTGTTTTTTTCATTTTCAAGTTCGGTTTCAAGTTTTAAGATTTCCTCTTTTTTCTTATGGATTTGACCTAATCTGTCAGAGATGCTTTTGTTGTTTAATTTAGCTATCTCCAGTAGATTCAAGATGGTTTTTCCGCTGTCTTTTTGGAAATTTGCCTGAAAATCATCTCTGTGAGCTTTTACTATTTGTATTTTATCCTCAAAAATATGATAAAAATTTCCCAGAGCCTTGAAGTCAATAAGCTG
>JBBTAB010000025.1:0-3904 GCA_038044425.1 Nanobdellota archaeon | reverse complement strand
TTTTAAAATATATTCCTATATGGCCTTGTCAATGGCTTTTTCCACAGCAGCCAGGTCTTTTTTCAGGGCATCCAGCGCCTCCTCAAAGATATTTTTAGCATCGAGCTGTCCGAAAGATTCAATGTTTATTATCAATTCTTTTCCAGGAGAAACCTCTACTGTCTTCTTCTTTTTATTTGCTATGCCTTCGCAAACATCTGCAATTTCCCTCTGTTTATTATCCAGTATAATAATCTTATTTCCTTTTTCTTTTATTTCAGCTTCTGGCACTGTTTTTCTTACCTCTTCAAGAAATTCCTTGTCCATGGTTATTTCTGCAGAATCACGGTAAAACATCACTCCTGGAGAAAATTTTGCATGCTCTGAACCCTTTCCCAACTTTAAAGAAGCTGTGAATTCCAGCTCTTGCCCCTTGTCCAGAGTTGTTATTGGAATATTTTTGTATACTACTTCAACGCGTCCTTTCATATCCCCTGAATAAACAGTTCCATCTCTCTGCACGCTTAATTTTATTTTATTTCCTGCTGCAGACTTGCCCATTTTCAAAGGAACTAACCCAACCCTATGGGCAATTGTTTCATCATATAACGGTGAATCATTCCTGGAAATTTCAAGTTCGTCAACAGCTAATACGGGAATCTGACCTGTATATCTTCTTATAGAATTTGCAATGCCCTCACCTATTTCTGCAGAGAACACTATCTGCTCTTTTGTTTTTTTTATTAGTCTCATGTTAATTTATTTAATTAAAAAACCCCCTTAAAATACTAATAATTAATCCCAGGCCTATTAAGAGTATGCTCTTATAAAGATTTACATCAGCATTAGCTATTAAAAGAATAGTTCCTGTTACTGCTAAGATTAATCCAATTAAATTTAAGCAATTTAACCAAATTTTTGTCGCCATATTAAAATTCCATTTTCTTCATATTTAAAGTTATTGAATTAAGTTAAGGCCTTCTTCCCCTTCTGCCTCCTTTTTTCTTAGGCCCTCCTCTGGGAAATCTGGTTGTATCAAGTATGTTTAAAATTTTAAATCCTTCTCTGGAAAGGCTTTTTATTATTGCATTTGCACCAGGCCCTGGAGCAGGATTCCCGGTCTTAGCTCTTATTCTGAAGTATAAATTCCCAACACCAATTTCTTTCAATTGTTCTCCAACTCTCTTGGCGATAAACATGGCAATTGTTGGATTTGCCTTTAATCTCCCATGTTTAGTAACCATGCCCCCTGTTACTTTGGAAAGAGTTCTTCCAGCCATGTCTGTAGCGTGGACAATAGTGTTATTAAAAGAAGTGTAAATATTCACCACAGCTTCTGCTTTTTTCTTCTCCTTAATCTTTTTTTCTTTACCTTCTCCTGCTTCTTCTGATTCTGCAGATTCTTCTTTGTCTTCCCCATTTTCTAAAGATTCTTCATCCTTAAGCAAATTTTTATCTTCCAGAGATTCTGCAGGTTCTTCTTTATTTTCTTCTATTTTTTCTACTTGTTTTTTACTCATTTTGTTTTATAGGGATTTCCTTTTTTTCTCCTTTTTTCTTCACAGATATTTTTTCTTCAAGTGCAACAGGGACAATATATGACGGGCTGTTAATAGCTCTTCCATCAACCAAAACTTTTTTATGAACTATCATCTGCCTTGCCTGCTTTGAGCTATGTGCTAATTTTTTCCTGAAAACAATTGTCTGGAGCCTTCTATTCAGATAATCTTTTTTTTCTAGGGAAAGGACATCTGATATTGAATTAGCCTTAAGGCCTATTTTTTTTAATTTCTCAAAAAGAGCTCTTTGCTGCTCAGAACTGGCCGAGATTAATTTTTTTGCCTTTTCCCTTATAGATTTTATCTGCGAATCTGCTTTCCAAATTTCCACCTTATTTTTTAAGCCATATTCTTCTTTTATTCCAGCTTCTTCTTCTATCCTAGCCTTGTCAAAAGGTCTTTTTGGCCTTGAGTAGCTCTTATGCTTTCTTTTCATTTGAAAATTCCCATTTCAGATGAACTGAAAATCTTTGATTTTCTTTTCATTTTTTATTTATAAAAGATGATGGCTTTTTCTCTCCTCCTTTTTTTCTAATCCCGGCTCCTTTTGGTTTGTTCTTTCTAAAGTGCCCCTTTGTTCTCTGCCCTCTTGTAGGAAGCCCTGCCGCATGCCTCATTCCCCTATAGCTCTTTATTTTCTTCAGCCTTTTTATATCAAATTCCTTCTGCAGTTCAAGATCGCTTCCCGAGAGATGCCTATTTCCCCCTGTTTCAAAATCTCTTCTTCTATTCAGAAGATAACTTGGGATTTTTGGGTTTTTTATAAAATCTGAGATTTTTTTAATTTCTTCAGGACTCAGGGACCCTATTTTTCTGTTTTTATCTAATTTAAGTTCTTTGCAAACAGCATTTGCAACTCCCCATGAAACGCCCTTTATCTTTGTAAGACCTGCGTAAACCTTCGTAGCTCCTTCTATGTCTTCTGAAAGGATTCTTACCATCCTTTCTTCATATTTTTCTTGTTTTGGCACTTGCGTTTTTGTTTCTTCCATTTTAATAAACAAATAAATTGTGTCTCTCGAATTCTGTCAGCTCCTGCAAAATTCTTTTTTCTATAGCTTTTTCAGGATCAGGAAGATTCTGAATCCTTTTTTTCATCTCCTCAAAATTTTCAAAGGCTTTTTCTTTCCTTTGATTCAAAATTTCCTGCATATGTTTCTTTCCAAATCCTGGAAGAAGCTCTATTTGATGAATTCTTTTATTTATTGCTTCTGACTTATTAAAAAAGTCAATAAACTTTTGTTCCTTTTCCTTGACTACTTTTTTAATGAACTCTTGTAGTTGACTTTTTGCACTCTCTGTAAGCTTTTCCTTATCAAGTCTTCCTAGGATATAATATATTTTGTCCCTCTTCCCCTCGCCTATGTAAACTTTCTCCCCTATTTCCAGGGAAACTCCTCTCCTAGGAACCAGCTCCAAGAGGGTCATATTTATCTCTCCTATAGCCTGCGCTATAGGCATCATTTTTCCCTCCAAAGGATACCCATTTGGGAGATATTCTAAGACTATTGCATATTCTTCTTTTTCCATTGTGCTTATCTGAATTCCTCGATTGTATCAAGTATTTTTTTTGATTCATCCTCATCTAAACCAACATCGGTAAATATTTTATTTAAACCCTCATGGTTTTCAGGCATCACATCAATTATTTTAGAAATGGATTCCTGCTTTAATTTTATCAATCCAAAGGAAGATAGTTTTTCCCTTAATTTTTTTGCATCTTCTGTTTTCAATTTGATAAATTTTTTTATGAATTTTTTAATATCAGCTTCGCTGTCTTTTTTATCTTCTATGTACTCTAAAGACTCGGTCATGCTTAGGGGTTCTCTATATCTTATCATTTTATGCTTATCTTTTTTAGATGGATTGGCTCTATTATAAATGTTTTTTCTTTGTTCTGGTCCATTATTTTTACCACATATGCTCTTCCGCGCCTTTCAACTACCCGTCCTGTTTTGCCCTGCAGTCTTTTAGGAAAACTTGAATTTACAGAAACTTCTTTTATGACAGCTACAGAATCCCCTTCTTTAAGGTTCTGAAAATACCTGCTAAGCTGAATCTTTCCCCGCGTTCTTATCTTCTTTCTTTTAGTCATAAATTACTCAGAAATATTCTCTTTAAAAATCTATCTCTAAGAATAAGTATTAAAAATTTCTTTTACCAAAATCTTTGATTCCTATAGTATTTGTAGAAACCAAATCGTCGTTATCTCTTGCATTTTCCATCTTTCTTACGATGGTGCTGTACATCTTTTGCCCCCAGACTCCAACTCCGCATGGCACACAAACATCCATCACACTTTCGTCATGAATGTCTTTTTTGCAATAGATACATTTTTTGCTCATTTTTCACCTTTTTTAATTAGT
>JBBTAB010000024.1:0-1613 GCA_038044425.1 Nanobdellota archaeon | reverse complement strand
CTATCTCTCATAAAGCTTATTTAAACATTGTTGTAATTAAACAAATGAAACAAAAACGCATAAGATTTATAAGTAAAAAGGTCCTAAAATTATTATGGAAAATACCCTGGTCGCAGACGTGATGACCAGATATCCTGTTACAGCAAAGCCAAACGAAAGTCTTCTAAGCTGCGCAAAAAAAATGGTCAGAAAAACCGTAGGAAGCCTACTTCTTGTTGAAGATGGGAAACTCGTGGGATTCATTAGCCAAAAAGATATTCTCTGGGCTATGATAAAAAAACCAAATGCTGATTTTTCCCAAATAAAGGCTATAGATATTTCTCCAAAAAAGATTATTACTGTAAAATCTAATTCAACTGTTAAAGAAGCTCTGGGAAAAATGAACAAAACAAAATTTGACCGTCTTCCTGTTGTTAGCAACGGGAAACTTGAAGGAATGATAACTGTAAGGGATATTTTAAGTTTCCATCCGGAGATTTATCCAGAACTCGAAGAGTTTGCGAAAATAAGGGAAGAGCAGGAAAAATTGAAAAGAACAGGTCTGGAAAAGGAAGGGGTCCTTAGCGATGGAATCTGTGAAGAATGCGGGGAAAGAGAGATTTTATACAGAATTAACGGGATGCTGGTCTGTGAATCTTGCAGGAATTCTATTTAATCCTATACTTTCTTTTAATTTCATCTATAATTGATGTAGTGCTTGTTTTTTCATTGCTTCTTCCTATATTAATCAGCTTAACATCATAACCAAGCAATTTCCTTAATCTTGTTTTCTCTCTGTATCCCCAGCTCCTTTCTCCCCTTATTATCACATCCGGCTTTATCAATAGGGCAAGTTCTGTTGTTGGTCCCTTTTTTGTATCGGGATGAATAGTTGAGTAATCTACCCACTCTATACTAGAAACCACGTGTGCCCTTTCAAGTTCTCCAATAACAGGTCTTTTTTGTCCTTTATGATATCTAACTCTTTCATCATTCACTACGTTTACAACAAGTATATCCCCAAATCCCTTCGCTATTTCAAATAGAAATAAATGACCCGGATGGATAAGTTCAAAACATCCTCCAGTAAGAACTATTCTTTTCCCAGAAATTTTTTCACTGGATAAAATTTCCTCCAGTCTTTGATATGGGACATATTCTCCCATGAAAATATAATTGGCATTCTGATATAAATATATATATGTTCTATTTAGTTAAATATTTAAATCAAAAATCTCTTTTATAAAGAGTTATAAAAAGATTAAAAATGCCAGAAAGAGAGACTATTTTTTCAAGCAAGATTAAATATACAGGAATTTTTTCCTTCAAGGATTTTTATAAATTCTGTTATTTCTGGTTGAAAGATGAACTTGGGTTTGAAATAATGGAGGACAAATATACTGAAAAAATAGAGGGCGATTCAAAAAAAATAGAGCTTAAATGGACCTGCAAGAAAAAGCTGACAGATTATTTCAGATTCGATGCAGAAGTGGAAATGAAAGCTGAAAAAATTAAAGAAGTAGAGGTAAACCAGTCAGGGATCAAAGTAAAAACAAATGAGGGCGCTATAGAAGTAAGTATAAAAGGAATTCTTGTCAGGGATTATAATGGGAAATTTGAAACAACTGCCTTCA
>JBBTAB010000023.1:0-1254 GCA_038044425.1 Nanobdellota archaeon | reverse complement strand
ATGGTAAAATTCGCGCATATAGCAGACGTGCATCTAGGAGGATGGAAACAGCAGCCGCTTCAGGAACTTAACATGGCGTCTTTCAAAAAAACCGTTGAGGAATGCATCAGGGAAAGAGTTGAATTTATCTTAATTGCAGGCGATCTTTTTGATAATGCTTTTCCGCCAATAGATGTCCTTAAAGAGACATTTGCAGAATTTAAAAAACTGAAAGACTCGGGAATCCCCTGCTTTATCATAGCTGGAAGTCATGACTATTCTGTTTCTGGAAAAACTTTTCTTGATGTTTTAGAAAAAGCAGGGTTTTGCAAAAATGTTGCTGTCTTTGAGGAAAAAAATGACAAAATTATCTTAAATCCAACAATCTATAAGGGGGTTGCGATCTATGGCTATCCTGGAAAAACTTCCGGTCTTGAATTAGCTGATTTAAGAAGAGCGCAATTCAATGAAACTCCTGGTTTATTCAAAATTTTTATGCTGCATACGACAATAGACAAGGCGAAAGGAACTCTTCCCATAGATGCCCTTGAAACCTCGGAAGTTCCGAAAGCAGATTATTACGCTATGGGGCATTTGCATATAGATTTTCAGTATGAAAACTTTGTTTATCCTGGTCCTATATTTCCAAATAACTTTCAGGAACTGGAAGATCTGGAGCACGGGCGTTTTTACATTGTAGATACAGGCCTTGAAAATCCATTAAGAAGAATAGACCTGAAAATTAAAAAAGTTATTTCTTTTGACTTGGAGGTAAAAAATGCTATTAGGGCTACGCAGCAAATTCTCTCTGAATTTGAAAAGTATGAATTAGAAGACAAAATAGTTCTTCTAAGACTTCGCGGTCTTTTGGAAAGCGGAAAACACTCTGATATAAAATTTGTCCAAATAGAAGATGCCGCAAAGAAAAAAGGAGCTTATTTCTTACTGAGAAATACCAATGACCTAAAGATAAAGGAAGCTGATTTTGTAGCAGAGATTCAGGAAACAGAGAACATAGAAGAAGAATCTATAAAAAAATATTCAGAGCAAAATCCAGCTGTATTCAATAAGTTTATTCCGCAGGTAATGAATGCCCTATCAACAGAAAAACAAGAAGGAGAAACGACAGAAAGTTTTACAAGCAGGCTTTTAGACGAAACTAAAAAAATATTTGCCTTTTGATAAGATGAAACTTAAAAAAATAATCCTTAATAATATAAGGAGCTATGAAAAGCAGGAAATATCTTTCCCAGACGGATCCACTTTGCTTTCAGG
>JBBTAB010000022.1:0-1612 GCA_038044425.1 Nanobdellota archaeon | reverse complement strand
TAAAATAATATTAAAATAAGAATCACTTCGCCTTTACCTTTACTCTTGCCTCGTTCTCTTTCTGCTTGATTTTATCTTCTAAGTCAAGTTTTTCTATGAGTTCTTTATAGCGATTTCTTATCGTTACTTCTGTTATCCCAGCAATATCCGCGACTTCTCTCTGGGTTTTCTTTTCATCGTTTATCAAAGCAGCGACGTAAAGTGCTGCTGCAGCAATTCCAGCAGGTCCACGGCCAGAGGTTAGTTCAACCTCTTCAGCCCTTTTTAATACCTTGAGAGCATCGTTCTGCGTTTTTGGAGAGAGTTTAAGGACAGAAGAGAACCGGGAGATGTAATCTTTTGGAGAGCTTTGATTGACTTTAATTCCTAATTTTCTTATTATAAATCTGTATGTTCTTCCTATTTCTTTTCTTTCAACGTCAGAAGCTGTTGCCATTTCATCAAGAGTTCTTGGAATATTATATGACCTGCACGCAGCATAAAGACAAGCAGCTATTACAGATTCCATGCTTCTTCCACGAACAAGACCGCGCTGAAGGACATAATTGTAAATTCTTGCCGCATCGTCTCTTATTACATTAGGAAGATTTAGGTAAGATGCAATGACTCTTAATTCAGCCATTGCAAGTCTGAGATTACGCTCTATGCTTGTTGAAACTCTTTCCTGCCATTTTTTCAATCTTAAGAATTTCCTTGTCTGCTTTGGCTCAAGCCTGTAAATATCTGAGATTTCTCCAACATTAGTTGTAAGGCCTTTGTCAAATTTTTGGATGCTTGTTGGGGCTCCTCCACGGCCTTTTTTCTCGCTCTTATCAAATTTGCCCTGCATATCAGCACCTGTATCAACCATTTTCTCCTCGACAACAAGACCACAGTCATTGCAGATTATCTCCCCAAGATGAGAATCATAGGTAATATTAATGCTCCCACACTCAGGGCATTTTTTTATGAAGGCCATATTAGTAGAATTTGTTCTATTATGAATATTTATAAAGTTTGTGGTTTTATAAAGCTTTGGATGGGGTTCGTCGGGAGAATTGATAATATAAATCAAATTAAAATAAAAATAATATTTAATAAGATAATGCTAACCTAAAAAAAAACAATACGCCTTCTATTTAAAAATATCTGATACTCTAAACTTAAACTTACTCAATCAAAACACCATTGACCATTCCTTCCTGGCTTGGTCTATTGGTTATCCTTACTTTTCCTTTATCTGTCTGCACTATTGTTCCTTTGCTGAGAAGATTTTGTCTTGCTAGGAATCTATTGGAAGGAGTTTCAAGCACATTTTTTATTTCTAATTTTTGAATTTTATTTCCTATTCTAACATTGACTAATTTTGCCTTTAACAAAAATGTTTTTTTATTTCTTCCCAGAACTATCTGGGTTTTTCTTTTTTCTTCCCCAAGCTTTACCTCTCTTCTTTGCCCTGGCAATTCGTAAAGTTTCTTTTTTCTGCTTTTTCTGTATTTACCGCCGGAGATTTTTCTTCCGTGTTTCATAATACCAAAGCTTATTTTTTCTTTAAATATCTTTCTATGGCTTTTTTATAGAAATGTTTATAAACATTCCATGTGAAAATATTATATTAAGCTGAATTTTACAA
>JBBTAB010000021.1:0-1440 GCA_038044425.1 Nanobdellota archaeon | reverse complement strand
GCAATAGGAAAACAGAGCATGAAGAATGGAGAAATAGCAGAAAATGTTCTCGCTGTTTACAACACAGTTATGAAAGAGCTTCCAAAAGGAAAAGAAAATATCAGAAACATAGAACTGAAATTTACAATGACTAAACCCGAGAAAATAAGAATAAAATAAAGATGACGGCTAAAAAACCAAAGAACGCATTGAAAGAGAAAACAACCCATGTATCAAAAAGGAAAAAGGAAACTGTTTCAGAATTGGTAAATTTAATTAAGAGCAAAAAAACAATTCTCCTGGCTTCCATAAAAGGCATTCCATCTTCCCAGTATCAGGAAATTATTAAAAAATTAAGGGGCAAGGCCATAGTAAAGGTTCCTAAAAAAAGCATAATATCACGTGCTTTGGACAATTCAGGTATAGAAGAAGTAAAAAATTTGAAGAAACAAATCAAGGACAGCATGGCGATACTTTTTTCAGATTCAGATGCTTTTGACCTGGCTGCAGAATTAGTAAGCAAGAAAAGCCCTGCCAAAGCAAAGCAGGGACAGGAAGCTATTTCAGATATAGAGATTCCAGAAGGACCTACAGATCTTATTCCAGGACCTGCTATAAGTGAACTTGGGGCATTGGGAATAAAAATACAGATAGAAAAAGGAAAAATAACCATAAAAGAACCTAAGGTAATTGCAAAGCAAGGAGAAAAAATATCCAGGGGCGCTGCTGAGATGATGAATAAATTAGGAATAAGGCCTTTCTTTGTTGGATTTATTCCTGTTGCTGCATTTGATAGTAAAGAAAGAAAAATTTATCTTGAAATTAACATAGACAAAGAAAAAACCCTCAGCGAATTAAAAGAATCCTTTTCAAAATCCCTTGGTTTCGCTGTTGAAATAGGGTATGCTTCTTCTGACACTATCGGATTTTTAATAGGAAAAGCAGGGATGCATGAAAATGCCTTAAATAATTTAATTAAAAAACATGGGGGTGAAGAAAAAAATGAATAAAGCTTTTACAAGAAGTGAATTTATGGAAACCTATAGGGAAGGTTATTTAGCAACAAGACTCCATAATGGAATAATTGTTAAGTCTAGACTAAATGGATGTGAAGTATTTTATGCTTTAACAGATAACTACCCTATTCATCACATTAAACAAAATTCTCAGGAGGATTAAAATGGAGTATATATATGCGACGCTTTTATTGCACAAACTTGGGAAAGAAATTAACGAAGGAAACCTCAAGAAAGTAATTGCTGCTTCTGGCATAGAACCAGACGAGTCAAAAGTAAAGTCTCTTGTTGCAAGCCTTAAAGGAGTGAATATAGACCAAGAGCTTAAGAACGCTAGTTTGGCTGCTGCGGCACCCAGCCACGGGGCAGGGCATGCACATGAAGAAAAGAAAGAAGAAAAGCCAAAAGAAGAACCTAAGGCAGCTGCTGCAGAAGGTCTTAGCGC
>JBBTAB010000020.1:18570-20920 GCA_038044425.1 Nanobdellota archaeon | reverse complement strand
TCCTGGAAATCACGATAAACAGAAGCAAATCTTATGTAAGCAACATTGTCAAGCTTCTTTATCTTTTTCATCACCAGTTCTCCGATAAAAGAACTCTTTACCTCTTTCTTTCCTCTCTTTGCAAGTTGTTCCTCAATTTCATTTATCATTTTTGTTATTTTTTCCTTAGCTACAGGGCGTTTCTCAAAAGCCCTTTCAACACCAGCCGAAAGTTTTTCCCTTGAAAATTTCTCCCTGCGCCCGTCCTTTTTTATAACGTAAACATCCCCCCTTCCTATTTTTTCGTATGTTGTGAATCTTTTTTTGCATTTCAGGCACTCGCGCCTTCTTCTTACGCCTTCCGGAGAGCCTCTCTTGTCAGTCACTCTCGTTTTACCGAGGCAATATGGACAATCCATTTGATATACAATAGGTTGTATGTTATATATCTTTCTATTCCTACAGATTGTATAACGTTGATTCCTAAAAACAAAGTACTATTTAAAGATTTCTACTTACTAATGTATAATAACAGGAATATACAATAGAAAAATGCTGTTGCAAAATAATATTTATAAACTCGTGATTATTTGACAGGATATGCTAGATTATTTCAGCTCAGCAGCAGCACAATTAGGGGTATCGGCTTGGGTTATTATATTAATAGTAATCTGGGAAGCTGTTTGGACAGCAATCGCAATGTGGAAATCTGCGAAGAAAAATCATCTCTGGTGGTTTATTATATTCTTCCTTGTAAATCTCTTGGCAATTCCAGAAATAATTTATATAATTGTCACAGGAAAGAAGAAGAATTCTAAGAAAAGAAGATAAATATTTAGTTAGGGTGTTCTGATAAACTTATATTTTCAAATCTACAAACTATAAGTAATAAGGCTTATAATTGCAAGAGCAATTGCTAAATACAAGACCCATTGCGCAAGAATTAGCAGAATAGGAGCTGACCATAGGATATATAGAAGAACCAAAAAAACCCCCAAGGATTGTGAAATCATCTTTGACTTTCCCCACCAGTTTGCCATTATCGGTTTTTTCTTATTATGGTTTGTATTGTAATAAGCCATTCCTATAAGAAACATTTCTAAGAATATTATTGCAAAAACAATCCAGGGTCCAATATATCTTGGCAGAATAAGGAAAGCAGTAACGCTTATCAAAAGCTTGTCAGCCAGAGGATCATAAGTGCTGCCCCACTTCGTGACTTTTTTTCTTGTTCTCGCGAGAGCCCCATCCAAAGCATCTGTAAAAGCGGAAATAATAAAGAGAGCTGTTCCCAATTCATATTCTCCTATCCAAAGCAAAAGAGCGATGAAGGGTATCGTAAAAAATCTGAATATTGTTATTTGATTTGGAGTGACTCTTTTTGGAAGAAGCTTTAAGAAAGTCGCTGCCAGAATTTTGTCGCTTATGTTTATTTTATTGGCGTTTGGCATTTTAAAACTTCATACAAATTTTACATTTTCTCCAATCTTTTTATCCTGTCATCTAGGTCAGGATGCGTTGAGAATAAATTCTGCACTTTTCTCTTAAAAGGATCTGAAATAAACAAGGGAGCCATTGCTTTAGCAACCAAGTGTTTTCTTTCTCTTTCCGGAATATGTTCATTCTTTATTTTTTTGAGTGCATTTGCCAACCCTAATGGATAACGTGTGAATTTTACGCCTGTTGCGTCTGCCATGTACTCCCTTTTTCTTGAAATAGATAAAGAAACAAGTTGAGCAGCTATAGGAGCAAGAATAGCAAAAATAATCCCAAGAAGAATTAAAAATATCTGCACTCTTCCATCTCTATCTTTTCCAACATTTGCAAACCATAAATTTCTCAAAAACATCTGCGCAATTATAGAGACCATTCCAATGAGAACAGCCGTCAGAGTCATAAATCTTATATCATAGTTAGCCACGTGGGACATCTCGTGGGCAACAACACCTTCCAGTTCCTGTTTGTTAAGTTTTTTTAATGCCCCTGTTGTAAAACAGATAACAGCATTCTGCGGATTTCTCCCTGAAGCAAAAGCATTGATTTCTTCTGATTCCATAACATAAAGGCGGGGCATAGGCAAACCTGAAGCTATAGACATACTTTCTACAGCATGATAAAACATTCTATGCTCTGTCTGTGAAGCTGGCTTTGCCCTAACTGAAGCAAGAGAAATTTTGTCAGAATTATAATAGCCAGCTAAAATATAAATAAGGGAAAAAATTACAGAAAAAATCATTATAATAAAAAAATAAGACGGGTCTAAAATCATTGATATTATATAGCCAAGAATTATGAAAAATATAAAAATTACTACAATTAATACAAATGATTTTATTTTATTCATTTGTATTTGATCATGAAAAGAGATTCG
>JBBTAB010000020.1:0-18470 GCA_038044425.1 Nanobdellota archaeon | reverse complement strand
TTAATACAAATGATTTTATTTTATTCATTTGTATTTGATCATGAAAAGAGATTCGTTCTACCATGATTTTATTATAAATTCAGTGTATAAAAATATATTTAATTGGTAAACTTTCTGAAAATCTAAAAATTAACTTTTGGAACACTTCTTTCTTCTGCAGGAATCTCAAAGTATTTCTTGGCCTTTTTTCCATAGATAGAAGCAAACAACATCCCAGGGAATTTCTTTGTTAGGTTGTTATACCCCAATATAGAATCATTATAATATTGCCTCGAATAAGCGACCTTGTCTTCTATTGCAGCTAACTCCTGCTGCAGTTGCAAAAAGTTTTCATTAGCCCTTAATTGGGGATAGTTCTCAGCAATTGCAAGAATTGATCTTAAAGCATTCTGAAGCTCTGCTCCTGCCTTGACTTTTCCTTCAAAAGTCTTTGCGCTCATGAATGCTTTCCTGGCGTCTGTAACATCTTTCATTATGCCTTTCTCGTGCTTCGCATATCCTTTTACAGAGCTTATAAGATTCGGCACAAGATCTGCCCTTTTCTTAAGCTGAACATCAATCTGACTCAAAGAATTATCAATCCTATTACCCAAAATAATAAATCTATTATAGTAAACTACGAAAATCAATGCAATAAAAATTGCTAGGCCAATAATCCACCATATCATAATCTTATTTTGTAGAGGTTATTTATAAAGTTTTTGAGAGGTTGATTCCACATTCTTAGTTAATTCCTCCGATAATTAAATTACTAGCTACTTCTTTATCTATTAAAGCTAAATCATAATTTTCTAAATCTAGGGGATTTACCCATAAAATCTTTTCATGCTCTAAAACTTTAATACTATTCAATGGTTTGCAAAGATAGGCATGAAGATGAATTTCATTTTCTCCATCATAAGAATGGACACATTTAATTAAAAACTTTTCCACTTTTACTTTTAACTTCATTTCTTCTAACAATTCACGCATTAATGCTGCCTCATGAGATTCCCCTTCTTCAACTTTACCACCAGGGAATTCCCATTTTCTTGGAATAATCTTATGTTTTTCTGATTTTTTTGCGATGATTATCTTACCATTATTATGAATTATTCCAGCGACAACATCTATCTTTTTCATATTATTAAATAACATTAAGAGGGGTATTTAAAAATTTTGATAATTTAGTTAATTATCCTTCTCCAATTCACACATTACGCAAATCCACTTTTGCTCTATAGTGCAATAAGTAGTTTCTTTTGAATGTTTTTCGCAGATAAGATGTGAACCGTTATAACTCATGATTATTACCTCTGTTTTTTATTAAAATGGGCCTGAAGGGAATTTAACCCTTTTCTCCTGGGCACTCTGTTTTTTATGAAACTCTGGAGCCAGGTATTCTGACGGTGAACTACAGACCCTTCTTTCTAAAAGAAATCAATGATTTTTAAGCCTTACTCAATCGCTTCATTTCTTCAATTTCATCTCCGGAAATTGCAGCGCCTTTAAACTTTAAAGCATAGAGAAGAGCATCAAGAACAAGATTTCCATCCTTTAAATCTACAAGTCCTCTTTTGTATGCAACATAAGCAAGCTCTGGCGATCTTATTATTTTAAAGTCTTTAAAGAATTCCAGATTTTGTTTTTTTATCGTTATCTTAGTATTCATTCTATTTTCAAAAATACTTTTCAGATTTTCTGGTTTTTCAGCGAGAAGCCTTGTTGTTCTTTCATCAATTGCTATCACATTTTTTATTCCTTTTTCGGAAAGAATTTTGCTTAATGCCAGGCATGAAGCTTCCCCATGATCTAGAATATGTATCTCCTTTCCTTTCCCGATGAAAGTGGAGTTTGCTATTTTTAAAATTTCACCATCTTCTTGGTCAATATAAGAATCATTTATTCCCATAGAAGAAGGCATCTCTAAAACCTTTTCATCCAGAAGCTGCCTTATTTTAAGAGCCTCCAGCTCAAATTTTTTTATCTTTAAAGGAACATCAATAATCTCTCTTTTAACCTCAGAAGTTATCAAAAACTTTCCTGGAAAAATCCCCTTAAGTTTTTTTAATATGTCTGTTATTCCGTTCATTGAGAAGCTTATCAAAGCTCCTGAATCAAAGATGATTATCTTTTTTATTGATTTATTGGTTGTTTCCTTTTTCATTTTTTATACTTTAGTAATAATTTATCTAAATATCTAATTAACGGCAATCTCCAATTTCTTTTCAGCTGAGTTCCTACCAAATTAACAGCCTTTTTATCTTTAGTATTTAACTTCTTTTTTTCAAGCAATTTTATTTTTTTAAGTATAACAAAATCATTCTTATCATTCATTACATAATTTCTTTTTTCATAACTTGTCAGTTTCATTCAAACATCTCCATTGCAAGTTTAATTCTCATTCTTACATCTATTGTTTTTGTCTGAGGGAGTTCTGCTTCCTCTTTCTGGCCAGCATAGCTTGCCAGCTCAAACAGGGTAATTCCCAAAAGGCTCGCTGTCTTTTCCATAGAAATTCCGTGTTCATAAATCTTTGAGGCTTTGTTGATACTAGCTTTTCTGAAAACATCCTGGATATAATCTTTGAGCTTGCCAGAAAGCCTATTTATTGCATCTCTCAGCATCTTCACGTGTTTCCTGAAGGCTTCATCATCCCCTCTTTTAAGGGAATTAATAACTTTGTCTATACAATCAATATAAACACCATAAAATTTATTCCACCCAGGAAGATTTTTGTAGTCCTCTCTTTCTATTATCTTGCTAAGTGCATAAACAACTACTGCTGTAGCAATATTATCAGGATCGTTAGTCAACGCAGCTGTGTTATTTGTTTGGTTGCTAAGATTTTTTATCTCTGCAGAATCACCTCTAGAAACAGCCTCTTTTGTTTCCTGAAAAATTCTAAGGATGTTTTCAGCCTCTTGCATGATAATTATTGTAAAAAGTAATTAATAAATGTTAAGATTGAATCCATTAACCTTTTCTTTTTCTTAAATCGCTAGAAGTATATTTATTAATACTAAGAAATGTATGTCTAAATCCTATATCCCCATATTCTCTGACAACATATTCAAAGACCCTTCCTGGATACTCAGGGATTCTAACATAAATAACCCTTTCTTTAACTTCCCCGTTATCTAATAAACTAATTGTTCGTGGATCCTGTCTAATTCTTCTTTTTCTAAGAGACTTAAGTTCCATAACTAACCTTTCCAACCCTTTTAAAGACATTACAGGTAAACCATGACCGAGGCTAACTTTTGTTTTTTTCATAACTCAAAACCTAAAAAGTACTTATTATATAAAGATTATTGTCCCGAAAATGTTAAGTTTTTATATTGTTTTCCCTTGTTTTTTGGATGAACGAACATCTTGAAAGATATAAAAAAATTTCAGATAGCATAATAAAAAAAGCCTTTATTGTTCTGAAAGGAAGAAGGCTAATTTACATAGAGAGAAAATTCAAATATTTTGGAAAAGCAATAAATCTTGGATTTTTTAATGTTATTATAATAAATCCTGTTTTAAGAACTTTTTCTGATAAAGAATTAAAAGGGTTTTTTGCGCATGAATTATCACATATACAAAGGCACCAAGCCAGAAATCTTTCCAAAAAAATTTCTTTTATAATCAACTATCTTATTTCAGAAAAATTTAGAAGATGGGAAGAGGGAGAAGCAGATAAACTAACTATAAAAAAAGGGTACGGACAGGAGTTATATGCACTAATGAGAAAATCATATGGAGTTTCTAAGGAGCATGAAAAAAGACTTAAATCCTCCCACTTATCTCTTAAGGAAATTAAATTGTATATAAAAAGAAATAAAACATGAAGCAAGTCATACTTGATACAAGTTTTATCCTTACAGCTGTAAAACAGAAAGTAGATTTTTTTGACAATATAGAGCTTAAGGGCATGCAGATAGTTATACCTGAACAGGTAATCAGAGAATTAAAAGGACTTGGAGCAGGATTAGCATTAAAAATTATCCAACAAAATAAATTTGACTTAATAAAAATTCCAGGGAAAGATGCAGATAGTGCGATAATAAACTTTGCCAAAGAAAACCCAGCCGCTGTTGTAGCAACACTTGATCTTGGTTTAAAAAAGAAAATCAAGAATCCTAAATTGGTTATAAGGCAGAAGAAGAAACTGGAGATTATATAATATTTTTATCTGTCTGTTACAATTCCTGTTAAGCCTCTAATTTCCTGGAGTCTTTTAGAAAGTTCAACACAATCTTTAAGTAAGCTATATCCTGTTCTTCCATTATTTTCTGATTCTAATCTTCTAATGAATTCTTGATGGTTTGGCACGCATATAGCGAATCCTTCTCTCCCACTGTGGGTCATGTTTGATGCTTTTCTTCCTTTATCCTTTAGGGTATTCCCCTCGACCAAATCTCCATCATATCTAAAATCTACTGCTGAAAATGCCCTAGCGCCTATCTCGCTTCCATAAGACATAAGATGAACATAAATAACATCTTCTTCTAAATATCTTGGCTCGAAAAAACTAACAGAAATTAACCTTATTGCTCCCCCGTCGTTTTCTCCCATAAAAAGCTAATCGTGAACTTGTTTAAAAAAATTTAGGTTTTATATAATAACCTTTAAAAACCATTTTTTACTCTCTCTCACAGGTAAAAATGTTCTATCTGACTGAAATTGAGGACTATATAAGAGTGGAGCCAAAGCTATTTGGAATTCCGACTATCGAGGCCGTAGAGCAGCAGCTTAGAGAAACATATTCTGATTATTATGATAAAGAACTTGGCAAAGTAGTTTCTGTGATAGATGTTTTAAAAGTAGGGGAAGGAGTCATAATCCCTGGAGACGGCGCTGCCTATTATAATTCTGCATTTACTCTTCTGGTATGGAAGCCAGAACTCCACGAACTGGTCTACGGGATAGTTTCTGAAATAACTAATTTTGGTGCATTCATAGATATGGGAAATATGAGGGGCATGATGCATATAAGCCAGGCAATGGAAGATTATGTAAGTTTCAGCAAAACAAACACTCTTAGCGGAAAATCAAGCAAAAAAGTTCTTAAGCAGGGAGATTTATGCATCGCCAGAATAGTCGCCATTAGCCATAAAGGAGAAGAACCAAAACTAAGTTTGACAATGAGGCAGCCAGGACTTGGAAAACTGGAATGGGTAAAAGAAGATGCTATTAAAAAAGAAAAGGAAGAAAAGAAAGCAGAAAGAACAGAAGAAAGGACTGCAAAGGGGAAGAAGGGAGGAAAGAAAAAAAATGCCTAAGCAAAAAGTAAATCAAAGATTTCCATTTTATTTCATTAGAAAATGAAACAAAAAGCATGCAAACTTTGCAACACGATTTATGACGCAGGAGAAAAATGCCCAAGATGCGAGTCCAGGGAAAATACAGAGGGATTTAAAGGAAGGATCCAGGTTTTAAACCCTGAAAAATCAGAGATTGCAAAAAAACTTAATTTAAAAGAAAAAGGAAATTTTGCCATTAAAACAAGATGAGCTTAAAAATTCTTGAAGAAAAACATAACATCTTTTTTAACAGAAAAGAAATAAAGGCAACAATAAGCTCAGAAATCACACCAAGCAGGGCCCATATCCTCGAGCTTCTTTCGAAGAAGTTTTCTGTTTCTCCAGAAAATATAAAGATTAAAGGTATAAAAGGAAATTTTGGAATAGGTGATTTTAACATAAAAGCAAATATTTATAGTTCTGCAAAGGAAAAAAACATAGTTGAAGTAAAAAAGAAAAAAGAGGCTGAAAAAGGAGCTGCTAAATAAGGTAAAGGATTAAAATGGCAACGATATTACAAAATAACGAAGTCCTTTTGAGGAAACAAAATGCCTAAGGAAAAGAAAGGTAAGAAGAAACACAAGAACAAGCCAACGAGCAAGAAATATGCAAAATATAAGATTTCTGGTGATAAAGTCACAAGAGAAAGGTTCTGCCCGAGATGCGGGCCAGGAATTTTTTTGATGACCACAAAAGAAAGGGTTTATTGCGGAAAATGCCATTATTCAGAGTTTATGAGCAAGAAAACAGAAGAAAATAAAGAATAAAATTATTTTTTAGGCATATCCAGAATATCTTTCTATTTTAAATGAAATCAATTCTTGATCATGTATTGCTTGTTCAATTATCCTAGCAATAGGAGGAACCCCCTCAATCACAGAAGGAGATTTCATTAATAAATGCCGAGTTTCTATACCACACCCTGTATGCCTGCTTGTTGAATATAATCTTAATCTACCTATCTCCACATTTTCCCAGTATTTTTCTCCCTTTACAAAACCCGTTTTTTCGAGAATCCTTCCAATATTTTGTCTAAATTGTTCAGATTTTTCTAGAGAAATTTCAACCTCCCAGCCACGGATAGTTACTTCTAAATTATTCTCCATCCAAAACCAAAGAAATTCCCGGTTTAAAAGATTAATTGTGGTAAGAAACACAATTTTGAAACTTGGGGAATTCCCATCTTACCATTCCTTGTATAAATGAGTAAATTCTTTAAAATCTTCAGGAGTTAATTTTCCAAGATCTACCACCGAATCTGAATATTTTCTCATGGCAAAAGATAATGTTGATTCATCCTCCCCATCTCCCACTTTAGAAACCACAATTACTCCCTTCCCAAGACTTTTTACTTGAATTACAGATTCTAATAAATCAGCATCTCCTGAGCAAATAATTGCTAAATCATAATTATCTTGATAGGCGTGAGAAATTAAATCTACTGCTAATTGAACATCCACACCCTTCTGTTTAGGTTCATTGTCTCTAAATTTAAGCGGTTTTAACTTTAATTCAAAAAAATCACATTTGCCAAACCATTTTTCTACTTGCTTTTGTTTTTTGGCTTTTTCTAGATATTCTTTGTATTTTTCAGAATCTTCTCCATAGAAACTTCTTAATTGTTCCATTAGAGAATTAGTATACTCCCCTGTATAAGCATATGCTCTTATAAGATAAGGATTGTGTTTATATAAACCATATTTTTTAGCAACATAATTTAATAAAAATTGAGGAATTTTATAATAATCCAACATCTAATGTATATTAACTGATTTACAACTCATTTCAAAATTTTGTAAATCTATAAAAATCATTATGCGCATTTTAAAAAGGGAGGGGGTTCAATAGGTAATACCCCCTTTAGTATAACCAATATTAATCTTTATGCACTTTAGTCTATAAAGTTTGTTAATACAATTCAATATAATATTCACGCAGGCAAGAAAATCATAATAAATAATGAATTCTTAATAAGCCTGCAAAGTTAATTTTTTGATAAATTAATAATAAAGTAAATATAATTGCGTGGATACAAACACTAAATAATGTTAGTACAACCCACGACTTTAATTTTTGATAAATTAATTATGAACCCTGGGAGTGCTTCAGACCTCTTAAAATTAGTGTGGCCTGAAGCGTCTCCTGGGGAAAAAGAGGTGATAAAGTTTCTAACTCTCCCTTATATTTAAATGTTTCGTTCCTGTTACTCTTTAAAAATGACAGTCGATAATTAGTTTATAGGAGTGAAAATCATGTAGAATTAGGCACTACATAAATAAGTAATTAGGCACTACAAATAGGTAAAATAGCCACTACATAAAGAGAATATTAGGCACTACATTAACCTCAGAGGATTTATAAGTTCCAGATTATTCTATATAAAAATGGAAAATCCAAGCGATTCTGCTGTCAAACAAGACAAAAATCAGGAGATTTTAGCTTATTCGTCGGCAAAAGCCGTCAAACAAGAGCAGCTTCATGATCTATTATTCAGCAGAGAGCTTGGCTGGCAGGAGATAATCTATGACTTAATAAATACAGAGCAATTAGATCCATGGAATGTAGATATAATACTTCTTACAGACAAATATCTGGATAAGATAAAAAATCTTGAAGAAGCTGATTTCTTTGTTTCCAGCAAAGTCCTGCTCGCTGCAGCCATCCTCCTGAGAATTAAGTCAGAGATTCTTCTTAACAAATACATAAAGTCAATAGATGAAATACTCTTTGGTAAAAAAGAGGAAAAGAAATATGAGTTAGAAAGGATAGATCTTGAAGAAGGAATTCCTGAGCTTATTCCAAGAAGCCCTATGCCAAGGTTCAGGCGCGTAACTCTTAAGGAGCTTATAGAATCTCTGAACAAGGCAATTATCACAGAAAACAGAAGAATTAAGAAAGAAATAGTAAACAAAAATGCCCTTAGAGAAATGGATCTCTCTCTTCCAAAAAGAAGATTTAACATAAAAAATAAGATAAGAGAATTATATGAAAAGCTTATTCATCATTTCAAGGAAAATAAGCAAAAGACAAAGGTGTCTTTCACAGAACTTGTAGGAACAGATAAAGAAGAAAGAATAATGACTTTTTCCCCCCTGCTTCACCTAGACCATCAGAAAAAAGTCTGGCTTGAGCAAGAGACTCATTTTGAAGATTTCAATATCTGGCTTAAAGAAACCTACCTCGCTAACAATCCAGACCCATTTGCTGATTTGAGGGAAGAACTTGAGAAAGGAATAGAAGAATTAGACGAGGAAAAAAAGCAAAGGCTTGAAAAAATTAACAAGGATTTTGAAAATCCTCTTGGAAAGCTGTTTGACTGATTTTTATTTAATAGAAATTTAACACAAAAAACCATAAATACCCCTTAAACTCATAATTATATGGGATGGCAAGAATAATAGGAAAAGGGTATTCTTTTAATGATGTATTGATAGTTCCAAAATATAACAAAGTTCTTTCCAGAAGAGATGTAAATCTCAGGACAAGAGTCACAAGAAATCATTCAATTAATATTCCAATTGTAGCTACAAATATGGACACTATTTGTGAATCTAAAATGGCTATTGCTTTGGGAAAGCTTGGCGGTCTAGGAGTTCTTCATAGGTTTATGACAATAGGGCAGCAAGTAGAGGAAGTCAAAAAAGTCAAGGCAGAGGGATTGCTGTGTGCAGCTGCAATAGGTGTGAAAGATGTTGAAGAAAGAGCAGAATCACTGGTAAATGCAAAAGTAGATATTCTTGTAATAGATATTGCGCATGGCCATTCCAAATACGCTGGCAAAACTCTGGATTATCTAAAAGAAAAATATCCTAATGTAGATATTATGGCTGGCAATATTGCAACAAAAGATGCTGCAGAATATTTTCTAAGCAAAGGTGCCGATGCTGTTAAAGTTGGGATTGGTCCAGCATCTTTGTGCACAACAAGATTAAAAACAGGTGCTGGTATACCCCAGATTACAGCGATAATGGATGTTTATGAGGCAATTAAGGGAGAAATCCCAATTTGTGCAGACGGTGGAATAAGAATGCCTTCAGATGTTGTAAAGGCAATTGGAGCAGGCGCTGATAATGTAATGTGCGGGAATATATTTGCAGGAGCAGATGAGACTCCTGGAGAAATTATTGAAGAAAATGGGAAAAAATTCAAGATTTACAGAGGCTCTGCAAGTTATGATGTTTCTCTTAAGAAAAAAGAACTTGACGGGGAAAAGGACAAAGAAGTTATCAGTATTGAAGGAGAAAAAATTCTTGTTGAATGCAAAGGGCCTATAGAGCCAATAGTCAGGGATTTTCTCGGAAGCCTAGCTTCTGGGATGACTTATGTTGGTGCCAAAAAAATAAAAGATTTGGTTGGGAAAGCTGATTTTATCGAGATAAGTTCTGCGGGATTTGAGGAAAGCATTGCTCACGGAAAAAGAAAAGAAGATTGAATTTATAATAATTTTAAAAAAGATTCTCATACCCCCTAATAATTTTCATATTTTACTATTTAACTTAAGGTATATCCCATTATAACTTATATCATATGCCCTATCAAATAACTGCTATCATACACTAAGAATTCTTAAAAAGCCATCAAACCTTTCTTTAAAATGAAATTAGGTGTATTATTTTCTGGCGGAAAAGATTCAACAATGGCCACATGGCTGGCAAAAAAGCAAGGCCATGAAATAGCCTGCCTTATAACTATTTATTCTGAAAATCCAGACAGCTATATGTTTCACACACCATCTATATTCAAGACAAAAAAGCAGGCAGAAGTAATGGGAATTCCGATTTTAACAGGGGAGACCAATGGGGTTAAAGAAGAAGAGCTTAAAGATTTAGAAAAAGCGATTAAAGCAGCTATTAAGAAATACAAAATTGAAGGAATTGTCACAGGGGCTCTTCATTCAGACTACCAGGCATCAAGGATTCAGAAGATTTGTGATAATCTGGGATTGCAATGCATAAATCCCTTATGGCACAAGGATGAATTCCAGTATCTAAGAGATATAATAAACAATAAATTTAAAGTTGTGATAATCGGCGTCTCTGCGTACCCCCTTGGCGCTTCCTGGCTTGGCAGAGTTATTGATGAAAAGTTTATAGAAGATGTAACAAAACTTCATGAAAAATACAAGATTCATGTTGCAGGAGAAGGCGGGGAATTTGAAACTTTTGTGCTTGAGTGCCCACTATTCGAAAGACCATTGAAAGTTACAGGCGCTGACTTCACAGGAGAGGATCATAGTTGGAAAATGGAAGTTGAGGTTGAGTGACTGCCAGAAAAATATATAAATGAAGAGGGTGATATTGTATCATGGAAGAAATGATAAGAATACCTATAAAAGAATATAGAGAACTAAAAAAATATAGGGAAGTAGATAAAGAAATTCTCATAGATATAGCTAAAGGAATAAAGGATATTCTTAAGGGCAGGGTAGAAGAGATTTAAAGTCCTTTTAATATACTCTCTAATTCGTTTTTGTAAACATCAAGGTTAGTCTTTATCAAATCAATTTCATATTGTTGTGCTTTCTTATCTGTGATAGTAATAAGAAAAACACATTCATGGCTTTCGTATATTAAGAACAAAACCCTCTTTCCATTAAATTTCTTTTCTCTAAAAAATTTATAACCCAATGGCTTACCAGAAAATGGCTGACTCTTTAAGCTCTGTTCAAATTTTATTATTTTATCCTGTTCCGATTTATCCACTTTGAGTAATTTCTTTTTGTAATGTATTGAACGAAAAACCCTGAACATTAAGAGAATAATGGCAAGATAATTTATAAAATATCTCTTTCTTAAATGGACCTGCCGGGAATTGAAATCAGAGTTATGACTGCCAGCCATGCATAATAGAGCCCCCACGCGACAAGCCCTAATTACCAAGAAACCTTATTTTATCCATTCCTTTAAAATGTTGGTCTCCGGTCAACAATTCAGATTTAAGAAACAGAGCACAAGCATAAACTATCGCGTCAATCATATATAAATTTCTTTTATAGGATAAATCTGCTGCAAGCATTGATATGTCAAAATCAATCTTTATTATCTTGCTTCTTGTCGTTATAAATTTTATTCTGGATGCATATTCTTTGTTTTCTCTCATGAATTTTCTCTTTATTTCTGATATGCAAACAGAGGGCGTTAATATTTCCTCCCTGTTTTCTATAATTTTCTTAGCAATTCTCCCTTTCTCACTTCCTGCAAAATATTCAAACCAAGCATAGCTATCAAAAACGATCATGATGGTCTCGTGCCTCTTTTATTTTCTTGCCTGTGAGCCACTTATCCGAACCAAACATGTCTTTCTCTTTCTGCAATATAAGCTCTTTAAACAACAGGTCATTAATAATGGCAGACATTTTCCTTTTTCCAAATTCTCTTAGCAAAGCTTGTTTCACATCTTCTCTTAAAACTATTGTTGTTTTTTCCATAATACATATACGTATACGTCTTTTATAAAGATTTCGGCTGGGTTTTATGTCTTAGATGTTCTATCACTGCATAATTAAACCATTATACTGCAGGCCCTGATTAATCTCTTTGTCTTCCGAAAAACACACCAAATCTTGCCTCATCTTGCCTAAAATCATATTCCCCTATCATAAACTTATACCTAAGACCAATTGCTTGGCTTTCTCTTGAGTAATGGAATAAAACATTTCTTAAATTTAAATTTAGGTTGGCTGTTACTTCGCCTTCATTCAAACTTATTGAAAAATCATAAGAAAAAGGTTTGGTAAAAAACATATCATTAAGATATCTTCTTGTGGTTTCTAAGTTAGAATCATAAATCCGTGAAACCGCCCTAAGTCCATTTTCAAGATGTCTTTCAAAATCCCTATGATTTAGCCTCGAATAATTATGGGTTGATAAATTTGCTGTAAAATCATCTTCTCCGCGGTCATAAATGAGATTAAGATTTATATTTCTAAAAAGATTAAAATTAAAAAAACCAGAAATATCTTCTCCATAATAGACATTTAGGTTGACTCTTTCTCTTTCCGCACCACCAAAAGAATAATTTGCATTTATAAGATAATTATTAAATCTTTCTTCAGGTTGTTCTTCCCCATCTCCTCTGTTTTGGTGTCTGTTTTGAATGAATTTGAAAAATCCGTTTCTGAACCCAATTCCATATACAGTGCTTTCGCTATTGAATCCAGAAGAAAAAGGTACAAGATCTTGATCTTCGCCTATAGTTATCAGAGTGCTTCCATCTATTTTATTCTCTTGGGTGGCAGATTCATAACTAGCAAAAAAATTCCTGTAATTTAAAGCAAAACCAAAATCCCTTGATCTGCTGTCATCCAATATAGTTGTTTCAGTTATAATTTTCCCGATAGGAGAATCCTGTACTTCACGAGTTTCATCCCTGTCGCTTTGTTCTGATCTATTATGATAAAATTCAATCAATCCCAGATCAATATTTCCCCCATAAGTGTGATTGAGAAGCCCGTTTCTTACAAGATAAAGTGCGTTATTCCCATACTTTAATTGAATATCACCCCTAGTATTGACCAGATTCTCTAACCCAAAAGGATTTCTCAACGAAATATCAGCATACGCGCTTTTCACATCCAGATAGTTAGGATTAGCTTCTGCTTTGAATTGTGCTTCTGATACGCGGGGGATACCAAGGAAAAATAAAAAAGGTAATAAATATTTTAATTTCATTTTTAAACAAAATACCTCCCCTCTAAATTTCCCCCTATTATGTTTTTTCTTGTGAGTTTGATTGTCAAAATAATTGATATTGTTAAATTAAGAATTATTAGTATTGGCATTATTGATTTTGTTAGTGTTTTTTCAGTCGTTTCTAATTTATTTTTCGAAGAACTCACTATAGACACATTAGTGGCAGGAATATTATATATTGCTATTTTAGGAGCATTAAACTGCTCAAGATACTTTTGTTCATAAAATTCATCTGCAGGAAGTACCATCATACCCTTGTTCTTGGTCTTAGATTCTAAAGAGGGGATTTCTTTTACAACAATGAAATAGTTTTGCGTAACACTGTCATTTCCATCAGAAACTTCAATTGTAACATCATAATTGGTATCTAAATCTACTTCAGGCGCAGTTCCTGTAATAAGCCCTGTGTTTGAATTTATAGAAAGCCAGTTAGGAGCCTGTGTTAAACTATATGTTAGAGTATCTCCGTCTTCGTCTGTTGCTGTAACCTGATACAAATATCCCCTATTTTCATTAACTTCTGTAACAGGCATTGAGGTTATCACAGGAGGATTGTTTGTTGGTGAGGAAATAACATCTAATACATTCAGCATATAAGTTTGTGTTGCCGTGTCTGCCCCGTCTGAAACAGTGATTGTAATATTAAAATTTGTATCCGCGGTCACAGAAGGAGCTGTTCCAGATAGCAATCCTGTTGCAGAATCCATTGTAAGCCAACTCGGACCTGAGAAAGAATAGGCTAATGTATCATTGTCAGAATCTGTTGCAGTAACCTGATATGAATATGCTTCACTTTCATTTATTTCTGTAATAGGCATGGAAGTAATAATAGGGGGATTATTTGTTGGTATTACCGGATTTACAGCTATAGAGATGGTTGCATTATTGCTATCAGCGATTCCATCATTTGCTTTGAATGTGAAATTATCAGAACCGGTAAAGCTCGTATTAGGTGTGTATGTTACCTGTCCAGTTGTAGAATTAAAGCCAGATAAAACACCATTTGATGGAGTTGTTAGCAAGGAAAACGTAAAGGAATCACCATCAACATCCGTTGCTGAGAGAGTTATGGTCATAGGAGTATCTTGGTTTGTTGTTATACTTTGATTATTTGCAACAGGAGGATTATTTGGTTCAGGAACATCAACCACAGTTAAAACATAATTTTGTGTTGTTGTGGCTATTCCATCTGAAACTTGAACAGTAACTGCATAGTTTGTGTCAGAATTAACACTTGGAGCTGTTCCTGTTATTAATCCAGAACTGCTTATTGATAGCCAGCCGAGGTTTTCTGTAATAGAATATGTCAATGCATCATTGTCAGCATCTGTTGCAACAACTTGATAAGAATAATTTGCTGATTCATTAACAGAAGTAACAGGGGTTGAGGTTATAATAGGGGGATTGTTTAGCTCCCCACCTACTTCTAATACAAACTCTTGATCAACATATGTTATTTTTTCTGGGTCATTTTCAAAATATTCATGGTATGCTCTTACAACAACATTATAATTTCCATTCTGAACAGGAGTCCATCTGATAATTCCTTCATCTTTATCCACAGTCATTCCATCAGGTGCTTCAATTAGCTTATAATTTATCATATCTAAGAGATTGGAAAAGCTTTCGTCATACTCTTTCAGTTGGATGTTATATAACCATTCTTCATCAATTGCTAGGTCTGTCTCAGGCAAAGAAGCTATCTCTGGCTTCCAATCTATGTTATCTATAAAAAATTCTTGTGATGTAAAATTAATTTGCTTTTCTATCCCGCTTATTTCATAGAAATAATCTATTTTAAACCTGTACTTATTCTTTAAGATCCATTCTGGAACTTTATTATACTGCCGACCCTCTTCTACGCATAGAAATTCTTCTCCAGATAATTCAATTGTATTTCCCCCATAGATTACTATTAGATTACTCATGCATATTTTTACTAAACCATCAGATAATGTTGCTTCTATCCATCCCCTTCTTTTTAATGTTATTTCCTCCAGACCAGGGAGGTCATTACTTAAATCGAGAAATTTCCCCCATGCTCTGAGTGCATTCATTGTTTGGCCATCAATAGTCTGAAAGGTACTTTTATCTTCAACCAATTTAATATTTCTTTCAGCTACATTTCTTATTTTCAATATCTCTTTTATATAATCACCAGTTTCATAATTTGTATTGTCATCTAAGCTTTTAAACGAGAACTCTATCTCCCCGTTGTTAAGGAGATAAAAAAACCACTGGTCATCCGGAAGCTTTTGCAGTGTTATTTGAATGTTTTTGTCCCCGCTTGTAAAGAAGCTTCCTGTTTGTTCCTTGTAAGACAATTTATAAACAATATAAATAAACAGTTCATTTTTATTCAAAGTAAAAGATGCCTTCCCACCTGAATCAGTTAACTTACTCTCACTAAAGCCGGTATTTGTAATTCCCTGGATTATTATTAGGGTATCTGGCAAAGGATTTCCATTTTCATCTTTAACCTCAAAATTAATATTAACCACTTCAGAACTAGCTGCAATAACTAGTTGAAAAACAAATATCCCTAAAATCAGGAAGACAATAAACCTCATACCTCATTTTTATCACCCTCTTCATTTAATTTTCTCCCTTTTTTTCCTTCTACTTTTCTTTTTATTCTAAGAATAACCATCAATCCAACTACAGAAACAATGAATACAATCACCATTATTGAGCCTCCTGTTCCCAATGCGCCAATAAATGCACCAGTTATTCCGGCAAAGAATCCCTTTGTTGGAGCAGGTGGTGTTGCTTCAATCGGTTCAGGGGTGGTTGGTACTGGACTGGTTATTTGAGGAAGTGTATCGGGTTCTGAAACAGTCCTGTCTCTTGATCTGCCCCCGCCTCCAGAGGTTGTTTGTATTGTCTCGGTTATCATAAACATAGAGAAGTGGGGGGTTGAAGATTCAAATTCATAAAATCCGTTAGCTTGATTGATTAATATTGTAGATAATTTGACCCAGCCAGTACTCTCCAAAACATACAAACTAACTAATGAAGGGGTTGAAACATCTGCTACAGGAACTTTAAATCTAATTGTTCCAGGAGAACTATTAGAAACCGATATATCCATGTATTTAATAACACTTTTTGTGTTAGAAGGTAAGGTTGAGCTAAAAACATCAAAGAACGAAACGCTTAATGTATTCTCTCCAAGCCCATCTATCCCCCTTATATAATAAGCAATCTCAGGGTTTATTGGGGTGTAGGTTCCGTTCACAACTATGTTTGTTTCTTTATTCTCAACTCCCTGAATTATTAAGGTTATGGTTTTAGTAAAGGTGGTATTATCTTTTTGTATAAATACTGGAATATCATAGGTTCCATCTTTTAATTGAACAGATGAGAGATCTATTGCGCCAATGGTATAATCAAGATTAACGCCTTCTAAAAGATTATTAATCATATCGCCACTTCCTGCAGAGGTTTCATTTATTATTGGGATTATCTCAGAAAGCAAATTTGGTATAGTTATTTGTGTTACACTTTCATTGATTATTCGTCTTATTTCATTTTTGTAATTATCTATGTCCCCATAGCCCTGATCATTCCACAAAGTATAATAATTTCCTTCCTTTGTAAAGTTTATATTTCTATCAGAAGCTTTTGAAAGAGGGTTCTGTACTAAATAATTATTAAATTCTGAGAGACTACTAGAACTATTGAGAGGGACTCCAGCATAACTAAAAATACGATTTATTAAAAAAGTAAACGACACCGACACGCTTGGGCTTATTCTAATTAACTCATTAGAAAATGCTAGGCTCTCAAACTGAGGATAATTAAAACCATTTTTTATCTTAACACTGCCATTTACGCCATTAAGTAAATCAGATACATTAAAATTAAGCTCCCCATTTATTGCTCCAAGTGAATCACATAGACTTGTTATATTCAGATTGCTACATGATATACCCTGTGTATCAAAACTGGTTCCTGCGGTATTCAAATAGAGATTTGCTTGGGATTCATTCTGATTTATTGTTATTGTTAATTGAGTTACATTATCCTGGAAGAACTCATTAAAGTCGTTAAAAGAAAGTTCCGCACTCATAATAGGGGAAGATAGTATGATGAGCGATAATAAAAGTATTCCGGTAAGCACATTTTTGAAGTTCATTTTAATCCATATTTTTATGCCTTTAAATACCAATAAGGCTTTTTAAATTTAATTGTCTGTAACTACTCCTAGATTAATCCACATCAAAGAATACCTAAATCTTCAACCCTGTTTCCTTCCCTGTCTTCATATCCTTAACCATAAATTTCTTTGCCTTGACTTCTTTTTCTCCGACAAAAATAACTTTCTGAAAGTTATAGGAATTTGCATAATCAAGAGCTTTGCTTGGCTTTCCGTAATAAATTGAAGTTATTTCATTTTTAGTTCTTAATTTATTTGCTAGTTTTATAGCCTCGTCATCCTTGCCTAAAGATATTATAAGAGTTCTTTCTTTATTAACATCTAATTTAGCCAACATAGAAATTCTGTCCAAGCCAAATGAAACCCCTGTGCATTGAACTTTATTAAACATATAACTTCCTCCTGCAATAAGAGTTTCCTTTATTCCAGCAGCCTTAATTTCAAATACGTTTTTGTTATAATAACTCAAGCCACGAATAAGCGTTGGAGAAAATGAAACCTTTACGCCATAGAGTTTGCAGTATTCTAAAAGGAATAATATCTCCTTGTAACTTTGAAATTTATTAAAATATTTTTCTCCCTTTTTTAGACTAGTAATAACCTTATCTGCACCTAGCTTTTTCAAATTCTCTCTTACCCTTTTCTCCCCAATCTTATTATATTTATCAATTTCCCGTAAGACCTGTAATTTATTCTTTTCTTTTATGTTATTATCCTCTAAAATATCGTTTAGCAATCCACGATTATTAATTAAAATTATAGGCTTAATTCCTAATTTTTTCATTATTTCATTTGAAAGAGCAAGAATTTCTGCCTCGTTTCTTTCTCCAGAACCAACAACATCAACATCACACTGGGTAAACTGTCTGAATCTGTTTCCTTCAACAGGTTCATCACGAAAGACTTCCCCTATTTGATATCTTTTGTATGGAAGCTTTTTGTTTTGCATAAGTCTTTTTAGTTGGAATGTAAATTCATAACGCAAAGCCAAGTTTCTCTTTCCCTTGTCTTGCAGTTTAAAAATATCTGAAACAGCCTCGTCTTCTTTGTTCTCACCTCTGACAAACTCTTCCTGCTCTATGACAGGGGTTTCAGCAGGCTCAAAGCCATATTTTTCGAAAGTTTCAGCTATTAACTTCCTTATTTCTGCTCTTTTCACAGCTTCTTTTCCGGAGAAATCACGAAAGCCTTTTACGGGTTCTGTGTTTGTCATTTTTTCTCTATTAATGATTTAATTATAGAAGCCAAGCTATTAAAATCTTTATCTGCCTCGATGCCGAGAGTTAATAGCTAATTTTGTCATGTTAATTTTATTTCTTGCCATTTTACATTTAAATCTCTTAAAGTTTG
>JBBTAB010000019.1:0-2440 GCA_038044425.1 Nanobdellota archaeon | reverse complement strand
GAAATAAGAGAAAAGTTGGAAACCATTTCAAAACTGGAAGAATGGATTTCCAAGATATTTATTTCTCTGGTATCATTTACAGAGAGAAATGTAATGATGAAACTGAAATCAGAATTCTCCAGCAAGTTTGCAGATTGGTTCTCTATGCTTGTTTCAGATATTTTTGAAGTAAGCCTTGATGATGAATTCACCCCTGTTATAAATTACCAGGATTATGAATTAGACTATTCTTATCTTTCCGGCGGTGAACGCACAGCTATTGCTCTTGCCTACAGGCTGTCTTTAAACCAAGTTGTTAATTCTCTTCTCAGCAAGATAAAAACAAAGGACATTGTAATCCTTGACGAGCCAACAGATGGTTTCAGCGAACAGCAACTAGACAAGATGCGTGATGTTTTGCGCCAACTGGAAGTAAAGCAACTGATAATTGTGAGCCACGAGCCAAAAATAGAGGGTTTTGTGGAGAATGTCATCCGCTTCAAAAAAGAGCAGGGTGTTTCCAGGATGTTTGAGGAGAAGTTGATTTAAATTTTTCCAAGTTTTTTCGCTAAGTTTTCAGCCTCTTTTAATAAACTTTCAACTTCATCTAAACCACTATTCCAGAAATCTTCATTTAACTCAACCCCCATATCTCTAAACATCTCTTCTGAAGATTTTGAAATTCCCATAGAAAGAAAATTTTTAACATTTTCTATGAATTTAGGATTTTCTTTCACCTTTCTTTGCAAAGCTTTTGATATAAGAAGACCAGAGGCATATGAATAAACATAAAAATATAGTCTCATATGATGCCAATAAACCCACCAGTTTTCACTTCCAGGAGATAGTTCAACATAATCCCCCAGATAGGAACCCATATGCTTTAGAAAAAGTTTTCCTATTTCATCTTTAGATAAAAATCCTTTTTCCCTGAATTTTTCATGAAGCTCTTTCTCAAAATTATAACCAGCTATTTGTCTTATTATAGAAGATATGTCGTCATCCAGTTTTGCTATTATTAAAGAAAGTTTTAATTCATCATCAGCATTCTTCATTAACTCCTGCAATACAAAATCTTCCATAAAAGTGCTTGCAACTTCTGCCGTTGCTGTAGACGTATCGAAATATAAGGAATGCTGCCTTTTGGCCAATTCATTATTTATCCCATGCCCTAATTCATGAGCAAATGTTGTTACATCTTTTAATTTGTTTGTATGATTTAACATTATATATGTCGGCTGTGATTTTGATATGTGCACGCAAAAAGCGCCGCTTCTTTTACCTTTTTTAGTGTAGACATCAACTAACCCGTTATTCACGAATATATTTAATAATTCTGAAAATTTTGAGTCTAATTCTCTAAAAACCTTATCAATGAGCTTTATGGAATCTTCATAAGAATAATTTTTATCAATTGCTCCATAATCCACAGATCTTTCGTGATACTCCAATTTATCTTGTTTTATAAGCTTAGCTCTTAATTTGTAGAATTCTCTTGAAATATAAAATCTTTTTGTTACAGTTTTTACTAAACTATCTACTGTGTCTGTTTTTATATCGTCGCTTAAATGTCTTTCTGAATCTGGTCTGGGAAATCCACGTAATTTGTCATCTGCTTTCTTATTTTCTAAAATAGCATTTATTTCAGATTCTGCCACATCAACATATTTGTTTAGTATATCGTTAAAAGCCTTTGCCGCGTAATCCCTTATTTTTTTGTTTTTATTGCGAATTAAACTTAATAATTTTTCAATTGGGGCCTTTATTAGATTGCCGTCTTCATCTAACACTTCTCTTTCCTCTTTTGATAAAAATCCGGAAACCATTTTTTCCCAATAAGAGTAAGAACTTGATGACTTTAAGCTGATTATTTCTTCCCCTTTTTCTCCGAGCATATGTTTTGTCCTTTGAAAAATTCTCTTTAAAAAATGTTTATACTTTCCTAATTCTGGGGAATCTAAGAATTCCTCTTGTTTTTTAAAAGATATCTGGGAAAGATTTATCTTAAAGAAAGAGATGCTATTTCCAAGTTCTCTTCCAAGCTCTTCTATTTTATTAAATTTGGCCTTTAAATCAGGATTATTTTGATCTATCTGTGTTTTTAGCCAGAAATAATAAACTTCATCAGATGAAGATGGTGAAGAAAACTCATCAGAAGAGGGTCCATAAAGTTCTGACCACTTTTCATAATCATCAAGAGCTTCTTTTAGTATGGCTGGATTCTCAAGATAATCCTTCTTATTTTTCCATTTTTGAACAAATCTCTGGGTTGCATCTTCCCATTCCTCTCTCTTTTCCTCAAAACTTTTTCCTTCTTCAAGGTGGCTTAAATCCCATTCTGTTTTAAGAGTTTGTAAATTTTCCATAATAGAATACACTAAAAGGGCTTTAAATGAATTTCGTTAAAATAAAGTTTTCTCCGAAAACTTTATAAAATAGGCAATCCAACATTTTACAGGTT
>JBBTAB010000018.1:0-3495 GCA_038044425.1 Nanobdellota archaeon | reverse complement strand
TCAGCCATCTTTTATTTTTATATGAAATAAACTAATTTTATAAATGTTATGGGAATACTGGGGATCGAACCCAGGACAACTGCCGCTTCAGGGCAGTGCTCTCCCGCTGAGCTATATTCCCAAGAAACAAAGAATTGTTTGTTTTAAAAGACTTTCTGAAAAATAAAAAAGATGTAAGTCAGGAATAGGCCAGCTTCTGTCGTTCGCTGTTTCTTTTCAGACAGACCGAACGTGTTAACATTCGACTAAGCCCTCAAAGAGGTTGCACCGGTTGAGGCAGCCGTTTCAGCCTAACTTAATAGGATCGTTTCTGTTCTGGAGCTTTCCCTCGCGAGAATCTTCCTTTCGAAAGACAACCTTAATATGGTGGCCGGACCTTCCTCAGAACATAGAAATCATCTCTTGACTTCTTGCCCATTTAAGAGCAATGTTCCGAAAGTTAACCTCCTGACTTACAAAAATCCAGAATTCTCAGGTTTTTAAGCCTTTTTATTTTGAATTTCCCCATTATGATAATAAAGAGTATTTGTCCTTAGTTCTCTGGCAACTGCAGCCAGCTGATCTTCTGTTCCGTGGAAATAAGTTATATCTTTGTTAAGATGTCCTTTGATTTCTATGCCTAATTTTCTCTCTCTGATGAGCATATCAACTATCGTAAGAGTCCGGAGATATGATAAAAATGAAATCTCAGGGTTTATATCTCTTAACGATTTGCAATCCCAAATCAAATGCTTGCCAATTAATTCTACCCTTGTTCTTGGTGTTCTTTCTGCCACTAATTCTTCCCTGTATAAGCAGGCATGGCATGGAATCTGGTGTAGAGGGTTTGGCTCAATCCATGTGCCTTCTGAATTAAATGCAAGAGATACCAGTCCTGAAGTCATCTAATTTATCTATCAAAGGTATTTTTAAGTTTTGCTCTTTCTTTACTATAACAATTTTTATAAAAGATTTTTCTATTATTTATTATGCCAAATTATTCTGAATATGATTGGATTCAGGAATCGATCGATACAACTAGAGAAGAAACTGAAAAAGTAAGAGCCTTGACAAAATATCTTAAGGAAAAAGAAACAAACTCTTATTATATTTTTCCAGAGCGTCTTAGAAAAAATCCTGTAGAGCCTATTTTTATTGAACTTGAATTTGGAAATGGCATTACTGTTCTCGAATGCCGATTGAGTGAAAATTAGTTAGATTTTTATACTTAAAACCAATATTACAAATATATTAAAAGAGGAAAAGGAGGTGGAAAAATGAAAATGAGCACTCTCGACTGGATTACCTTTGTCCTTGTTATGATAGGGGGCCTTAACTGGGGATTTGTTGGTTTTTTTGATTTCAATTTAGTAGAAGCAATTCTGGGCGCTGGCCTTATAACAACAGTGGTATATGCTCTGGTCGGACTTAGCACATTGTGGATGATCTACCACATGACAAAGATGTAAGAATCCACAGATTTTTTATTTTATTTTTAATTATTATTTTATATAGCAATTTTTATAAAGCAGCCATCTCTAATCCTCTTGCATGAGATTAGAAGGCCGAGTAGAAGTTTCACAAGATTCACGAGCACCTGATGATTTGGAAGCTGTCGATCCTGCAGATAAAACTGGTTCTACAGAAGAAACCAGAAATTTTTTAAGAGGCCTTAATCAAAACCCTTTAGGCCCAAGGGAATTAGCATCTTTTTATGCTGATTTGTCTCCAGCTCAAAAAAGAGTCTGTTTAAATTACGTAGCAGAGCAATCAGAATTCTATAGAATAATTTTCCACGGTTATATGGATAATTAATCTCCTAATACCTTCGAATATTCAATCGCCCCGCATCACCAAATATATACTGCATTATATATAATAAAAAATATATAATAAAAAGAATAAATTAAAATAAAAAACAAATTGAAGAAGACGCTAAATTTTAGAACCTTCTTCCTCTTCCGCCACCGAAATCTCTTCTGGGCCTGTCTCCGCCCCCGCCCCTATTTCCGAAATCTCTTCGTGGTGGTCTGTCTTCCATTGGTCTTGCTTCGTTTACCTTCAATGCTCTGCCTTCAACTTCCTTATCATTCAATTCTTCTATCGCTTTCTTTGCAGCAGCGTCATCTGTAAAAGTAACGAATCCAAATCCCTTGGATCTACCTGAATACTTGTCTTTGATGATTGTAGCTTCTTCGACATCTCCGAATTTAGCGAAGATTTCCCTAAGCTTTTCATCATCTATATTGAAAGACAAATTTCCTACATATACTTTCATGCTTGTTTATCCTCCTTACATTTATCTGTTTATGCATCTTAGAACTAGTTCAAACCGAAAACCGAATCTCCCTATTTCTAACATTACGAAAATAGATGATAAAAGCACTTTTTAAATGTTATTGTGGGGGATTTTAGGTGAGTTTTTCCTCAATTAATCTTGAAATCGGCTTGCCTGTTTTTTCCTTTAATTCTTTTAATTTTCTGAGAGTTTCAACTGAAAGCGTTATATCTCTTCTTCTTCTTTGAAACGGAAGTTCTCCCGTCTTGTCATAGTTTTCTAAATTTTCAAAGACTTCTTTGTATTTTTTCAGGATTTTTTTTGATTTATTGAATTGCATTTTTTAATCTCCTTTCTATTTTCAAATATTATTTAAAAACAACCAGACAAGCAAGAGTAGGTTTTTTTCTGATTGACGAATCTTCTTAGGACATAACATATTATTTTAACCAATAATGAAATTCAGAATTTTTCTAAAAAATCATAAAATCCTCAATAAGCAAGAAAGGTGAAACTGATTCTTAACGAACAACTTTTGGAGGTCTTAATCCTGGAAATAATTCATATAATTTATCCCTAGCAGCTATGTCTTCAGCACGTGCTCCTTCTGTTTCTATTCTTCTATCTAAAAAATCTCTGTATTGAATTAGATTGTTTCTATATCTCTCTAACTCTTCTTGCGCACGCTCCAAAGGAGGGTCTCTTGAGCAAAAAGCCATCATAGCAAGTGACATAACTTTTCATTAATCTCTTTATATTTAAACATTATTATACTAGAAATCATCATAAAAGCTCAATAAGCAAGAAAAAAACAACAGACAAGCAAGAAAGTTGAAACCTATTCTTGAGCTGCTAATTCCGCCTCTAAGCCATCTATGCGGCCCATTGCCAAAGAAAAGTTTTTTGGCCTGCTAAATGGGATTACTTCGCCTATTTTTAGACTACCAAATCTAGAAGGACAAATCTCTCTTATAATTCTTAAATCATATGCAATATCTCCTTCAGGCTTGCATCTATTTTCTACAACTTCAGCAACATAACTCCCATACTCTTCAGAATAAATAACTCTATCTCCTTTTTGATAATCTGTTTCTCCCATTAATTTGATATCGAATATGTATATTTAAGCATTATTGCACCAGAATAAACAACAGATAAGCAAGAGTAGGTAAAGGTGACTACAAAAAAAGATAAATGTAGTCACCCATAATAAAAAGGTTTAAATATGTAGTCACCCT
>JBBTAB010000017.1:0-3500 GCA_038044425.1 Nanobdellota archaeon | reverse complement strand
GGATGGTGCTGGCTTGTTGTAAATAATGCCAATGGGGAGTTAGAAATTATGATAACACCAAATCAGGATTCTCCCATAAGCCAGGGAAAAATACCTGTTCTTGGATTAGATGTCTGGGAGCATGCTTATTACTTAAAATATCAAAATAGAAGGCAAGACTATGTTGATGCTTTCTGGAATATTGTTAACTGGGAAAAAGTCAACGAAAACTATTTGAATGCTAAGAGATAGTTCTTTTCATGGAACCACTTTCAATAACACAAGTAAACGAGTATCTAAAAAGACTCTTTGAATGGGGTCTGGAAGATAACGGAAAAGCTATAGCAAAAATTTTTGAGTTTAAGGATTTTACAGGAGCAATGGAATTCGTCAATGAGGTTGCAGTTATTGCAGAGCAGGAAAAACACCATCCGGAAATGCTAATTTATGAGAACAAAGTTGAAATAAAGCTGACAACTAATTCTGCTCAGGCGTTGACTGAGAAAGATTTTAAAGTGGCCGAAGAGATTGATTCTATAAATGCTAATAACTAAAAAGGTATTTAGGAATAGTTAAATTGTTGGTTAAGAGTAAATTTTTAAATTATAAAAGCGAACGGACAATATGGATAGCAAAAAAATAACAAAGGAAACTCCTATAAATTACCTTCTGGAAAAACATCCAGAAGCAGCAGAAATTTTAATGGCATATGGGCTGCATTGTGTTGGCTGTCATTTCTCAGAGTTTGATACGATAGAAGACGGAGCGAGGATTCATGGAATGAATGATGAAGAAATAAAAATGATGATAAAGGATGTAAATAAGATTGTAGGGCAAAAAATAATTTTTAAGAATAAAAACATTAAGAGAGGAGTTTAATTAATAACAAAAATTATCTTAAGCTAATATTAAAATGATGCCAAATAAAATAAATCGTGAAATCTACGACCACAGCAACCCGGAGAATCTTGCTTTCAGGGCAGAGCCAGGAATAAATGAAGAACTAGTTCGTCAAATCTCAAAAGACAAAAACGAGCCAGGCTGGATGTTGCAAAAAAGACTAGAAGCCTTAAAATTATTTTATGAATTGCCTATGCCTAATTTTGGTCCAAGCCTAGCCGATCTAAATCTTAATGATATATCTTATTATATCAAACCAGAAGCAAAAAAGAACTCCACTACATGGGACCAAGTGCCTCTAGAAATCCGTGAGACTTATGATAAACTTGGAATTCCAAAGGCAGAACGTGAATTTTTAGCAGGTGTGGGTGCCCAGTATGAAAGCGAGGTTATCTACCACAAATTAAAAAAACAATGGGAAGATAAAGGAGTTATTTTCCTAGATTGTGATGAGGGTTTAAAGCAGCATCCAGAACTTTTCAAAAAATACTTCATGACGACCTGTGTGCCTATGAATCTCCATAAGTTTACAACTTTGCACTGCGCTTTTTGGTCAGGAGGAACTTTCATCTATGTTCCTAAAAGAGTCAAAGTGGAACTTCCACTACAGGCATATTTCAGGATGAATGCAAGAAAAGGAGGGCAGTTCGAGCATACATTAATAATTGCAGATGAGGGTTCGGAAGTACACTATATTGAGGGCTGCAGTGCGCCAATTTATTCTGAAAATTCCCTGCATGCTGGCTGTGTTGAGATTCATGTTTTAAAAAATGCCCGTGTTCGTTATTCCAGCATTGAAAACTGGAGTAAAAATGTTTATAATTTAAATACAAAACGTGGCGTTGTCTACGAAAACGGAATAATGGAATGGGTGAACGGAAATACGGGCTGCCTTAGTGGAGATTCAAAGATATTCACAAACCCAAAGGGCCCAGTAAACATAGATTCATTAAATAAAGGAGATAAAGTTTATGCATGGGACGAAAAAACAAACAGATTAAAAACCTCCAAGGTAGTATCTAAAATTTTTAGTGGAGAAAAATTAGTTTATAATCTGAGGGCTGCTGGAAGAGAAATACATGCCTCCTCAAATCACCCTTTTCTAACTATTGTAAGGGAGAAAAAAAATCCCAAACACAAAAAAGGCTTCTTTAAAACAAAATGGGTTTCTTTAGAAGAACTCAAAGAAGGGAATTTAATAGCGATATCAAAGAAACTTCCAATGCAAGGGAAATCCCATAATCTTCCGGAAATAAACAAAAAAATAACCATCAATAGTAAAAATCAATATTCAAAGTTTAAGATGGATATATCTCATTTATACAATAAGAAGTTGAAAATTCCAAAAGAAACAAATGAAGATTTCATGTGGTTAATGGGACTAATAACAGGGGACGGGCATGTCGACTTAAAACAAAATAAAATAAATATTGCTACGCATGAAAAAGAAGATTATAGGGAGGAACTTATTATACTATTAAAGAAATTATTCAATTATGATATTACAGAAAAAAAAGAAAGATATATTATCATAAATTCAAAAGTCTTATGTGAGTTATTCCATAAAATTGGTTTTTCCGGAAAAGCGGATACTAAAAGGGTTCCTTTATGGGTTTTTTCATTACCAGAAAAGCAAAGATTAGCATTTTTGGCCGGATATTTTGATTCTGATGGTCATTCTAATGATAGTTCAATAGCATTAACAAGTATAAACAAAGAATTGTTAGAAGATGTTAAAATATTAGCAATAATTCTTGGTTTCGGAACCTCTAGGATATTCAAACATGGAGAAGAAAAGGAGACAAAAATATTAGGAAATCCTGTAAGAGTAAAAGATTCATGGAGAATTTTGCTGAACGGAGATAAAATAAAGGAACTTCCAATAAAATGTGCTAAAAAGAGAAAAAAAATAAATATTAAAAAATTAAGAAGAAATTATTCTACGTCTAAAGGATTTAATTTTAAAAGTAAAACCAACAATGAAATCGGATTTGCTAGAATAGATGAAATAAAGAAAGTAGGAGTTAAACCAACTTATGATATAGAAATTGAAAATTATCATAATTTTATTGCTAATGGATTAATAGTGCATAATTCAAAGGTCACAATGTTATATCCTTCCTCTGTCTTGCTTGAAAAAGGTGCGAAAACAGATTATATAGGAATTGCTTATGCAAATCAGGGGCAACACCAGGATACGGGATGCAAAGTTTATCATCTGGCTGAAAATACAAGTTCTCATATAGTAAGCAAAAGCATTTGCATGAACGGTGGAATTACAGCTTACCGTGGCCTTGTAAAGATAAAAAACGGTTCAAAGGGTTCTAAGTCAAGTGTAAGATGTGATGGTCTGATGCTGGACAATAAAAGCAAAGCAACAACCTTCCCAAGCATGGAAGTTGATGAAAATGAAGTAGATGTCTCTCACGAAGCTGTTGTTGGAAAAATAGGCGATGAACAGCTTTTCTATTTAACAAGCCGTGGTCTGTCTGAACAAGAGGCGACAAAAATGATTGTCTCTGGCTTCATTGAACCATTAATAAAAGAACTTCCTCTTGAATATGCTGTTGAATTAAACAGATTGATTGAGTTGGAGATTGAAAACTCTGTTGTTTAAAATG
>JBBTAB010000016.1:0-5509 GCA_038044425.1 Nanobdellota archaeon | reverse complement strand
GTTCTTCCGATTGCATTAAACAGGGCTTGCAAACTTACAGGATTTTTTCTTGGGGAAGATAAAGAATATGTTGGCATAATGAGAATTCATGAACCTGTTCCTGATGAAGAACTAGAAAAAGCCATCAAAGATTTTACGGGGAAGATAAAACAGTTGCCTCCTGTTAAATCAAGAGTTGCTCGTGTTGTCAGAGAGCGGGAGATTAAAAGTTTTGAAATTTTAGAAAAAGATGGACAAAATTTTCTTTTCAGAGTTGAATGTCAAGGAGGAACTTACATAAGAAAATTGGTTCATGATTTGGGGGGGCATCTAAACGTTGGAGCTCATATGCTTGAATTGAGAAGAATAAGAGCAGGCATTTTCAAAGAAGAAAAAAGTTGTAATTTATATGATTTTGAGAAAGCTGTTGGTGAATATAAAAAAGGAAACGAAGAACTATTAAGAAAAATTATTTCTCCAGGAGAAATAATCATAGAACTTTATCAGGAAATCCAGATAAACCCTGATTCTGCCGAAAGAATTTTGCGTGGGCAGCCAATTTATAAAAAAAATCTTGTTAAAGAAGAAAAGGTGAAGAAAGATGAAAAAATCTGCATTTTCAGTGATAGCAGATTTATCGGAGTTTACTGGGTTGTTTCAGAAGATAGAATTTTTGCAAAACCGGAATTTGTTTTTCAGCCGATTTAATAATATGGGAAATAAAAAAAGATGCGCATGGCCAGGGAAAGAGGAAAAAGATAAATTAATGATAAGATATCATGATGAAGAATGGGGAAATCCATGCCATAATGACAATAAATTATTTGAATATCTACTCCTGGACACTTTTCAGGCAGGATTGAGTTGGAGAACTATTCTTAACAAAAGGGAAAATTTCAGAAAGGCTTTCCATGGCTTTGATCCTGAAAAAATATCAAAATATACTGAAAAAGATGTAAGAAGAATGATGAATGATGCCGGTATTATAAGAAACAGACTAAAAATACAGGGAGCAATAAAAAATGCCAAGGTTTTTTTAAAATTAAAGGAAGGACTTGGAAGTTTTGATAGATATATATGGCAATTCACCGGCCATAAAACAATAAATAATAGAATTAATAGTCTAAAAGAAATGGGTGCAACATCAAAAGAATCAGATGCAATGAGCAAAGATATGAAGGAAAGAGGTTTCAAATTTGTCGGCTCTACAATATGCTATGCATTCATGCAGGGTGCTGGAATGGTGAATGATCACATGGTTAAATGTTTCAGGCATAAAGAAGTTTGTTAAAGAGTAAGAATTAAAAAGAATAATTATTCAATAAAATTATGGTTAGAAAAAAGAAAACAGAGTATACTATTAGAACAAAAGTAGAGGGTTTTCCTGCATATGCCTTAGATGAATTAATTAAAGTTGGGCTATATGGAACAACCAGAGAAGAAGTTATGCAATATATTATCAATGATTGGTTATCTGGAAAATGGAAGCAACTTTCTGAATTAGAAATTAAAATTGAAGACGCAAGAAAACTTGGCTATATGAAAAGAAGACGATAACCTTTAATAATTCTTTTTCCTGTTTTTCTTTATGAGAACCTTTGTATATTTTTCCTCAAGCGCTAGAACAACAGGAAACTTCGATGTGAATAATTTGATGAATGCAGGAAGAATGGATATTGCCATACATGTCATAATAAATGCATTTTTCCTTTCTCATACGCTTAGGGATGATGTTGTTCTTCACTTAGTTTTTTATGGTTCTCCTGACCCGCCAAAACATATTGAAATTCATGTAAATAAAGATACAAATCTGAGCAAAAAAGATGTGGCTAATCTTATTAAAAAGATTCTTTACAAATATAAACCAGGAACAAAGACAGAAGCTGTTCCTGGATGCTTTGTAGAAAAAAAGAGTTTTTTGCACGTGATAGAAGACCTAATTGCAGAAGGCAATGAAATTTTTATTCTTGATAAAAGCGGGAAAAATATCAGAGAGGAAAAAATTCCTGAAAAAAGCGTATTTGTTATAGGAGACCAGAATGGATTTCCAAAAAAAGAGATGGGCAGACTTAAGAAGAAAGCCAATAAAATTTCTGTTGGTCCTAAGGTTTATTTTGCAAGCCAGGTAGTAAGCATTCTGAACAATGAATTAGATATGAGGGGATTTTGATATTAATTTGATAGAGAGTGAGAACTCCCTTTTTGCAAAGGGAGGAGGTTGAAAAGAGGTCGAGATTTTGCTAATTAAACAAGGAAATTGCCTTATAAAGCACTTGTGAAGATTTTGTAGAGAAAGCTTGTATAGGTTCTTTCTTCATAAGCTTTTTAAATGAACTCCTTTTTAAACCTTAATGGTTAAGATTGTTCTAACCCCTGAATGGTTTATTGGGAAAGATATTCTGATTGATGTTTTTAGCTTCATTGTCTTGTTTATATTCGCTATTTTAGCTTACAGGTATTACAAGCTAAATAAGAACAGGAGTATTCTTTATCTGGGCGCCGGCTTCGGATTGATTGCACTAGCACAGCTAGCAGTTATTTTGACCAAGCTTGTTTTGTATTATGACATTGGGCCAACTCAGGAAATTGGGCAGGCAATAATAACAAGCCAGATAGTTAGCTCTGTGGACTTCTTTTATTATGCAGGATTTTTCTTCCAGAAACTTTTCACTCTTTTAGGACTTTACATAATCTACAGGCTTCCAAGAGAAAGAAAATCAGTAGGGGATTATGCATTAGGAATATATTTCATTTTCATCTCTGCATTTTTAAGCAAGGAATTTTTTTACCTCTTCCATCTGACGGCATTGTTCCTCCTTATTTTAATAGTTGAAAACTACTGGAGAATTTACAAAGAAAATAAGTTTTTTAATACAAAAATTTTGATTGTGGCGTTCAGCCTTCTGGCTTTGAGCCAACTGATTTTTGTTCTTTCAACAATAGAAATCTTATTTGTTCTTGGAAATACTATAGAATTAATAAGCTATACCATCTTTTTAGCCCTAATTATCAGAATCTGGAAACATGGAAAGGAAAAGAAGTCGCATGGACATAATATCAGATATGTTGGCAATAGTTCAGGAAAAAGGCGGCAGCATTAAACCAACGCATCTGATGTATAAGGCTAATTTATCTCATAGTCAGATGAAATCCTACCTTGATGAGTTAATTGCCAGGGGCTTGATAAAAAAAGAAGAAGTAAAAACAGGAATAATGATTGCAATAACAAAACCCGGCAGGGAATTCCTATTCAAATACAACCAGATGCGCCAATTCGAAAAGACTTTTGGGTTGTAAAATATCACTATTAAGTAACAACTAACGAAAGCTTTATAAATAAGCATATTTCTTAGTTATAATGATACCAGAAAATGGTTTAGAAATGGCATTACTATCTGCAGGATTTGACTCTAACGGAGTAACCGTAAATCCAAGTGTGGAAGAGAATCAAAAAATAAGCAGATATATGGGGCTTTTAGATCAGATAGAATTTCCAGAAAGACTGATGGAATTGCAACTAAAACTTGAATCAGATATTCCCTATTTTGAAATTTCTTCAGACGGATCTATAAGAGAATACTTTTCTAATTTTGGAGTTCTTATTGAAAATAAAAGAGATTTGAGATTATTTTCTTATGCATTAACCAGCAAAATCAGTGCATTAGACAGGAAGGATAAGAGAGTGGGTCCTGCATTAAAAAAGTTAGATTATAGAAGAAACCTGCAAAATCTGCCAAAATCCCTTTCTAAATTAGAAACAATTGTATCTGATTTTGGATCTTTAGCAGGTCCTTTTTCATCTGTTCTTCAATATGTTTTAGAGCAAACTGGAAAGGGATTTAGAATGGTAGAAGACGGAAAAGATGCAACCAATCCTTACACAGGAGTTTTAACTATAAAACCTGCAGAAGGAAATTCTGCTCTCATATCAATAAATTTGCAAGAGTCAGAAGCAGAAGTAAGAGATATACTCAAATTTTATGTAAGAAAATTACCCGAATCAGAAAAGTTAGAAATATTTCCATTAAATTTTTTGGGTGGGGGATGTAATCAGAATATTAAATATCAATCAGTTGATCTGGGTTTTTTTAAAAATTATGCTGATTTTCCCCATCCTGTAGAAAGCTATTTGACAGGGGAACGTTATTCTGAAAGACTTGAGTTAGTTAAATTAGATGAAGAAGAAATGATAAAACAGTTAGTTACAGAAACATTAAAATTTCCTGATAAATATGTAAAAAGTTTCCAAAATTATTTTAGAGTTCTCTTTAATCTGCCAAGTATTATGCATAATTATATTGAAAGAACAGAAAGTTCTCTTAGAGATATTTTAAGTTCAACATTGTAAGAAATCTGCCAGATAAAACTTAATAAACCAATCTTCTTTTAATTTTATATGAAAAAATCTGTAAGAGCCTATGTTCAGGGAACTGTGCAAGGTGTATTCTTCAGGACATTCATAAAGGAAAATGCAGAGAGGCACAATGTAAAGGGCTTTGTAAGAAATTTGGAAGATGGCCGCATTGAAATCTTTCTTGAAGGAGATATAGATGACGTGGATAAAATGATAGAACTCTGCAAGACAGGACCAAAACACTCTGACATAAAAAATGTTGAAGTCAAGCCAGAAAGTTTCCAAGATTTTAAAACCTTTAAAATATTGCATATTTAGTTTTAAATGAAAAATTATTTTATAATTATAAGAGGCCCTGCTGGGGTTGGAAAAACAACAACAGGTAATATATTAGCTAAAAATTTAAAGGGTTATTATGTTCCATTTAGCAAGATTATTACAAAGAACAATTTGGGATATAAAAGAGGCAAATGGATTCCAGAAAAGAATTTTCTTAAAGCAAATAAAATTATTATTCCAATTATTTCTAAAAAATTAAGTAAAGGAAAAAATGTGGTTTTGGAGAGTAATTTTTATCATAAATCACAAATAAAAGATTTGATTAAAAAGGTAAATTATCCAAATACATTGGTTTTTACATTAAAGGCGAATCTAAAAGAACTTATTTCTCGAGATAAGCGTAGAGAAGAAAAGAAAAGAATTGGAGAAAAGAGAGTAAGAGATGTTTATAATTTAGTAAAAATTTTTGATTATGGAAAGGTAATTAATACAAATAATAAAAATAAAGGAGAGGTGGTTAAAGAGATAATTTCTTTATTAAGGAATAAGAATTTATAAATTAAAGAACTTTAATACTAAAATGGGTCGCGAAGAAGAAATAATCAAAGAGCGTGAAAAAAAGCTTGCTGAACTTAAAAAAATAGGAGTAAATCCATATCCATACAAATTTGAAAAAAAAGATTTGATTGAGAAATGTCTTAAAGCAAAACTCGGAACAAGTGTAAAAACAGCTGGCAGGGTTATGACTAAGAGAGATATTGGAAAAATAACTTTTTCTGATTTAATGGATTTTACAGGAAGAATCCAGATTGTTTTCCAAGAAGGAGAAACACCTAAAGATGATTTTGAATTTTTCAGTAAATATATAGACACAGGAGATATAATTGGAATTGAAGG
>JBBTAB010000015.1:0-1217 GCA_038044425.1 Nanobdellota archaeon | reverse complement strand
CAATAAAGTAAATTTTTAAATTGCTCTTTCTTTAAGCAAGTATGATAAAGTTGTATAATACCTTAACAAGAAAAAAAGAGGTCTTTAAGCCAATCTCTGGGAAAAAAGTTAACTTTTTTGTCTGTGGGCCAACTGTTTATGATTACTCTCATCTCGGGCATGCAAAGACATATATTCAGTTTGATATGATTGTTAAATACCTTAGATTCAGGGGATTTAAAGTCTATTATCTGCAGAACATAACAGACATCGATGACAAAATAATAAAAAAAGCCCAGAGTGGTTCAGAAGGTTTTAATTGGAAAAGAATAAGCCAGAAATATGAACAGCTTTACAAAGAAGACATGGCTGGCCTCGGAGTTGATTCTGTAAATAATTATGCGAAAGCAACAGATTACATAGAAGAGATAATTTCACAGGTTAAGAGACTTATTAAAAAAGGCTATGCTTACAGGATTTCAGATGGTTGGTATTTTGACCTAAGCAAGGACAAGGATTATGGGAAATTGGCAAAGAGAACCAAAATCCAAGGAGAAGATGCTGTTTCCAGGATTGATGAAAACAAAGGGAAAAGAAATTCCGGTGATTTCTGTTTGTGGAAATTCTCAAGGCCAGGCGAGCCGATATGGAAAGCAGAGATAGGTGATGGGAGGCCTGGATGGCATATTGAAGACACTGCCATTACGGAAAAGAATTTCGGGCCCAAATATGATATTCATGGGGGAGCAACAGATTTAATCTTTCCCCATCACGAAGCAGAAATTGCACAGATGGAATCAATATCAGGAAAAAAGCCTTTAGTCAGGTATTGGATGCACGCAGGATTTTTGAATATGGAAAAAGAAAAGATGTCAAAGTCTCTGGGAAATTTCATGACGATAAGAGAGGCGCTGAGAGTATATAAAAAAGACACGATAAGATATTTCTTTGCCTCAACTAATTACAGGAAACCTATTGATTTTTCAGAGGGAGCCTTAAAATCAGCGGAAAATTCTGTTGAAAGATTGAAGAATATTATTGCTGAATTAAAAGACGATAAGAAGCTAAATAAGAAATATCTGGAGGAATTTCAAAATGAAGTTGATGATGACATTAATCTTCCTAATGGGCTTGCTGTTTTATGGAATCTTTTGCGTGATGAAAGGGCAGAGGGAAAATTAAGAACAGTAAAAAAGATGAATGAGGTTTTTTCCTTTGATTTATTCAAAAAGGAAAAA
>JBBTAB010000014.1:0-2526 GCA_038044425.1 Nanobdellota archaeon | reverse complement strand
AAATCCTTTCTCTCTGCAATCTTTCCAGCCTGTTTTGAATCTCCCTTAACTGGGATTCTATATCTGTATCTCTGTAAGATTCTATAGTTGGTTCTTTCTCTTGTTCAGCTTTTTCTTGGTGTTTTTTATGCAATATCTTTGGAATCTTTGGAATAGGAAGAATTTCCTGGAGTTTCTTTATATTTAACTTGGTTTCCTTCATTTTTCCATATAAGTTTGCTTTGACATTTAATTCTTCCATCCTTAATGCAGAATATCGGCCAATCCTTTTTGCAACATTAAGAGAATCCATTTCAGCAAGAAGAATTCCTCTTATAGCGTTCGTAGCTTCTTCTTGATTAAGCCTTATATGTATGACTTCTCCAGAACTAGTTTTTTCCTTTTTAGGGGCCATTTTATACCTTTGAGAAGACATCTTGCCCTATTTTTTCAATCTCTCCCCTCATTTTCTTTAATTCATCTCCCCAGGAACGCAGTTCTGCCTCTTCTTTTTCTTTTAACCTCTTTGTTTCTGCCAAAACTCTTTCTATTTCTGAAATCTGGTTTTTTACTGTTTCAAAGAGCTTTAACCCTTCTTCAAACCTATCTATCCTTACAAATACAGGCTCTGCTTCTTGCCTGAACATCTGCCTTGGTTTCTCCAATCTCTCTGGAAACTCTTCTTCTATCTCTTCCTCTACTTCTTCTGCCATGGGTTTTCTTAAAGGCTCCCGCATCCTTCTGGTTTCCTCATCAAAGAAGTCGTCAGCGTTGAAGCCGCCTTCTCTTTCCCCAGAAACCGCGTCTTTTATACTGTCCTGAGAAAATTTTTTACCGAAAGAACTTGAAGGAAAACTTGGAAGCTGGTGAATCATCCTGTCTCCCATAGAATCCATAGGAAGATCTGGAAGCCTAGGAAGTTTAGGCAATGCAGGAATTTCTGCTTCACTCCTTTTTTCTTTATTACCAAAAAGCCCCATTTTTTATTTAAGTATATTTTGGGATATATATAAAATACAATACAGGTTTAAAAACCTTGTTTCTTATTTAGTTGATACACTAATCAAAGCCCATAAATTAAAAAAAGGCCCATATAGTTTTGATAAATTTAAACCGAAAGGTATTTATTTAAACCGTATTTTTATGGTAAAATGCTGAAAAATTTACTGAAAGAAGTCGTTTCTCTTGTAGCAGGAAAGCAAGCAGAAGAGATAGTAGATCTCCTGGACACACAGAAGTACATTAATGAATTTGTAATAGCTAAAAAATTGAATCTGACCATAAATCAGACCAGAAATATCCTTTATAAAATTTCAGATTACGGGCTTGTCTCTTCCATAAGAAAGAAAGATAAGAGAAAAGGATGGTATACTTATTTCTGGAAAATAGAGATTCTTAAGTCCCTGGAATTCTTAAGGGAGAATTTGCTGAAAAAGATTGATAATGCAGAGCATCAGATAAAAAGCAGGGAGACAAAGAGGTTTTACTTCTGTGAGAGATGCCATATAGAATTAAGCGAGGAAAATGCCCTGATGAGTAATTTTACCTGCAACGAGTGCGGCTCTGTCCTTTCCCTCAGGGATAATACTAAACTAGCAAGAGATTTGAGAAAAAACAAGGAAAAACTTGAAAGAGATTTGAAAATTGTGAATGAGGAAAGATTAAAAGAGAAAGGAAAAGAAGACAAGAAGAAGGCTAAAGAAACAAAAAAAGAAGAAAAAAGGACCAGATTAAACAAGGAGGAATTAAGGAAAGCCAGAAAAAAAGCTAAAGAAAAAAGTATTGCAATAAGCAAAAAACATCCTCGCAGAAAGCAAAAAATTAAAAGCAAAAAGCCAAAGAAAAAATTAAAGGGTAAAAAAGCGAAAAGGATGAAGAAAGCCAAGAAAAAAAAGAGGAGATAACAGATGGTAGAACATTATAGAATTTCTCAGAGAAAAATAGGTTTTTTTAATTCCCTTAGCATTACGTTTATACTTATTTTAATCACTGTCGTAACATTCATACTTTTTACAATTTTGATATCTGCGAATGTTATTCCTATAGATTTTGTGGCGTTAAAACCCTCAAATATCCTGCAAGGAGCTTACTTATGGACATTTTTAACAAGCATGTTTATGCATGCCGGATTTTTCCATCTATTTGTTAATATGCTCTCCCTTCTTTTTATAGGATCCCTGGTTGAAAAAATTCTTGGAAAGAAGAGATACATTTATTTTTATGTTATTTCAGGAATTTTAGCAGGCTTGTTTTTTGTTTTTTCATCCCTGATTCTTTCAGCAGATATGAATACATTCGCGGTCGGAGCCTCTGGAGCCCTCTTCGCGCTTGTTGGCCTGCTTACATTGTTAACCCCAAATCTGCCGGTCTATGTCATGTTTATCCCTATTCCAATAAAAATGAAGTATGCTGCACCTGGAATCTTAATCTTATTGTGGCTGATTTCTGTTGCAGGAAATCTTCCCATAGGCAATACAGCACATCTTGGCGGGCTGCTGGCTGGATTAGTTTATGGAGTTTACCTGAAAAATAAATATAAGAGAAAAA
>JBBTAB010000013.1:0-2754 GCA_038044425.1 Nanobdellota archaeon | reverse complement strand
ATTTATAAAATGCTTTTGATTTAATAAATAAAGAAAATGAGGGCTGATAAAAAGGGGGTTATTAGTTTAGATTTTATGAACTTTAATAGGGGTTTATTTTTATTATTAATTAATCTCTTAATAGCTATATTTGTATTAGCTACCTTAACAATTTTTATTCCAACAATATCTGCCAGTTTTCTTCCATTGGGCAATCCAAATTCGTCTATTAATGGAATCTATGGACCTTCCGAGAATATTACTGGCTGGATAAACATCAGTTTTTCCTCAGAACCAGGAAACTCTATTTTTAGTGATACCAGGGGAAATTCAATAAATCTTTCAGAAATATTAAAGAGAAATATTGGATATTCTTATTCCTGCAATCCAGCAGATTGCGGCGGAGATTATTTAGCAAGCAATGCAAATTCGGTAAAAACAGCAACATTAGCCCCTGGAGAATCAAAACTTTATGGAATAAGATTGACAGGGAATATCTCTGGAATAAACTCTCTCAAGTTTAACCTTGAAAGCAATGCGCCTGCTTCTTGTACAAATCAGATTGAAGTTGATTTTTTAGATGACTTCAGAGAGGATGCGAGAAATGCAAAGGCTTTGGATTCTGCAAGTTGTTCTAGTTCAAGAAATTACGGATGTTTTGATTTAAATAAGCCAACAGAAGAGTCTATCATTGGCGGAACATCTTACTGTGAGAGAATAAACCTTTCAAACTCTCCTGGATTTACAATAGGTGCCTGGGTAAGGAATGTAAGCGGATTAAGAACAATAAATGCTGCTATTCTCAACACAAATTCAGAAGAGGTCGCAACCTGCACACTTCCAAGCGCTTCTTCTGCAGGCGGAGAAATTAGTTGCAATGTAGATTATTCTGTTATAGAACCCGAAGAGCATTATGTTTGTATTTATTCTACCTCTGGTTCAGGGGTTTACAGAACAAGAGGTTATTCTGACCCAGAAGGATGCGGATATTATGGAACAAGCATTCCTACAATAACTCCTGCAGCTTACCAAATATTTGCTCAGGGAAAAAGCTTCAATTCTGTTGGAACTCTGAATATAAACAAGTCAATGGTTGATGGTAGAGACCTGGGAGAAATAGCATATGAATATTTAAGGAGAAGAAATCCAACTATATCTTGTTATTCAGGATGTGTAATTCCTATAAAAATAACGAGCAATGCAAATCAGGATATAACCCTTAAAAATTTAGAGGTAGAATATCAGAAGGAAAGCGGAATAGTAGTAGAAAATAATTTTTATGATGTTGCAAAAACATTCGCAAAAGTAACTGCTGGTTTCCAGAAACTCTATCTTGACTATTCTGGTTTTTCTGTTCCAGCAACGCTTGGAAACTATTCCTTTTCTTTGAAGCTTAACAGCCAGAATCTTATTTCTAAAATAGTAGTGGTAAAAGATGTACCTATAATAAATTCTGTAACTCCTATAAAAACAGCCTCGGCATATCCAACCGAATTTACAGTAAATGTTGATTCTAATTATAACTTAACCAGGTTTTCCTGGGATTTCGGAGACAATACAGCTGAAATAATTACACAGGGAAATAAGGCCAGCCATGTCTACAGCTCTATAGGGGCTTATAATTTAAGAGTAAAAGTCACAGACCAGAGAAATCTCAATGCTTCAGAAGTCTTTGTGATAAATGTTAGCTCTCCTAAAGACCTGATAAACGCAAGTCTGGATTCAATGGAAAAAGATCTTTCAAATTTAAAGAGACAGCTTTCTTCTTTCTCCTTATTTGATCAAAAAATCCTAAATTCTTCATTGGATCTTGGTTATCTTCAGGAAAGAATTAATTCTCTAAAAATACAGTATGAAAATGCGGCTTCAGAACAGGAATATAACGATATAGTTTCAGAACTTCTTGGGCTAAGAATCCCTGAATCAATTTCCAAGAGCGGAAGTGCAGAAGGAATAACTTTACTTTCAAAAACAGATAATGTAAATCCAGATATCATTCAGGAACTAAGCGGAGGAACTTATGACTCTGAAAAAAGGGAAGGTTACATTGATGCTGTGACTTTCTGGAATCTGGAGAATTTGGAAACTAAATTTGATTTCACAGAGTTCTCTGGAAGATATGAAGAAGGAATAGAGCCCATAATAAGGGTTTTTGAAATAAGTAGTTCTGAGAAGAAAGATATAGGTTATGATTACTATCTCATCATGCCAGAGCCAGAAGGATTTGATACAGACGCAGAGTTTGAAAGCGCATCCGGATATGTTTATATTAATCTTAAAGATGAAAGCCCATTTTCATTTTCGACAACAGAAGACATTGATTTTACAAACTTAGAGGCATTTGTATCTCCTGCAATAAGCAGATTATCTGTAACAGAAGAGACTTTGCCGCCTGAGGAAACAGGTAATAAAAAATGGGTGGTCTTTATTTTGGTTATTCTTTTCCTTTTAGCACTAGGGGTTATATTTTACATGATAATGCGGGCGTGGTACAAGAAGAAATATGAACATTATCTATTCAAGAATAGGAATGATCTTTACAACATGATAAATTATATAAACATTGCGAGGAAAAAAGGCCTGAAACATAATGAAATAGAAAAGAAACTTAAAGGGGCTGGTTGGAGTTCTGAAAGAATAACTTATGTAATGAAAAAATATTTTGGAAAAAGAATGTGAATGCTATAAACATCAATGACAAGCTGGCTGAAAAAGTAGGAGGAAAAACATAAAGATGAAAATAATCTCAATCACGGAAAATTTAATAAACCTTTT
>JBBTAB010000012.1:0-1284 GCA_038044425.1 Nanobdellota archaeon | reverse complement strand
TCTCTGATGTTTTGGCTGCCTTGTCTTGTCCCTTGTAGTATGCTTTGCCTGTTTTGCAGTTGCTTTCTCTATTTTTTTACCAGCTTCAATTACTGCAGCCTGTTTTTCTTTTTCTTCTGCCTTTTCTCCCTCTGTTTTACTTGGTTCTGCGGGTCTTTCAGATTCTTTTTTCTTTAACTCGGCCTCGCTAGGACGAGTTTTTGTTTCTCTTCTCTCAAGCTTCTGCTTCTTGAACTTTAATGCTTCTGTTAACTCTGCAAGCTCTGCTCTTATGAAATCACCGTCAACTATAGCTCTTACCTTTATTTTAGAAGGGGGATTTCTTATACCCCTTGCCCATACAAACTCATTAAGATATTTATCAATCTTGATTTTACTTAAATCCCTTCCATAAAGTTTCATATGTCTTACAAGATATTCTTTTATTGCTCTTATTGACTTTGGAACTCTTTTGTATCTTGCTGTTTTTTTAAACTTTCTCCTTAAAGGAATTATGAATTCTCTTTCCAGTTTCTTTTCAAACTCAGCTACGCTTGGACGAGTTTTTTCAGCAGGTTTTTCTGCTTTATGTTTTTCTTCGTGTTTATTTTCTGTTCCTAGCTTCTTTTCATCATGCTTTTCCTGTTTTTCTGTTTCTTCTGTCATTTTCTATTTATCCAAAGTGGGATTTCCTCTGTTTTCTTGGTTTAATGTGTAATTTTGTTCTTCTCCAGGATCTTCTGTATCTTGTCATAGCAGATGGGTGCACCCTCTTTCCCTTTCCATATTTTTTCAATACAGCCCATACAGGAGCCCACTTAGTCTGCCTGTTCTTCTTTGCGAGTGTTGCCTTTTTCTCAGGATTTTTTATTCCCATTTTATGTTCTCCAAAAATTTCCTGCCTTTCTCAGTAAGTTGCCTTCCTGGCTTTTTTTCTCTTACTCCTCTTATTTTCTTGACTATCTCTGTAAAACCCGCCTTGTCAGATTGCTGTAAAATCACACGGATTATTTTTCCCCCAGCTCTTTTGAACCTCTCTGGTTTCATCCCACGGTTTTTCTTGCTTCCATATTTTGTTCTAAGCCTGTTTACTCCAATTATCTTATTTCTGTAAATTTGTCTTAAAACGCTTGCAGCTCTTTTATACCAGAAATCGACATCATCTATTGGTCTTTCTTTTGAAGGCGAGGATTTAACAAATTCCACCCATTCCGGATGCTTGAACTCAGGAATCCCTTTTAGAGCCATTGCTAGCTTAAGATTATATTGCTGGGAGTCCATTTCATAAACAGGATTTTTTTCCAT
>JBBTAB010000011.1:0-5220 GCA_038044425.1 Nanobdellota archaeon | reverse complement strand
CAGAACATTGTCGCAACAACTTCTCTTGAAAAACCTATTCCTCTTACAAAATTGGCAAGAACCCAGCCAAATACAGAATATAATCCAGAAACTTTTCCAGGCCTTGTTCTAAGGGTAAAAGAGCCAAAATCCGCTGTTCTTGTTTTCTCCTCGGGAAATCTTGTCTGCACAGGAACAAAATCAATTGCACAGGTAAAAAAAGTCATTCAGGCTGTGATAAAGCAGCTTAGAAAAATAAATGTAAATATAACTACAAAGCCAAAGATAACGGTCCAGAATATTGTTGCTTCAGGAACAATAAACCTGAAATTGAATCTTAATTTCCTTGCCATAAAAATGGAGAATACAGAATATGAGCCAGAGCAGTTTCCAGGCCTGGTGTACAAGCTTATAGAGCCAAATGCCACTTTCCTGCTGTTCAGCAATGGAAAACTTGTCTGCACAGGAACAAAGAACAAGCAGCAGCTCGAGTTTTCAATGGCCCAGCTTTTGAAAAATGTTAAGGTTGTTTTAAGGGATTATGAGAAGTAATTGAAAAATGTTTAAAAAAATCAGTGCATATCTCTCAAATCCCCTCTCTATGTTTGGGTGTCTGACAAATTTTGGCCTGATAACATTAACTTACCTAATATATTTACTCTTAGCATGGGGAATTTTAGCTAAAGGAATAAGTTTATCTCTATCTTCTCTCTGGAGGCTAAATCTCTTTTTTATAATCTATTTGGCTTTATTCTTTTTAACCAAAATGTATGTTACGTATATGGGGAAAATATTCAGGTTTGGGTTTATACTTTCCGGGATATTGACTATCTTGTTTATCATAATTTCCTATATAACTTTTATTCTTTAATAGATTTCACCCCTTCAGAATAATTCATAATTCTAAAAAACACCAATGATTTACAATAAAGTATAAAAACAAGTCCTATCAACTCTAACTACCTGAGTAACATAAAATGGAAGAAGAAACCCAGCTCTCAAAATCTAAAAACGAGGAATTGATGATCGAGGCAAAAGGCTTCTTTGATTTCTATAAAAAAGATCTTGGTGAATCTATCAGGAAAGGAGAAACTGCTATTAAAACAATTTTCCTTGATTTTATGAAGCTCCTGGAATATTCTAACACACTGGCTGAAGAAATTCTCGTAAACCCTGAAGAAAATATCAGGATTTTAGAACTCGCAATTGAAGAAAAAGGGCTTCTGGAAAATGTAAGAACCAGACTTATAAATCTTCCAAAAAGCCAGGAGATAAAAGTAAGAAACCTGCGTTCAAGAAATCTCAATGAAATGCTCGTTGTTGAAGGTATTGTCCGCCAGGCAAGCGATGTTAGGCCCCAGGTTGTGAACGCGAAATTCGAATGCCCTAGCTGCGGCACTGTTCTTTCTGTTCTTCAGATAGAAAAAAAATTCAGGGAGCCAATGAGATGTTCCTGCGGAAGAAGGGGTAATTTCAAACTTATAAGCAAAGAAATGGTCGATACACAAAGGCTTGTCATCGAAGAAGCTCCGGAATCTCTCACAGGAGGGGAGCAGCCAAAGAGAATAAACATTTTCCTTAAAGAAGACCTTGTTGAGCCAAACATGGAAGAAAAAACAACTCCTGGCAGCAGGGTAAAGGTGATAGGGATTTTAAAAGAAGTTCCTGTTCCTTTGCAATCTGGCGGCCTCTCAACGAGATTCGAGCTTGCTCTTGAAGCAAACAACATAATCCCTCTTGAAGAAACTTTTGAAGAATTAGATATCAATGATGAAGATGAAAGACAAATTCTTGAGCTTTCGCAAGATCCAAAAGTATTTGAGAAATTAACAAAAAGCATTATTCCAAGCGTTTGGGGTTATGATGAAATAAAACGCTGTCTTATTCTCCAGTTGTTTGGCGGCGTTAAAAAAACCCTTGCAGACGGCCAGACAAGCAGGGGAGACTTTCATATTTTGCTTATAGGAGATCCAGGGGTTGCTAAATCAGCCACTCTTAGTTTCATGGCAAAAATATCCCCTAAGGGAAGATATGTTGTGGGAAAATCAACAAGCGGAGCTGGCTTGACTGCCACTGTTGTTCGTGATGAATATCTTCGTGGCTGGTCTCTTGAAGCAGGCTCGATGGTTCTCGCAAATAAGGGCCTTCTCTGCATTGATGAATTGGAAAAAATGGATCCTAGTGACAGAAGCGCAATGCATGAAGGAATGGAACAGCAATGCATGCTCCCGGATTTTAAGCTTCTCCTTTCAGATGGAAAAGAAGTTGAAATTGGAAAATTTGTTGACAATTTAATTGAAAAAAACCAAGGAAAGGTCTATCAGGGAAAAAATTGTGAAATCCTTCCTGTTGAATCTGTAGAATTAATCTCAACAGATTTTATTAATCATTTCCCTTTAAAAGCAGACAGGGTCAGTAGGCATATTGCTCCAGAGGAATTTGTTAAAATAGAACTCTCAAATGGAAGGGAAATTACCGTTACTCCTGAACACCCCTGCTGGATTGTGAATAATGGTAAAATAACAACAATCTCTGCAGAAAAATTAAGAGGGGGGATGTTTTTCCCTGTTCCATCTGAAATAAAAATAAACTCAAAAGAATATAAAAAAGAAAATGATATTCTGTGTAAAATTCTTGGTTACCATATCAGCGACGGTTGCTATGAATTAAACCGTGGAAAAAAAACGGGAATTCAGTTCAGTAACAATGACGAAAACCTAATTGAAGACTACAAGAAAGCTATTGAAAATTATTTTAAAGTCAAACCAGTAATAACTAAAAGAGGGAAGCAATTTGCAGTAAGAGTTATATCTAAAAAAGTTGTTGAAGAAATGGCAAAAATTGATTCCAAATTATTGGAAAAAGGCGATGTTAAAAAAATCCCTGAAGAGATCATGCAACTTCCAAATGAAAATACAAAATATCTTTTAAGAGCGCTTTATGATGGAGATGGTTCTGTAATCCATCAAAAAAGAAATGGATGCAGAATTTCATTTGTTTCTCAAAACAGAGAACTTGAAGAGCAAATGTCTTATTTGTTGCTAAGGTTTGGCATTCAATCATCAATATTTTACGATAGCCATTCAAAAGTTTGGAGGCTGGACATTTCGGGGCAAGGTAATTTAGCAAAGTTTTTGATTGAGATAGGATTCTTGTCACAACATAAGAAACAAAGGCTAAAAGAATACTATGAAAAGGAAAAATCATACAAGACAATCAGAGACGTAATCCCAAACTGCACAGATAAGATAAAAGAAATTTTCAAAAAACTAGATATCCCGCAAAGGAAAGAATTGGGGCATCAAATTGATTTAGGAGTGGAAAAACAAAGATTATTTTTACAGAAACTTGTCCTTATAGCGGAGAAATATTTGAAAAACAAAGATGGGAAGCACAATGACATAGAAGATGAGTTAAATGAAATAAAAAAACTTGCTTTTGGGCATGCTCGTTGGGTAAAAATCAAAAATGTTTCAAAGATAAAAAATCAGGGGGTAAAGTGGGTTTACGATGTAACAATAGAGCCTTATCACACTTTTATCTCAAATGGAATGATCCTACATAATACGATCACAATCTCAAAGGCTAACGTACACGCGACACTTCGAGCAGAGACAAGTGTTCTGGCAGCAGCAAATCCAAAATTCGGGAGATTTGACCCATTCCAGTCAATAGCACAACAGATAGATTTGCCGCCAACGCTGATAAATCGTTTTGATGTAATTTTTCCATTGAGAGATCTTCCAAATAGAGAAAAAGATGAGCTTATTGCAACCCATGTTCTTCATGAGCATCAGAAAATGGGGGAAGAAATGCTAATTTCCAGGGATCTTCTAAGAAAATATGTGGCTTATGCAAAACAAAGGATAAGGCCTGCCCTCAGCGAAGAAGCTGTTCAGGAAATAAAAAGATTTTACGTAGAATTGCGAAATACTCCTGTTTCTGCAGAGGGTTCTGTGCGCCCTATTCCAATTTCAGCAAGGCAATTACAGGCCTTAATAAGAATGGCAGAAGCTTCTGCAAAAATGCGCCTTAGTGAAACAGTTGATCCGGACGATGCAAAAAGAGCGGTGGATATAATGAAATATTATTTAATGCAGGTTGGCTATGACTATGAATCAAAGACTTTTGATATAGATAGGGGGACAGGGGGAATGCCTGCTTCACAAAGAAACAAAGTTTTCCTGGTAAGAGATGTGATAACAAGCTTGGAAAGCAGGCTTGGAAAAATGATTCCGATAGAAGAAATTGAAAAAGAACTCGAAGGAAAACTCACAAAAGATGAGATTGAAGAAGCAATAACTAAATTAGCCATAAGCGGTGTCGTCTTCCGCCCAAGAAAGGGCTATGTTGGAAGAACTTGAAAAAATTAAAATGAAAACATTACAGGGAATATTAGAGATGGATGAATTTTTAGAAAGAAATAGAAAAAAAATTTTGTCTGGTGATGATAGGGAAAAACTACACGAATTAATAAAACAAAGTCATGCAATCGGACAGAAGATAGAAGGATACTTCTGCCCTAATTGTGAAAACACTTTAGTTAATACTTATCCAACAGGACCAACTTGCATAAAATCAGAAGGGGGCTGTGGATTTTATTTCAAATAAAAAATGGCAGAACAACAATTCAAAAGAAATACAGCATATAAGTTCAGAATCGGAGATATTTTAATAGGAAAGCCTGTAATGAACGGAGAAAGATTTGGTTTTCTTGAATTAGGAGATAAAAAAATAGTCCGTGTGAATGTAATTGGGAACATAGTTGACAAATATGAGAATCTTGGAGAGACAAAATATATTACTTTCACAATTGACGATGGCTCTGGCCAAATAAGAATAAAGGTTTTTGGAGATGACACAGAAAGATTCAAAGATTTTTCCCATGGAGAGACAGTTGTTGTTATAGGAAATATCAGGCATTGGAATGATGAAATATATATTTCTCCTGAAATCATCAAAGAGATGAATCCAAAATATTTACTGATAAGGAAGCTAGAGACTGAAAAGGAAAAAGGAGTTTCTGGAATCCAGATAAATAAAGAGCAGATAATTGCAGTAAAGGACAAAATTTTAGATATGATAAAAGATTCTGAGCCAGATGGCGGGATAGATACAGAAAAATTAATCCTTAAGCTTCAAGATTTCTCACCAATGATGATTAATAAGGAAATCCAAAAGCTTCTTGAAGAGGGAATTGTTTTCGAACCAAGACCCGGGAAGATAAGATATTTGGGTTAA
>JBBTAB010000010.1:9545-17980 GCA_038044425.1 Nanobdellota archaeon | reverse complement strand
TTATCATAATTTCTAACTCCCCATTGGCATTATTTACAACAAGCCAGCACCATCCAGAACCAAATAAACCACCTGCTTTGTTTGAAAATTCTTTTTTGAAATTATCAATTCCTTTGAATTTTTTGTTTATTGCCTTCAGAATTTCTCCTTTGCACTCAACATTTTTCTTCAAAATTAACCAGAAAAAAGAATGATTAACATGCCCCCCTCCGTGATTCCTTACAGCTGTTCTTATGTCTTCAGGAATTATATCTAGACTTTTTATTAAATCTTCTGCAGAATTTTTCTGTAGCTTAGGATATTTCTCCAATGCTTTGTTCAATTTATCCACATATGTCTGATGGTGCTTTATGTGATGAATTTCCATTGTTTTCACATCTATAAATGGCTCCAGTGCATCATAACTGTAGGGAAGTTTTGGCAAAGTTTGTAGCATTGGGTTTGATAGCAAATTTTATTTATAAAGTTAACTTTTAAAATTAAAAGGAAGGAAAAAAACCGAAGTTCTCATCCCTCCTTATCTTACCGAAGTAAGACAAAAAGTCAAAGAAATGAGGGTTTATATTTTTTTGGGTAATTCTAAAACTAGAATTATAAGTTTATACTTAAAGTTAACTTTTAAAAAAGAAGTTGTTCTTTTTATTTTGCCCGTATCGCATAATGGTCGTGCACCTGCCTCGAAAGCAGGGCCCTTTTGGGCTTCCAGGTTCGATTCCTGGTGCGGGCGTTTCAAATAAATTTTTATAATACATTTCACTTAAATTTATATGAGGAATAAATTTGCATATGGAATTCCTTTTCTTTTAATTGCAATAATATCTCTTTTGTTTTCATTTAACCAAAGCATGACAGGGAACGCTATTGGAACAAATGGTAATACCTCATATATCTATCTTATCAGCTTGATTTCTTTCATTCTTTCTTTTTTAATTCTAACTAGCAAACAAACCCTTGATGCTATACTTATTCCAACAGGTGATTTAAGTCCTGATTTGAAGAGGACAAAAAAAACTTTCGAAAAAGGGGGAAAAGAACAGGTTTATCTTATAAGCGGGAGAATTGACCAGCCTTTAACTAGGGAAAGAGAGAATTACAGGATTTACAAAGAATTAAGAGATCATGGAGTCAGAGCAGGAAACATTAGGATTGAAGCAAAGTCAGGAACTACTTTGGAAAATGTCATTGAATCCCTTGAAAAACTGAAGAAAATGGGGGCAAGAGATGTTGGAATCGCTTCATATCCAACTCATTTGGATAGGTTTGAATATATAATAAAAAAAGCAAAAGAAGAAGGTCTTGTTGATGAAGATTTTAGAGTTCATAGGCTTGGGGTTCCTGAAACATGGGGAGAACACATTTATGGTGTAATTTCAAATTTACTCTATAAATATGAATTGAGGAATGGATTACAAAGGGTGGAGAAGCCTTGGTTTCACAAGCCAATTAAGAAAGTGATTTCTTATTTTGCAGATAGAGCTAAGGAAAAACAAAGATAAAAATGCGCTGTCCGAGTAGGGATTAAAAGTGGTCGATTCTTTAAAAAAGTAGTTATAAGACTTAATTTTTCTTATGTTGCCTAAATTCCTTTTGAGCTTGTAATCTTGCTCTTTCCTTAATAATTTCAGTTTCGTATATCCTCTTATTTTTTCGTATTGTTATATTATTCCCCTTCCTATCTACCTCACAACCACATTTTGGACAAGTCCAACCACCCATTAACATTTGGTTTAAGTTAGTTGGTGTTCTAAAAAGAGGAAGCTTTGTTTTACATTTTGGGCAAATCATATTATAGATAAAATCTTGAAACTTAAAAACTTAATGTAAGAAGGTTAATACCCAATCTATACTTTCTTTTTTAAATCTTTATATCTGTCCACGTAGAGATTAAAAAAGGTTGGATCTATATATTTATTCCTGTTCAAGATATTCAAGCAACTTATTCATATTTTCACTTTTATACTTTTTTGGTAATCCCTTCAAAAATTTTATTAATATTTTTCTCAAATTAATGTATGTTGGGAATGTTATTTCAAAGGGAGAAATACCTTTATTATCAAGAGTTCTGTAATGTAAATGGGAGTGGTTTTGACAAAGAATATCATTATATTCATCTATTTTAGGAAATAGGTTTTTCACTTTTTCCTTAGTTAAGGTTTTAACATATTTGATTGCTGTAATTTTAGTTTTCTTTTTGTAATTAAAAAATTCTATTAAATTTCTTGCATGAGTTGAAAATGCTACTATTAATAAATTTGGAGTAGATTCTATCTTATTCCCAAGATTCCCTGATTTTATTATAAAATAACATTCTCTTAAATGCATTACCTCATAATAAAAATGAACATCAAGAAATTCATCCCCTATCTTCTTTATTTTTCTTTTTATTCCCTTTTCCATTTTTACTTTCTTTTTCTTTATCAGAATAATATTTTTCAATTCTTGCTCTTCTACACTCTGGGTCTCTTCTTGTTTCCAAAAGAATCTTTTTAATATCTTCGAATTCTTCATTTAATTCGTCTTTGGCAACCCCTATCTTACCATATCGATATTTTATCATTTCTTCTCTAGCTGTAAAAGCAATATCATGCCTTTGGGGTTCTTTTTTTAAAAGCCTTAAAAAAATAAAAACAGATACTAAGATAAATATAAGGACAATCACCTTTAACCAGCTCACCCATCCTGTCGTTTGTAAATCAGATACAACACCTAAAATTGATATGAAAATTGCTATTAAAGCAAGTATGCTTGAAGAAACCGCCCCATAATTAAACTTATCTAAATCTTGGTGGGCAGTCCAATATTCTATCTCTTTTTCTATAGTATTTTTGCTTTTTACCATTAATTCCTAAATAACAACTTCTTTTTAAGGATTATGAAAGGGTAGAGGAGTAGCTCACTGGCGAGAAACCCGCCATCGAGACCACCACTTAATTCTCTAACTAATGTTGGTCGAATCAAGAAAACCAATTTTGTCCCTGCGAGAAATTCAAACCCGCTCAAAGTCCCGAGACAAAACCAATTTTCCCCTACCCTAAGATATAAGTGTTTCAATATTTATAAAATTCTCTTACTGAACGAAATTGTTCGATTCTTTTCCTTATAAAATCTGGAGAATCGAACGAAAACGTTCTATGCGCTGTCCGAGAATCGAACTCGGGTCACCTCGTGTTTGCTTCATTTTCCTTTCCGTGAAGGAGAGGTAGTGTCAGGAGAACCTTGGTTCTTCCACATTGGCAACGAGATATTCTACCATTAAACCAACAGCGCTTAAAAAGGATAATTTAGAACTATTTTTAATACTTTTTGTTTAGCTTTCTTAAACTTTTTTTATTTTTTCTCTTTTGTTTCCAACCAATAAAAAATAAGATTCCTATAAAAAATGCAGGTCCTGCAATTTGCAACGCCCAAAATAGCATATACCATTCAAGTTTTGGATTTAGCAATAACCAAGTGATATATAATAATCCTGCTAGAATAAAGGTAATTGCTCCAACTAATTCATGCTTCCAAGATATTATTAAGAGAATTAATAAAATCAGTGCCGGGATATTATGTATAAATAATGCCAAAATTGTTTCCCAGAATCCATAATTTCCTTCAAAAACATCCAAAGAGAAAATAGCTAAGAACAGTATAAACAAAATACCCAGTATTCTTGGCGTCCAATATACAAATTTGTTTACTTTAGCCATCTTTTTTAATAGTTCTTAATGATTTATAATCTTTACCAGGAATGGTCCTAGCAGGGATCGAACCTGCGCTTCCTCGGTGTAAACGAGGTATTCTGCCATTAGATTATAGGACCTTGTAAGGCAACCAAGGTTTCCTTGACAATCAACCTTCCTTGAAAAGATTTTTATAGCTTTTAAGGCTTTTTCTTTTTATTATAATACATGGGGGAACAACCATTACACATCCTTCTCTATTAATGAGGATTTGTCATAAGTTAAAATAAACTTCTAGTTGGGTTTATTATCTAAAATTATGTGTTACCCGAAATAGTTATAGTAATGAACTTACACGATTGTTATATTAATATTACAAATAAAAAACGGCTAATATAACTACATTTGGCGCTATTTATTACAAAAAATGTGACTTTTTATGCTAAATAGAAGACTTTTTAAACTTAAAAAGAGTGTATATTTTATGGTAACTAAGTATGATATTTTTGAATTAGTGTACAAAAACCGAGCTCCTATTAAACCAATAGAGGTCGTTAAAGAGTTCAATAAATCTGAAGAAGACTATCATGCAGTTCATAAACAGCTCAGAGAATTGGTTGCCATAGGCCTTCTTAGAAAAACCAAATATGGTTTTGAAGTAGACATGACTAAAAAAGCAGAAATTCTATATGGGATAATTCAGCATTGTTTAAAAAATAGTGTTAGTTATAATTATTTACTTGATAAAAATTTTGCAGCATTTTTGAGCAAGGCTTTACAGAGAGAGGAAGTTACTTCAAAGGACACGGACACTCATCCAAGAACCTTTAAGAAATATATAGAGATACTAAACAAGTTTGGATTGGTACTTATTATTTCAAGAAAGCCATTGAGATTAAAGATTTTTTATAATGTTTTACTAAATAACCTTCTTGTTTATTTCGGTTATAAGCATGAAGTTATAACAGAGAGTTCTTATATTTATGATAAAGAAATAGAAAGGGAATTGAATATCTTTAAAAAGTTAAGAAAAAAGGATGAGGTTTTATACAGAAAGATTGTAAGAGATTTTGAAATTTCGTTTATTTATCATAGCCTTTCATTAGAAGGAAATCCTATAACCTTATCAGAAACTTTTAAAATATTGCAGGATAAAGTCATTCCCAGTAATTTGAAAATTTTGGATGTAGATGAAGTAAAAAATTACCACGATGCAATTTTACAGATGCTTAAGGACAGTTCTAAAAAAAAGGTTCTGAATATTGCATTAGTTCTTAACTATCATAGAATGGCAATGAGGCATATTCCAAGCATTGCCGGAAAAATAAGAACAGAAGAAGTTTATATTAAAGGAAATCCTAATTTTAAGACTACAAAAGCGAAGAACATAAAAAAAAAATTAGATATTTTATTTAAAGAATATGACAAGTTTGTTAAAAAAGAAAAATTATCTCTCAAGGATATTTTGAATTTCGCTGTTTATTTTCATAATGAATTTCAGCACATACATCCGTTTATTGATGGGAATAGCAGAACAACTAGATTAATCACATTTCATTTATTGCAATCAAAAGGCATACCGATATTTGATATTCCATTGGGTCTGTTGGATGAATATTTAGGTTATACAAAAGGATCAAGGAAAAGGGACGATCAAAAACTCTTTTCAACTTTACAAAAAGTTATTCTTTGGAATCTAAAAAAAATAAATGAGAAATTGATGCAATGATAAGAGAACCAAAGTTAAAGAACAAAGAAAAGTTAATTGAGAAATTGAGGCCATTCTGGAAAAATACTGGAAAAAGGAAGAAAAGTTTAGGAAGGAAATTGCTAAAATAGAGAAAGAAATGACTAAGAAAGCAGAGTTAGGAATTGAGCTTGAGTTTTTTAAAGTTGAGGGTGAATGTGTTGGAATCGGTGCATCTGATTTTGCAGACAGAAAAAGATTTCCTTTGATACATGACTCTGAATTGAATTATGACAAAAATCACCTCAAAACCTTTATAATACCAAAAAAACTAAGAAATAAATAAAATGAAAACAGACAAAACCAGAGAACAAGAACGACCTGCTGAAAATGATGGAATGCAGGAGATTCCTGGAATGGACCTTGATACGAAATACAGCGCGAAAAAACCACTTCTTCCTGAAGGAACAGAAAAGCTCCAGAAAGAGATGGAGAAGACAAAGAAAGAATTTGATAAGATAAAAGCCCTTATTGTGAAAAAATATCCTTTTGTTCAGGCTATAGGAATTCTTGCTCCGCAAGCCGCAAAACTTTTTGTGGAAGATGAACTTGGCGAGGGAGTTCCTCCAGAAGAACTCCAGAAACTCCAGAAGAAGAATCATCTATACATAATTATTCCAGAAGAAAAATTCAAAGAAATTCCAAAGATAAAAAAAGAACTGATTGCTGAAATAGACAAGATAAAAAAAGAGGTCTGGATTTACCTTAAAACTCCTGTTGATATATGGGAAGCTTGCCTTGACAGCAAGTTTGAGCTTGTTTCTTCAATAGGAATGTCTTATCCTTTATATGATACAGGTATTTTAGAATCTTTAAGAGTCGCAGAAATTCACAAAGCTCTTGTTCTTCAAAAATTTGACAAATATGTTGTTTCCTATGTCATTGCAGGGAGCATGGTTAGGGGGGATACGGTAAAAGAATCAGATGTTGATGTTTTTATTATTATTAATGATACAGATGTCAAGAGGATGCCCCGCCTTGAGCTAAAGGAAAGGCTTAGAGGCATGATTCATCAGTATATCGGAGAAGCAACAGCTCTTGCAGGCGTAAAGAAAAATATTCTTAATGTACAAATCTACCTTTTGACAGATTTCTGGGAATCTGTTAAAGATGCGCATCCTGTTATGTTCACTTTCATTCGTGATGGAATTCCTTTGTATGATAGAGGAACCTTCTTGCCATGGAAAGCTCTTTTGAAAATGGGTAGATTAAAACCAAGTCCTGAAGCAATAGATATGTTCATGTCAATGGGAGACAAGACAATAAAAAGAGCAAAAACAGCTTTGCTTGATATTCTTGTTCATGACATTTATTGGAGCATTACAACCCCTAGCCAGGCATTGCTCATGCTTTACGGACTTGCCCCGCCAACCCCTAAACAAACAGCTGCTGATATGAAAAAGATATTTGTTGATAAAGAGAAAATGCTTGAAAAAAAATATATCACTATTCTGGAAAATATAATTCAGGCATACAAGGATTTTGAGCATGAAAAATTGAAGGAGATTAAAGGAGCAGAACTGGACAAAATGCTTGCTGATACAGAGGATTACTTAAAAAGACTGGAAGAACTAAGAAAGCAGATAGAAAAAAGAAGCCAGGAAAAAACAATAGAGCAAATTTACAAAGATGTATTTAATCTTCTGGAAGCTGTTTTAGGAAAAAAGAAACAATCAGAGCTTGTACAGGATTTTGAAAAGCTGGTTAAGCAAGGGAAATTCACACAGAACCATCTGAGAATTTTAAAAGATGTTATAGGTACAAAAATAGAATTCAAAAAAGGAAAACTTGATTCAAGAAAAGTTGATGAAGCAAGAAAAAATGCATCTATTTTGATAAATGACCTGATAGATTATTCTCAGAGAAGCGATCTAATCGCCATGGAAAAAGGAAGAATGAGAATAAGGTATCAGAAAGAGGGAAAACACGCAAGTGCAGAGCTTCTTCACTGCAATGGAGTCAGTTTCTTGTTTGAAGGAGAAATCATAAAAAAGCTTACTGATAAAGTTGAAAATTCAAACATGAAAGAAGTTTCAGAATGTATCGAGCATCAGAAACTTTCAAAATCCCTTGAAATAAATCCAAAAGTTTTTGAGCTGGTCAAAAGAGAGCTTGGAGATTTTGAGATAATTCTTTAAAAACTAAGCGACTGCAGATACTGGCTCTCCCAAAGCATAACCTCTTTCAGCTAAATCACTTTGTTCTAGAAGAGGTATATCAATTTTTGGAAAAACTTCATCTTTACCTAAGGATAAAGCACTTTCATACATCTTGCCCAATAAATAATCTATGACCGCATTCCTGTTTGTTATTATGTTTCCGCCTCCCCTATGGCTAACATAATTCCCCTTTTCATCCATCCCCCTAACTAAAAGCAAGGACTCCTCTAAAGTTTCATCCCTAATACCTTCAGGCACGTCACTACGATGAAAAGTTTCAAAGAAAGCTCTTACATCTTTTGTAGTAACCTTATCATTTATTCTCACTCTACCTTCCCACCACATATGTTGGCGGGTATTCCAACAAGTATACTCATGTGTAGAAGAGTCGTCGTATCTTTGTGTATGCTGGAACACTGCAGTATACTTTTTTCCTTCAAGAACTAAATCATCCATTGAATAAAAATTCTTATAGAGTTAATAAATTTTATTGTGATTTAAGCATATCCAAAGGATAAGTTTTTTAGATAGACACAGAAACTTTAAAAACTAAATTTTGTGATGATATATAAGAGATATAAATAAAAAAATGAAAGCAAATCAAAGATTTTCATTCATTCGCCTAAAAGCCAAATGAAAGGTAAAGTAATTCAGTTCAGAAGAAGCAGGAGTGTAATAATAGAGAAGCATTTCCTGCTTGATTTTGGAATGACTTCGAGGAAAGAAGCTGAGACACTGAAAGGAAAAAGCGTTTTCTGGGTTTCCCCTGCTGGAAAAATAATCAAGGGAAAAATAATGGCTAGCCATGGAAATAAAGGACTTGTTCGCGCAATTTTTGAACGCGGTTTGCCAGGACAGGCAATA
>JBBTAB010000010.1:7727-9445 GCA_038044425.1 Nanobdellota archaeon | reverse complement strand
TAAAATGGCATTAAGAAAAGCATCATCATATACAAAGAAACATGTTGTTCCATTTACAAGAATAAGCAGCAAGAAAGGAAAATCCTACATAAAGACAGTTCCCCCTCAAGCCATAGTAAAATTTTCAATGGGTTCTCAGGGAATGTTTGCAGACGGAAAACTTCCCCATGTCTTAACAATGATAGCTGAAGAAAAAGCCCAGATAAGGCACAATGCTTTAGAAGCTTCAAGGCAGTATATCCATAAACAACTAGATACCCTTCTTCCTGGACAATATTTTTTCCGTGTGATTCCCTTTCCTCATCATATCCAAAGGGAGAATAAGATGCTTACAGGAGCAGGAGCAGACAGGATGCAGTCAGGAATGCAGCTCTCTTTTGGAAAATCCGCTGGAAAAGCAGCGATAGTGAAAGAAGGCTCTGGTATTTTCATGATAGCAATACCGAGTGAAAAAGCCACCCAGACAGCGAGAAAAATCCTTAAGATAGTAAAGCCAAAACTGCCCTGCAGGACAAAGATTGTTTATGAGTTGAGGAAAGCCTAATCCTACCCCTATTCTTTCTTAACTCTATAATAGTAACAAAATAGAAACATTTATAAAGCTCAAAGTTATGGGGAAAGTATGAAAAAGACATTATATCAAAGAGCAAAGGAAGGGATAAGAGCAGTAGCCCTCGGTGGATTAACTGCTTTGAGTTTAGCTGGATGTAAATCAGATGAACAAAGCCAATCTACAGGGATGGATTATTTTGATACTTTTAGCGGATTTACAGATGGAAGAAATGATGAAAGAGAGGTAAGAGGGGGGCCTTATGGTAGTTGGGATAGAAATATAGTTGGTATTGCAACCGGAGATTTTGATGGTGATGGTGATTTAGATATAGTTATTGCTACTTCACGTAATGGTATAAAATTATATGAAAATAAAATGGCACAAGCTTCAAGAAGAAGATAAAAAATGAAAAAAGAAGATCAAAAGGCTGAAAAAGAATTGAGAGAGATAAGGAGGCAGACTGCCCTGAAAAATCTTGTAGCGCAGAAGCTTTCAGGATTAGCTGTGGCTTATTTTGCTCAAGATGAAAAAAGTGGGTATGGTTCAACTCCTAACGATGCTGTAGAACAATTCTTATACAAGCCTGCAATAGAAGGCGCTAATGCTTATGATCTTAAATCTGGGGAAGAATTTGATCTTGTCTATAAGTCATTGTTAGGTTCAAGAAAAGATGGAAAAAGATATTCTGGGCAAGTTGCTGAATATGATATTATTAAAACAGGGGCTGAAATAATCCAGGACTCTCTAACAGCAATAACTGTTGGGGATTTGATGAACTTAATAGGCTCTGAGAATATTCCTAAAGGATATGCAGACAAATATATTGCTGATTTGGCCCAGTCAGGAGATGAAAAGGAAAAAGAATTAGCAGGAAACTTAATAGGATTATACCTATCATATTTCACTACAAAAGGAGTTTCAAAATCTCTTGATATGAGGGCTGGAGCAATAAAAGGCGGTTTGGAAAAATTAGTTCAGGGAGAAGCTAAATAAGGAAAATGACAATACCAATTGATTCACAAAAATATTTGAGCAGAGAAAGTCAATTGTTAGAATCTGAAGCATGGATGAATGAACGCCTAGCATCTCTTGAAAGAGAAGGAATAAGCGGTATGTATAGGCGAAATGCAGAAAGATTGAGGGAAGTGGCAAGGGCAAGAGATCC
>JBBTAB010000010.1:2131-7627 GCA_038044425.1 Nanobdellota archaeon | reverse complement strand
TACTCAATCAAATCCCTGACAAGCTTGGCCATTGTTTCTAAGAATTCTTCTGCACGATCCTGCCAGGCATCTATTTCAATACCACGCAATTCTTTTACTTGTCCATGAACAATACTTTTATGAAGCATTAGCAAATCTCTGTACCAGACAACATATTTCATGTTTAATTTTCCGGAATCCACAAAGGTTGTTTTCAAATCAACTGCAACATGCTCTGGAGATGCAGGTGGTATATTTGCAGCTATCAAGGCAGCATGTGCAGAATCAACCATTGCCCAGTACAATCCTTCTACACAGCTTAATTCAGACATTCTGCTCCTGGCTATGTGCATTGGAGCTCTTTGCAAAGCAGAGTAAATTGCTTCAGGAGTTGGTCTTATTTTTCCCTTAAGGAGAAGGCTTTTAAGCGGATTGAAAAACCCGGCAAAGTCTATCATAGCTTCTCCGTATCTGAGAACATTAAGAACAACAGGATCTCCACGCATTAAGTCTTCCCACCAGGTGCTTAACTTCACTGTATTTATATGCAAGACCTGCTGATATGGGTTTGTCTTTATCAGTTTTTCAAGTTCTTCACGATACCATGCAATAAGCTCCTGGTCCCAATCAACTGCCACATCATCTATAATAAGGATTATATCTATGTCAGAACCTGTAACCGTTGTCTGTTTTGCGGTAGAGCCGAAGAGAACAACTGATTTCACAAGCTTGTCAAATCTCTTATAAGCTTTTGTCGCAAAATCCATTGCGATGTCATTCTCTTTTTTCAGCTGAAGTGTTGGAATATTTTTTGGAATTTTTATCTTTTTCTGGCTCTTTTTTTTCTTTCCTGATTTTTTAGACATTTTTTAATATAGCTGCCCTGCAGAATTTAATTTTAAACTGTTAATAAGAAGGTTGTATTTGATATGTTCAAGTAATATTTTCATTTTAAATTAATTTAACCTCTTTTTATTTAACATTATCTTATCACCCTCTTTTATATCCTCTAATATATATTATCCAATATAGTTTTTAAATTTACTGAATTATTCCATCTGTCTCCCTGACATTCTGCTTCCTTGGGCACTAGGGTTTTGACCTCCTAATTCTGCAGGAAGCCTTGAAAATCCTGCACCAAATGTTTCGTAATTTATCTGCGGAAGCATTTGCCCATATCCTCCAAAATATCCCTGGCTTAAATCAGGAGCCCATGACCAATAAGGGGCCATCTTCATTCCATAAATCGGGGAGCCAACAGCTTCTAAAGTTTCCTGAAATGGCTGGGTTTTAAAATGCTGCCACCAATGCCCTGCCTCTATAATTTTTTTTGCATCATATCCTTTCTGCCCGAGCTTTTCCATTATTTCTTTTAACGGAACATTTCCCATGCCCATTGGAAGTTCTGTGTGCTCAAATCCAAAGTTATCAGAAAGGTGAACGTGTTTTATCAAAGGAGCCACTTGTTCTGCCTCTTTTATTATTTCTTTTTCACTATAACCATATTTCCTGAGCATGTTGATATGCCCGACATCCCACGTGGCACCGATAAGTTTTTCAGCCTCTTCCCTTGCTTTGCCTTGTGACAAGCCGCCTGCCACAGCATTTTCAATAAATTTTTCCCTGGAAGCCTCGACAACTTTTCTTACATCTTCTCCTGTGCTTAATGCATAACCAGCAGGAGGGTTTTCTATGGTCAATATAGGAATATTTTTTCCTTTCAACTTTTTGTATGCCTGCCATGCAGCGTTGCCAAAACTCTCTGCGGATTTCTCTGTTGCAAAATCTTCCAGTGGAACCCACATCTCCGGAATATACAAGGGATTTTTTAATTCGGTTAGAAGATTTTGCATCGCCTGTGCATGTCCGTAGATACCATTTATCCCTTTCCCACTATCTTCTAATTCTTTTTTAAATTGCTCGCTTAATTTTTTTAATTCATTTTTTTGCTCATCTTTTCCGTATTTATATGCCCTGCTAAATAAGGCATTTGCATGCTGATTAATATCCTGGAGATAATTTTGGGCTGTGTGAAAATTACGTATAATCTCTGCTTGTGCCGGAGACGGAGTTTCATTTTCTTTTAGATTTTCTAAATGCTGGAGAAATGGCTTGGTTTTATCAAGTATTTCTTTAGCTCTTTCTTGGTTGAAGAAAAGTTGATTTATGGAATTACCCCACTCAGTTTCACTTAAATTTTTAACTCTTTTTTCAGGCGTCCTGTACCTTCCTTTTTCAAGTTCTTCCCCTGCCATTCCAGGATGATATTCTCTTTCTGGTTCCAATGGGGCAAGTCTTCCATTTTCACGATTAATTATAATTAGTTGCTTGTATTTTTCTCCTTCTTTTCTCTGAGATGGAGGCAGAAGCTGGCTCCCACCCATATTTGCGGTATGGAAATTTACAGGAATATTTCCTTCTGGATTTAATTCATGGGCACGCAAAAGAGCTTCCGCAATTTTCCTTTCAGAAAGTTGTCTCTCAGATTCGCTAAAGTTTCCTCCGCCCCTCGGATCTATTCCAGAAACATCCATCACAGGGGCATGCATTGAAACATCTATTCCTGTAAGTTTTGAAAGCCTGTAAACTTCTTTTAGGTGTTGTTTAGGAATTGAATCAAAAATCTCTGGGGAAGCACCTTCTACTTCCAGATATTTTACTCCCGATGATAATTTTGATGAAACTTCCTGGAGAATATTCGCTGTTCTTGGATCTGTTGCAATTCCAATACTTCCTGCAGTTATATATCCTGCATTCTCAGGAGGAGATAAGGATGAATAACCTCCCTGATAGATATCTGAGATTGTATAACCTCTTTTTGCTTCTTCCATTTTAACTTATTAGATATTAATGTTATGTGGTTTTAAATAGTTTTTTAGGTGAATGTTATATTGTTATTCTAAGAGCCTCAGCCTGAGTTAATAGTGTAAATAAGAAGGTTATTTATCGGTTAAAACTACCTGCCTATTTTTATTTATTAAAATTATATCATCTAAAATCAAATCTTAGGCAATTTTGGCTTGTATCTTCTGTCTTCTGGCGTAAAAGGATCTCTTCTGCCTGCTTTTTCCACATCAAACCTTTCTGGTCTTCCAGGAGAGCCCTCTATGTTAGAGGATTGAAAATTTTTTTCATATATTCCTGTAAATCTCTCAGGATTTACATTTGAGAAACTATCCTGCCTTCTTCCCAGACTTTCTGTCTCAATTCTCTCAATTGCGGTTTGCTGGGATTCAGAAGTTGGGATGTATTTTGGTTCATCGCTATTTTCTCTTCCAGGAACATATTTGAATTCGTCTTTGGAATCAGTGCCATTACCATTGCCGGAAACTTTCCCTGCTCCTGAAATTCCCCCCACAAAAATAGGCCTTGGCTGGCTTCCAACAATTTTTTCAAGGACAGGGGCTCCTGTATCTTCTAATTCTAAATCTGGATTAAATTCCAGGTTTTTCAAATCCAGATTTGTTAAACCACTATCTTTTTCATTAATTTCAGAATCTTCTTCAGATTTATGTTTAGCCGTGGATGCGGAAGATTTTAACATGGTTGCCAGCTCTTCCAGAATTTTTTCTTTCTTCTTGTTAATATTTTTATGTTTTGGCATTTATATCAGAGATAAGAGAAATATATAAAATTAATGAAGTTCATGTTAGGTATAACTTGCCATTCCATGGGCTTTCTTGTAAACATCAAAAATCCTGAAAGCCATTTCCTTTGCTTTTTCCTCTGCAAGAGGTCTTAAGCTAGTCTCTTCTATAAAAGATTCTTTTCCAGGCCACCAGATCTTTTTTTCTGCAGGATTTTCTTTTTTATCTTCTTTTTCTTGTTTCTTCTCATAACCCCCAATCAGGGCTACGAAAGGATTTGACCTGTCTTCATTTTCATTCTCCTGGCTTTCATCTTTTTCTTCAAGGAAATAATTTATCTCATCCTGTATTTTTTCCAGACTTTCTCCTGTGGAGCCTTCAATAAGTTTGAAAACATCTTCGGTATCAGAAGCTTTTAGCTCTTCTTCCAGTTTTTCCAGTTCATCGGAATTTAAGACATATGATTTAAAGCTAACTTCTGCTCTTCCCCCAAAAGAATAGTGAGACTGCTGGGAGACGCGTTGAGGAATTCCCCGGAATTTGAACTCAATAAGGGTGCAAGAATAATAATCTCTCTTAACATTTAATCTTATAAATTCTCTTGGAAGCTTTCCTGACAAAGCTTCTTCTTTTGCGTCTATTTTTTGTTTTCCGAAAAGAGTTAATTCAAGAAGAATTGTATTAAATGCTTTGACAAGTGCTGGTTCTCTGTCGCTAGATTTCATTTCTAATTGCTGAGCAGTTTTTAGATATGGTTTTGCCCATCTGGCATAGAGTTTTAGAGAATTTACCTGGCTTTTAAGGTATGCTTTTTCCAGTTCATATCTTTTTCTCAGCTCTTTTTCAGAGTGTTCCAACCAATCACTAAATTCCATAATTCTTGGCCTAAGAATTCTTTTAACACGATCATTTAAATCAAGTTTGTCAACATCTTTTATATCTTTGGAAAATAGAAAAGCGTCAATAAGAGTTTGATATCCTGCTTGTCCAAGAGCCATGGCCTTGATGCTTGAGTTTCCTTTGGTAATATCAACCTTGTCCATGAATATCTGCTTAAGGGAGAGAATAGCGGCCTCTTTTTTTTCTGTTTTTAGATTGTCGTATTGACTAAGTCTTATTCTGAATTCTTTTAGGTCATATATCAGGTTAAGGACGCTTCTAAGGACAGTGTTTACATCAACAAGGATTTTCGTACCCTGCTGCTGCATTATAGTTGCCCTTTGCCCGAGTTCTGCGAAATGCCCAGAACCGGGGGAAGAAGCAAAATTATCAACCATTTTAGTGGTTTCTAATTTAAAATCATTCATCAAATCTAAGATGAAAAAGTAAATTGGCTCTAAGGTTTCTGAAGAAGAATCATAAATAAGTCCGTGCTTGGACAATGGTTTTTCTATCACCTCGTCAGCAGAGACGGCTGCAGGAATCTTATATTTTTTAAAAAGGCTTTTTCCGTTTTCTGCGTATTTCTTTGGATTTATTTTTCCTATTATTTGTCCTATGCTTGCCATTGTAAGACACCTACGGTTTCTTAACAATCAACTTCCCTTTAAAAGTCGATACCCCTCTTTTCATTATGAATTAAAGTTTTTTCTGTTTAAAAAATGTTTCTTTAGAAACATTTTTAGTTTTATCTTAGGATAATTGGACTAAATTAAAAAGACTAAATTTAAAAATATCCTGTTCTTTTCTAAGCCATGGGGTTTTTAGGGTTTGGAAAAAAGAAGAAAATTCTTGATCTTACAGAAGGTTACAAAAGGCAGGTAGAGAAAGCTGAAGAAGCAAAGAGACTGCAACAGAGCCAAGCCTCTTCTGATTCGCCATTTTCATTTTTTGATTCTCCAGCAGCAAGTAATTCTTCAGAATCCATGAACTTAAATGAAAGCCCTGAGGAAAGGAAGAAAAGGCTTGCAAAAAGAATAATGGAGATGAC
>JBBTAB010000010.1:0-2031 GCA_038044425.1 Nanobdellota archaeon | reverse complement strand
GGGACTGCAAAGGCTAGTTCTGTAATATCTTCGCTGTTCAACGAGGGACTTAAACCAAGCGAAGTAAAGAAATATTCTAAAGAAATTAATAGAATTGTATCAGAAGTGAATAAATTAACCAAAGAGCAGCAGGAAACAGAGTTTGCTAAATTAGAGAAAACAGTTCATAAGAGAGAAGGGCGCGAGGGTTTGCCTGAATTGCCTGGTGCAAAAAAAGGAAAAGTAATAATGAGGTTTGCTCCTTCTGCCTCAGGCCCATTTCATATAGGTCATGCTCTTACATCAAGCCTTTCTTATCTATTTGTTAAAAAATATGGCGGAAAATTTTATGTCAGAATTGAAGACACAAATCCAGAGAATATCTATCCTCCGGCATATGAAATGATAAAAAAAGAATCAAAATGGCTTTTTGGAAATCTTGCAGAAATAGTAATTCAGTCAGATAGGATGAAAATTTATTATGATTGTGCAGAGAAACTTCTGAAAAAAGAAGCTGCATATATTTGCACATGTTCTCAGGAAGAATTTAAGAAATTCGCTGATAATAAGAGGGAGTGTCCTTGCAGAGGGTTAAGTATTAATGAGAATATAAATCGTTGGAAAAGGATGTTAGGCATTAACAAACCAGTATTCAAAGAAGGCGACGCTGTCTTAAGATTTAAATCAGATATGAAAGACAAAAATCCAGCTATGAGGGATTTTCCTCTTGCTAGAATAAATCTTACAAAACATGCCAGGCAAGGAAACAAATACAGGGTTTGGCCGTTGATGAATCTCGCAGTAACTGCAGATGATATAGAACAGAAAATGACTCATATCATAAGGGCTAAAGACCATAGAGATAACGCAGAAAGGCAGAGAAGAATTTACACGGCTTTAGGATTGAAAACACAGATTCCATGGACAAGTTTCCTAGGAAGAATAAAATTCAAGGACATGGAATTGTCTTCAACAAAAATGAGAAAAGCCATAGATGCAGGAGAATATTCTGGATGGGATGATGAAAGGCTTCCAACAATAGCTTCTATAATAAAAAAAGGATATAAACCAGACGTATTCTGGAAATTAGCAGAGAGAATTGGATTATCGGAAAATGATAAAGTTATGGACAGGGATGAATTTTTTAAGCTTTTAGATGGTTTTAATAGACGATAAAAGTCTTTGTATACAAAGCCTAGAGGATAATAACATTTTTAAAGTAAATATTGTTTATTTAAGGTATAATCTAAAACAAAAAGGAGGAAAATGAGAAACAAGAGAGGTTTATCAACCATCGTGGCCACCTTGATAATTATCCTTCTAACTTTAGTTGCTGTTGGAATTATCTGGGTTGTCATAAGGAATGTTATTCAGGGTGGAGCTGAGAATATAGATCTAAGCGCAAAGTGTATCGCTGTTAGCTTAGAAGCTGTTTCTGTTACTGAAACTTCAGGAGTTTACGCAGTCACATTAAAAAGAAATGCTGGCGGAGAAGCTCTTGGAGGAATAAAAGTTTCTATCTTTAATGCCACATCAAATAGTGGTGTCATTGATTTCGGAGCTCTTACAGAGTTACAGACAAGTACTGTAAGTTTGCCCCCAAGTGGAACAACAGTAACTAGCGGAAACAAGATAGAATACACACCGTTCTTCCTGGATTCTTCAGGAAACGAGCAGCTTTGTTCGCAAACACAGACATTTAATTTTTAATTTTTATTTATTTTTTCTGTGTTTCTTTTATTTTTTTAGAAAGAGATAGTTTTAGAAAGGCATTGATTATTTAGAAGAGGGGATTGTTATATTAAGTATGACAAGTGCATATTAATTCTTAAGGATATTTATAATAAAATTTGGCTTCCATAAAACAAACTTTTAAATACTGGCTTTTTTTGATAAAATCATGACAGCAATGTCAAATTACCGGCATAATTAGAATAGATTTCTTTAGCTTTGCCAATATTTTTATATCGCTCTTTCCTAAATTAAATTATGGCGGTTGTAGTATAATGGCAGTACATGCGGTTGTGGTCCGCAAGACGAGAGTTCGATTCT
>JBBTAB010000009.1:0-5706 GCA_038044425.1 Nanobdellota archaeon | reverse complement strand
CGCCAGTGCCCGTCTATATTTCTCGCTATTGCAGCATTATCATATTTTAAAGCCAATAGGGGAATGTTAAGAGCGAGTTCTATAAAATCCTTAGAAATTTTTTCAACAACTCCCACGGTTATTGTAGTATTTATGCTGAGCATTAGCAATTCCTTTGTCTTTAATGGCTCTACTTTTTTTCTGATTCCAAGTCCAAAAACTTCTTCGAAGAGATTTACCTCGAGCTTAATCCTGTTTTTTATTTCTGGAAGTTTGCCAATCAGGGAAACAATACAGCCAGTTAGAGAATCTGTTTTTGTCAGAAAAGGATCTAAAGATGTTTCTATGGAAATGCTTGCTCCTGGAGTAACTTCTTTGACTGATTGATTTCCTTTTTGTAGAGAAAGGATTTTTGTGGTGATGGTTTTGTAGATTGTCTCATTATGCTTTTTTATGCTTATTCCGGGTTTTATTTCAATTTCATCACCAACTTTTAGTTTACCTCTTTTTAGTATTCCTCCCAAAACACCGCCATGCAAATCTTTAATCATTGTTCCTGGCCTGTTTATATCAAAGCTTCTAGCAATTAGGAAGAAAGGGCTTGAATCCAGATCCCTTTTTGGTATTTCAATTAAAGCCAATGCCTCAAAGATTTTATTCAGGTTTATCTCTTGCTGTGCAGATACGGGAATTACAGGGGAATTTTCAGCTATTGTGCCTTTGATAAATTCTTTAATTTCTTTATAGCTTTCCAAAGCTCTTTTTTTATCAACTAAATCTATCTTGTTTTGAATGACAATAATATTTTTTATTTTCTTTGCCTGCAGAGCCATAAAGTGCTCTCTTGTCTGTGGTTTTATTCCTTCATTTGCAGCAATGACAAGGATTGCAGCGTCTATTACAGCTGCTCCAGACAGCATAGTAGCCATTAGCATTTCGTGTCCAGGCGCATCAATAAAACTTACATATCTCAGGGGCTCGCATTTCTCCCCTGTTATTTCTTTATTGGAAAATACAGGGCCGCACTTGTAGATTATTGTTTCCGCATATCCTAGCTTTATAGTGATTCCTCTTTTGAGTTCTTCTGAATGTGTATCTGTGAATTTTCCAGTGAGTTTGCTAAGAAGGGTTGTTTTTCCATGGTCTATGTGGCCCACAACTCCAACATTTAATTCTGGAAGGTTTTGATTTATATTATTTGTCATCAAAATTTAAGATACCTGTGGTTTTTAAGGGTTTTTATCTGAATAGTTGGCAATTAGAATATATTGTATAAATAAATTGTTAATAAAGAGGGATGATTACTTATATTGATATACGACTTACTGATTAAAATTATCTCCCTAAATATGATCCTTATTAAAACTAAAAATCTCTGCTGAAGAACAAGCTAAAAACTTTCCAAATATTGCTTAGTATATATGTTAATATCATCTTAATTAAAATTAGTTTTTATTTTTTAGAAGTTCTTAGATAGAATTTTTAGATTTATCTAGTCTTTATTAAATCAGGATTTTCTGTACTGGATTCTAAATCATCTCTGTTTGCTGACCTAATTGATTTAAGCTTAAAATCAGCCCAAGGTATAAGAGGTTCTATATATATGAAACAGTATCTATCACCTATTTTTAGAGAATCTCTTAATGCAGCGTTTCCTATTATTGAATACCTTGCGATATCCCTTGCTTGTATTGGCGTTGGATTAAATATATAGGCAACATTTGCACTCATATCATTTTCAGCGTGATTCTGATAAATCTCACAGGCATTTCTGGTTGGGCCTGTATTTTCTGCTGCAAGCCATGATGTCGCTAGTGTAATAGCTAATATAAGTGGATGTTTCATTTTATTTTTTATTATTACTTCAATCTTTTAATTAAGGAAGGCATAAGATCAATAGCTGAGCTGCAATCAACAGACACAAACTTCCCGGCCTCAATGCATCTTTCTGCAAGAGTTCTTTCATCTGTTTCTCCCCTTTCCGGCATTTCAGCTAGGGCATATGATTCTACATCTGTTCTATATTTTCTTGTCTTTCGTCCTTTGTATTCCATAGAAAAACTAGAAAACACACCTATTTAAACTTTACTATTTTGTTACTACTTAAGAAGAAGAAAACTCTTAGAAATATAGATTTTCACTCTGTTTTCTCTTCTGCCTTTGGTTTCTCCTTTGGCTTTTTCCTTCTTGCTGTTCTATTTTCCTTTTTCTCTTTTCCTTTTCCCTGGTCTGGGAAAATTTCATTAAGCTTTTTGTGCCCTTCTTTCAAAACCTTCAGGTTAATCTGTACTGTATCCTGAGAGATCACACGACCACGAACAGTTTTTCTCAATCTTAATCCATCTGGTTTTGGATTTGAAATTTTTTTCTTTCCTTCTCTTCTTGGACGCTTGTGCATGGCTTTTCCATAAGTTAAAAGCATTCTTTTGAGGCTTATTCCAGGAACATCTTTGTGGCTTGTGAAACCAGAACTATCGCTTGCCCCTGTGATTTCAAACTCATAACCTTCTAAGTCTGGAGAAAGTATCTTTCCATGAATCTTATTATGGAGTTCTTTTTCAATAAGATCTTCTGAATCTGATTCCAGCTTGTAGGTTTTTCCCGACTTGTCTGAAATGTTAATTTTGAATAACATGTTAATTAGTGATTTAGAAGGTTTTTAAAGTTTTCAGGTTAAATATTCATTCCGATAACAAAAAGAATAATCGAGATAACAAACTCTGGGACAGCAATTTTCTTCACGCTTTTTTCAGAGGCCCCAAACTCTTTAAATTTTATTTTTCGATATATTTTTGAAGTAAATTTTGGGAAACTCATTGCGATAAAACTATCTATAATCCCAAGAATTCCAATCAACATAACTATCTGTCCGAAATCCATGAATTAAAAAAGAATTCAGAATTTTTAAACGTGCGGTTAAAAACAATAATTAATATAAGTCAATTTATAATATATCTAAAATGGGAAGACAGCTTGAGTGGAGCTCCACGCGTATAGATACAGCAAACTACTGCCTTATGAGATATCATCTTAAGTATATAGAAAAAATAGAGCCCCTTAGGCTTTCAGTTTATCTCAAGGGAGATCTTTTGCATCACCTGATTCAGGATTTATGGAAAAATTTTGGAAAGAAATACTCAAACGCTGAAGAATTTGCTTCTTATGCGCAAAGAATGTGGGATTATTTCTGCATAAGAGCAGAGAAATCAGAACGCAAAGTTGCCTGGAGATTTCCCGAGGAGAGATGGACAATGAAAAGGGATTTGGAGGGCGTTTGCTTAAATTTATTTCCGATTCTCATGGAAGAAGGTCCCCCAATATTTTCTGAATTAGCATTTAAATTTGGAATTCCCGGAAAGATATTCAGGGGAAGAATAGACGAGATAAGAAAAAGAGAGCTTATTGTAATAAGGGATTACAAGTCAGGGAAGCCTTACATGGGTGAGATGAAATTAAAATTTGATCCCCAGCTCACAGTTTATAATGCAGCTTTGAAATCACTCATCGAACAGAACGACGACATTGCAAGAAAATTAGGATTTGACGGAAGAAATGTTTTTTATGAAGACTCTTTCATAAATCCGGATTTTATTCAGGAGTTTTTCATGCTTGAGGCACCATTTTTGATTAAGAGAAGAGAGCAAGAGGGGAAGAAAACAAGTACACCTTTTATTCATCAAGCAAAACGTACAAACGAGCATTTTTTAGAGGTGATAAATATGATAGACGGGGCTCAGAGAGCTGTCTCATTAGGGAATATATATCCTGAACGCGGAAGAAAGTGCGACGATTGTGATATGAAATATGCATGTGAGAAAAAAATTAAAGATGTCTGCAAAGGCCAATTCCCTGTAAAAGAACAGTTATCTCTGGATTTTTCAGTTCCTTTATTTGCACAAAGTCAAGAACAAAAGAAAGCTGCTAAAGGAAGAGATAAAACACAGAAACGCTTTGCTTTTAGGTATGCTAAGCAAAATTAAACTCCCCAGTCAGCTTTTTGTTTCCTCTTTATTTCTGCCAGTTCCTGCAGAAGATTTATTTCCCCTGAAGAAAGAATATCTTTGTTCTTCTTCAAATTCCTGAATTGAGATTCAGCCATGTCTAAATAAAGGAAATCCACTTTTTTCATTCTTCTTTCGTAGTTTATTCCCGGCATGGAAATGGCAATTTCCTGCCCTTCACTGGCTTCTTCAACACTTTTATTTTCTGACTGAATATTTTTTATTTTTCCAACCTTTTCCCCCGCATTATCAATCATGTGGAACCCTGGAACAAGTTTTCCCGCCTCAACCCTAACACCAAAAATTGCAGGGCTTGTATTTCTGAAAACAAATTGTTTTAATAATTTTAGCTTGCATAACGGACTGAGCCCGAGTATTCTTTTCTTTTCTATTTCTTTTCTTTTTTCCTCTCTGAATTCCAGAAGGTTTTCTACTAATTTATATATGACTTCATCTGTCAATATTTTCACACCGCCTTCTGCAATTTTGACATCTTCTTCTGTAGAAACATTAAAGCCAAGAATTACAGCATCCAATTCATTTATTTCAAGGTTTGCTTTTGCAGCAACCAGGTCTGATTTGTTTATTTTTCCTATGCCTGCTTTTAAGACAGGTATGTTATTTTGCCCAAGAATCAATAACAAAGCTTCAAGGCTTCCAAGGGAATCAGCCTTTACTATTATTCCATATTTCTCTGTCTTTATATTTTCTGAAAATTCCTTTTTGAATATTTCCTGAATTTCCTGCAAATTGTTTTTGAAAACAACAAAAGGCATTCCAGGAAGAATATCAATTTTCTCTGTAAGCTGTATTCTCAATCCTGTTGCAGCAATTACCTTTTCTACTGGCTTAAATTTTTCAGACACAGGCTCTATTTCCTCGAGAACCCTTATTTTCACTATAATGGGTTTTCCTTCTAGGTTTGCAACTGCAATTTGGTCTTTTTTTGATAATTCTCCGTCATATAATATGGATTCCAAATAGTTGTGATTTTTTTCTTTCTTTACCTCAAGAATAACTCCTTTTGCATCTTTTCCCAAGGAAAGCCTGTCTTCCAGATATTTCTGGCTTAATCCGCAGAGCATCATTATGAGTTCCTGGATTCCTTCGCCTGTCTTTGCAGAGCATGGAATAATAGCTATTTTTTTTGTGAAATCAGTTATGTTATAGTAGAGGTCTGCATCAAATCCGTAGCTATTCAAAGAACCAACAATTGTTAGGTATTTTTCATCAAAATTCTGTTTGGCATTCAAAGCCTGGGATTCTATGCTGGTCTTTAAATTTTCGTTTATTTTTTTCCATCCATGAATCTTGTCTATTTTGTTGAGGGCAATTATGAACGGCGTTTTATTGTGCTTTAAAATTTGTATAACCTCTGATGTCTGGGGTTTTATTCCTTCATTGACGTCAATTACAAGAACAGCTAAATCTGCAAGAGAACCTCCGCGCTTTCTTAAGTTTGTGAAAGCTGCATGCCCAGGAGTGTCTATCAAGAGAAATCCGGGGATTTCTAATTTTATTCCTGATTTTTCTATCAGAGGGCAAGCTTTTTTCAGGTTTTCTGCAGGATATAATGTAAAAGATATTTTTTGGGTTATTCCTCCTGCCTCTCCTTTATGAACAGAGCTCTGCCTAAGCCTGTCGAGTATGCTTGTTTTTCCATGGTCTACATGACCGACAACAGTCACTATTGGCTGCCTGATTATCTGTTTCATAGTATATCTTT
>JBBTAB010000008.1:0-3416 GCA_038044425.1 Nanobdellota archaeon | reverse complement strand
GAAAAAGCAGAAGCTTTTTTTGTACAAAAAGCACATGCCCATGAAATAGATGGTAAAAATCATGACGGAGTAAATCTTAATGACTTGGAAGCACAGATGGCAGCTGATATTATTAATGAAATAAATAAAGGATTCCAAAAAATAAAAGTCGTAATAGATTGTCCATCTGTAAATAGAACTAACTGGCGGAATTCTGTGATGATGAAAATTGACAATCTTTCTAACTTAGAAATATCCTGTGAACATAAAGCAGACGTAAATCATGTTGCGGTTTCTGCTGCATCTATATTAGCTAAGGAAGAAAGAGAAAGAGAGATGGATATTCTGCGTGGTCAGTATAAAGAAATTGGCTCTGGCTATTCTTCTGACCCAAACACAAGAAAATTCCTTGAAAAAAACCTGAAAAACCTGGAGCATAAAGGAATATTCAGGAAAACCTGGAAAACCTGGAAAAAAGCCCACTCTGATTCTGGCCAGAAAAAACTTATGTGAATCAACTTAATCTTTAAAAATCTCTTTCTTCTTACTCTCTCATGCAACTAAATAAAGGGAAGTTGATTGTCAAGAAACCGTAGGTGTCTTACAATGTCTTATATAAAAAAGCTGGTGATGTATGGTTTCAAAAGCTTTCCGAGAAAAACAGAAATCCCCTTCACTCCTGGAATAAATGTGATTCTTGGTCCAAACGGCAGCGGCAAGAGTAATGTTTCAGATGCAATCTGCTTTGTTCTTGGAAGAATGAGCATGAAATCTTTAAGGGCTGCAAGAGCAAGTAATCTTATTTTTTCAGGAAGCAAGACAATAGCTCCTGCAAAAGAAGCATGGGTTGAAATAGTCTTTGATAATTCCCAAAAAATATTTTCCCTTGATTCCCAAGAGATAACAATAAAAAGAAGTCTTAGAAAAGACGGACAGAGCATATATAAAATAAATGGAGAAACAAAGACAAGACAGGAAATCCTTTCTTTGCTTGCCCAGGCTGGTGTTGATCCCCAGGGATTTAATATAATATTGCAGGGAGAAATCCAAAACTTTGTCAGGATGCAGGCCGAAGAAAGGCGTGGAATATTAGAAGAAGTTTCTGGAATTTCTGTTTATGAATCAAGAAAAGAAAAATCTCTCCATGAACTTGATAAAACAGATGAAAAACTCAAGGAAATAAGTTCTATCTTAAGAGAAAGGACAGCTTATCTGAACAATCTAGAAAAAGAGAGACAGCAAGCCCTTAAGTACAAAAAGCTTGAGGAAGATATAAGAAAATTAAAAGCCAGCATAATAAACCTTGATTTGCTAAAAAAGAAAAAAGAGGCGGAGATAATAACTTCAAATATAGCTGAAAAAAACAGAGACCTTGAAAAAATAAGAAAGACTATCCTTGGCTTTGAAACAGAGATAAAAAATACAGAATTAAAAATTTCTGATATAAACAAGCAGATCAGGGAATCTACAGGCCTGGAACAGGAAAAACTTAATAATGAAATCGCAAATCTAAGAGCAGAGCTGGCAGGTTTGCATGTAAAAAAAGAGAATTTTTCTTCAAAAATTTCAGAGCTGGCAAATGAGAAAAAAGACCTGCAGGAAAATCTAAAAAATCTGGAAGAAACCATAAAAGAGCTGAAAAACAAAGCCCCCACTAAAGAAAGCAATACAAAAGAGGCAGAAAAAAAGAAACTAGAGCTGGAAAAACTTGAAGCTTTAAGGAAAAGATTCTACGTAGCTCGTTCTGAATTGAAGGGTATAAGAGAAAGACTGCAGGATAAAAATTCACTTTTCCAGAACTACACTTATGAATCTGATTTTCTCTTAAAACAGATAGAAACCATTTCAATATCCCTTTTCGACAAAAGATCTTCTCCGGATAAATTGGATAAGCTAAGGCACGATTTAGCAGAAAAAAAAGATTCTTTCAACACCATATGCAAAAGGGAAGCAGAATTAGAAAAAATAAATTATATCAACGATTCTGAAATAGAGAATCAAAACAAGATACTGGAAAAAATTTCTAAGCTTGATATCTGCCCTGTTTGTAAGAGCAAAATAACCCCTGAGCATATGACTGTAATAAAGAAAGAAATAGCCCCAAGACTGGAATCTCTGAGAAAAGAAATGGAACATTCTGATAAAGAACTTAAAGATATATATGAAAAGAAGGCATTGTTTTCAACAGATATAGGGCAGCTATCCCAAGAAATATCAAAGACAGAAGCAGACCTGGTGAAACTTCTTTCTATAGAAGAAAAGAAAGAACAAATTCGTGTTCTTCAAAAAAAAGCAGATGAGGTAAAAGGGGAAATCTCAGAGATGATGAAAAAAGGAAGAAAATTGGAAGAGGAAATTGCAGTTAGTGCAAATATAGAGGAAAAATATGAGACTTTAAGAATAGAAGTCCAGGAGATTTCATTAAGGACAAAAGAAACAGTTTCTTCTGAAGTTGATTTCAAAGAAAGGGAGGCAGAAAGAATGAAAATTTCTTTAAAACAACTTTTAAACAATGAGCAGGATTTAGCTGAAGAAGTTTCCTCTCTCGATAAAATCTTGGAAGAAAAAGAAAACCTGCTGGAAAAAAAGAAAATTCAGGAAGAAGTACTCAGCAGAAAATTCCAGAAACTTATTTCAGAGCGTGATGGTTTTCAAAAGAAAATAAGGGATTTGGATCTTGAAATTTCAAAAAAACACCACGAAATTCATGCGATAGAGCAGGAGATTAATGAAATAAAAATAGCCAAAGCAAGAGTGGATGCAGAAGCAGAAAATCTTAATGTAGAGCTCTCTGGTTTTCCTGGGATTGAGATAATCAAAGCACCTAGAGATTCTCTCTCAGAGCGTCTTGCTAGGATTCAAGAGATATTCTTAAGCATAGGTTCTGTAAATCTCAGGTCCTTGGAAGTTTATGATTCTGTAAAAAAAGACTATGATGCCATAAAGGAAAAGGCAGACTTGGTTGCCAGGGAAAAAGAAGGAATTCTGAAAATAATCCATGAAATAGATATTAAAAAGAAAAAAGTTTTCCTGCAAACCATGAAAACAATAAATGAGCTTTTTACAAGAAATTTCTCGCAGTTAAGTGTCAAGGGCCAGGTTTACCTTGAGCTTGAAAATCCCCAGGAGCCATTTGCTGAGGGTTCTGGGATCCAGATAACTGTAAAGACTGGCCATGGAAGATACTTTGATGTTAAGTCTCTTTCAGGAGGAGAACAGACCCTTGTGGCCCTTTCTCTTATCTTCGCAATTCAGGAATACAGGCCTTATTATTTTTATTTGCTTGATGAAATAGATGCAGCTCTTGACAAAAGAAATTCAGAACGCCTTGCAGGGTTGCTGAACAAATACATGAGGAACGGACAGTATATTGTTATAACCCACAATGATGAAGTAATCAGCAGGGCAACAAATCTCTATGGGGTTAGCATGCATGA
>JBBTAB010000007.1:0-2841 GCA_038044425.1 Nanobdellota archaeon | reverse complement strand
CCTGAGACACGGGAAACAAGGATTTTTTCAGAAAAAATAGCAAAGCAAGCCCTTATCTCATTTAGCATTTCCCTGTTTATAGCGATAATTGCGCTGTTTTCTCCTGCTTTTATGAACGCAAACCCTGCCTTTGACAAACCAAGAACACCTATGCCATCAAGAACAGCCTTTTTTACGTTTTTCTTCAAATTTGAACCATGTACGAGAAGATATCTCTTTTTTTCCCTCATGCTTGGTTTTAAAGATTTCATGAAGAAAAGAAGAGAAAAGTGTTTTTATACTTTTCAATTTGTTCTAAAAAATCTCTCAGGAGAATTATTAAATATATCTTTTAATGGCACTCCTTCTTTTAACTTCCTTTCTAAATCAGTTTCTTCTAATCTTTCGCCAAATTCCGCATCTCTTATGTGTGCAGTTATGAAAGATTTTCTATCGCCGTCTCCGCAAGTGAAAGGAAGAACCTTTGAATATAATTCCCATACAGTCATTATTAATCCCCTCTCAGAAGCATAAACCTTCCCCCATTTTTCTCTAAAAACATCTCTTTCTCTTTCAGTTAAATTTGTAAGCCTAAGATATGTTAAAATATTCAATCCGTCTTCAGCGTTATATCCGAACATAAAAAGACCGAAAATTATATTCTATTTAAAGATTATTATAGCAGGAAGCTTAAACATTTTTAAACCAGTTTAACTTTATTTTTTCATAAAGGAAAATGGAAGTATGTACTATAGGCGGATTTGAGCAGGTTGGAAAAAACATGACCGCTGTCAAAGTCAAGGATGATGTGGTAATTTTTGATGCGGGAATTTATCTTCCTTCAATAATAGAGATTCAGGAAGAAGAAACTCACGCGCATATCTATAACGAGAAAGATTTAAGGAGAATAGGTGCATTGCCTGACGACCTTGTATTGGATAAATATGGGTGGACAAATAAAGTAAAGGCCATAGTAATCGGACATGCACATCTTGACCATCTTGGAGCATTGCCATATCTTGCCCACAGGTATCCTCAGGCAGAAATAATTGCAACACCATTTACAATGGCTGTTTTTGAGGAAATTATGAAAGGGGAAAATATTGTCCTTAAAAATAAAAGAAGAATTGTACGGGAAGATTCAACTTATATTTTGAATGGAGCCTCCGGCCAAATAAAAATGGAGTTTATTCATACAACCCACTCTACTTTGCAATGTGTTTTTGTTGCAATGCACACCTCTGAAGGAACTTTTTTTTATGCTCTGGATTTTAAATTTGATAATTATCCTGTTATAGGAGACCCCCCAAGATATAATAAATTAAGAGAGCTTGGAAGAAAAGGAATCAAAGTTCTTGTTTTAGATTCTCTTTACTCAGGGACAGAGAGGAAAACCCCAAGCGAAAGAATAGCGAGAAATCTTGTTGAAGATGCTCTCGGCTCTGTGAGAGACAGGAAATCTGCCCTGATTGTAACGACTTTTTCTTCCCATATTTCAAGATTGAAGAGCATTGTTGATTTTGGAAAAAAAACAGGAAGGCAGATAATTTTTGTAGGAAGAAGCTTAAATAAATATGTAACAGCAGCAATAAGTGTCGGGCAATGCCCATTCAAAAAAGATATCATGCTCATAAAATACAGGAAACAGGTAGATGCTTTCCTGAAAAAAGTGGAAAAAGACAGGGGAAAATACCTGGTTGTTTGTACAGGGCATCAGGCAGAGCCCGGTTCTATACTTGACCGAATTGCAAAAGATGAAACACCATTAAAACTTAGAGAAGGAGACAATATAATTTTCTGCTCCAGTGTAATCCCTGATCCTGTGAATATAAATGCCAGAGACAGGATGGACAAAAGATTGAGAAAAAAAGGAGTAAGAATACAGACAGATGTACATGTTTCAGGACATGGGGCAAGAGAAGACATGCGAGACTTAATAGAAATGTTAAAACCAAAGCATATTATTCCTGCTCACGGCTCTCTTCAACAAGAAACGCCTTTAATAGAGCTTGCAGGAGAGATTGGGTATAAATTCGGAGAAACCTCCCATCTTTCCCCAAACGGAAAGGTTTTGAGGTTTGATTAAGGTTTTAAATCTTTTATAAAATAATGAAGAATTTATTTTAAATATAAAAAGCCATTTGCCATCTTAACATTTTATTATAATATATCCACCTTTGACATAACCATCTATTCATTAAAAGATACAACATTTTTAAACTAAAACTTCTTTTAATAAAAATGGCTAAGGAAGAACTTGTAGAAGGATTAAAGGTAGCTGTTTCTAAAGGCGAACCTCTGGAAAAAGCAATGATGAGCTTTTACAACGCAGGATATTTAAAAGAAGATATTGAAGCAGCTGCCGCGGCAATGGTGCAATTTCCTGCAGTAATCCAAGGCAGGTTTCAGCCACAGCAAACATCTTCTGTTCAGGCAAAGCCCTTAATCCCGACTTCCCAAGAAGTTATACAGAGAGCTTCAGGCTATGGAAAAAAACCAAGCAGATCAGGGGCACTTATAACAATAATACTTTTTATCATGCTCCTTCTTTTATTAGGTGTTTTAGTAGGAGTAATCCTTTTCAAGGACGAACTTTCCAGCTATCTTGGGTCTCTTTTTTGGAGAGCCTTGTTTTAAATCACAATCAATTTTATATAGTTCTTGGATGGTTTAGTTTTATAAGAAAATTATAGCCTATAGGGGAATAAAATGTTAAATAAATATAGGACTGGCGGGGATAAGATTAATCTATTAGATGAAATTATGTATAAAAATCAGGAATTAAATATCTTCAAGTCAGATAAAAAATGGTAAAATTCGCGCATATAGCAGACGTGCATCTAGGAGGATGGAAACAGCAGC
>JBBTAB010000006.1:0-3095 GCA_038044425.1 Nanobdellota archaeon | reverse complement strand
CCTCTTTTCATCTTAAATTTAGGAAAAAGGATTTTTTAAAGATTTAGATTATTACCCTAGAAAAAGGTTACACCGGCATATAACAGAGTCAGCCAGCAAAAACAAATTAATCTTTCTTCATCCTATATATCCTGGGCAGGAATAAAGCTTTTTTCATCAGAATATTCCCTGGTTATTACATAGCATTCTTTAATGCCTAACCTCTCCGCCAGTTTTTTTAATTTTAAATAATCCCTGCTGTTTCCTTTATTTTTTATCTCCAGGGCTATTTTTCCGTCAAGGATAAAATCTATCTCTGCCCCGGTCCTTTTTTGATAATATCTTATGTCCCCGTATTTTCTTAGATTATGAAATACCGAATTTTCCAAAAGGCTGCCATCTCCGCAGTTTCCTATGTACTTGGCTATTCCATTATCACAGACATAAATCTTCCTTGTCTTGCTTATTTCCCTGTCTACGCTTTTTGTATAGGGAGAGATAAGGCTAATAAAATACGTCTTTTCCAAAAAAGAGAGATAAGAATATATTGTTTCTCTGGATACCCCTATTTCAGAGGAAAGTTTTGTGATTTCCAGCTTAGATCCTATTCTTTTAAGAAGAAGGAGCAACAAATCCCTGAACGCCCTTATTTCCCGGAAGTCTGCCAGGATTTGGACATCTTTTTCAAAATAAGATTTGAATACATCAATAAGAAACTCTTTTTTCTTCTCTATCCCATCAGCCAGCACAACTTGGGGGAAACCCCCAAATTCAAGATATTCTTCATAAAGCTTCTTCATCTTTTCATACTCTATCTTATTCTTTTCAGAATCTTTTTTCTCCAATTCCGGATAGAATCTTTTTTCATATTCTTTAAAGACTAAAAATTCTTCAAAATCAAGAGGAAAAAGCTCAAAAATAACTTTTCTCCCGGCAAGACTCTCAGGGAAGAGATTTTTTAGATAAAAACTGCTTGATCCTGTAAGAAAGAATTTCACATCATAATGATCATACAGATATTTGATGACTTTTGTTATATCAGGCTTTAATTGCACCTCGTCGATAAAAATGTAGGCTTTTTTCACTTTATCAATTCCCAGAGGCTTCAGATTTGCCCATATGTTATCGTAATCCTCTTCCTCAAATATCTTCTGGTTTAGAGGATTTTCAATATCAAGAAAAATCTTGTTCCCGCTTTTTATTTCATCAAAAATCATCTTGAGAAGAGTTGTTTTTCCCACTCTCCTCATCCCAGTAACAACTATTATTTCTTTCTCTTCTATTTTGGCTTTTATCTTATAATATAACTTCCTTTTATACATTTTGTCTAATATTAACCAACATTTTTATATAAATTATGTCTATTATAAACGGACAATATTTATAAATCTTCCTGTTTTACTACCGCCCCAATCACCAACCCCCTTTTCATTTATTTATATAGGAATAAAATGTTTTTAAAAATTGTTATTTAGAAAATTAAGGATTTTTAATGAAACGCCCAGACCGAAAACCTTATTTGTGACGTTTTTTGGCATTTGAATTTTCATTGGCTCAGCTTTTCATTTATTTTCTTTAGATTGAATAGAATGGTTTTTTGCAAATTTGAAAGGAGTTTTTCGTCTTCTCTAACTCTTGCTCCTTTAGTATAACCAAGATATTCATCCAATAATCCAAAAGGAATATCTAAAATGGGAATATCCTTTGATTGCAACAAGTAAAATGTAATCAATCTTGTAATTCTACTGTTTCCATCTTCAAATGGATGAATATGTTGAAATTCATTATGAAAGTAAGTGGCAAAAGCCAGCACTTCTTTAAGAGGCACTTTGGTCTTTCTAATAAAATCATTGTATTTCTTGATCAATTCTCCAAGCTCTCTTCCGATATTTATTACTTTTGTTATTTTAAAGCCTGGATTTCCAGATATATGAACTTCTATATTTCTTATTTTGCCTGCAATATAAGGATCATGCTGCATTGCCAAAAAATGATAATCTAAGATTGTCTGCAACGTCAGGGGATTTTTATCGTAGCTATCCTTTAACATTTGTAAAAGAGCTTTCTGATAATTTTTTACTTCGTCTATATCTTCACTTTTTAAATTAGCAGGAATTATCTTATCTTTTAATATTTTTTTGGTTTCATTAAGAGTTATTGGATTTCCTTCTAAGGCCAAACTATGATGGATAAAAGAAACCTCGAATTCGCCAATAATCTGCTGATATCTAGATTCGTTTTTTCTTTTTAGTTTTCTAAACTTAAGGAGCTCTTTCCCAATCTCTTCCAAATAACTTGTTGTATCTTCTGTAATAACTCTATGTTTATAACCAAAGTAAACCAAAAGGTTATTCAATAAAACATTATAAAAAACCCGAACCCTAAGAGGTTTCTCTGAGATTATAAGAAGCAACCCATTTCTATATAAAATATCAATATATTTCCTGAGGGTAACTGCGTGCAGATTAACATCACTTGAAGTTATCTCTTTTTTCTGCAAAGCTCTACTAACAAACCAGGCAAGTCCGGGATTTAACAAATTATTGTAATTTATATCGTTACGTAGGCAATGATAAATTATTTGATATAGAAGATTTGCATTTTCTGTCTTTTTAACCTGAAATCCGTAACTAGTTTTTGTTGATAGACCTTCTCGTGTTAATTCCATGAGAAGACGATGAATATTATCATACTCACTTTCATTCTTCTTGAATTTTTTAGCCACTTCAATTGGTTTTATAGGATGTCTGCTTGTATAAACGGCTTCAAACACATCATATTTAGTTACCATAATATACACACTCGTTTGATCTTTAAAAAGCTTACTATTTTACACTATTTATCGGGGAAAATCCTATAAATAGTGAATTATAGCATAAAACTGCCAGTTTCCGTCCATGTCTGTCGCAGGATTTGTCTGGTCAATTCCCAAAATCCCTCTTTTTTCAGCCATAAACCTTAGAGATAAATTCAAATCCTCTTTTCATTTTATATATAGGAGGAAGGGGTTTTTAAGATTTGCTTTATCATCATAAAAAATAATAAAAATATAAAATCACTTTTCTTACCATATAAGAAAGAGTGGCATAGAGTTAGGTATTTTTCTTACCAAGTAG
>JBBTAB010000005.1:0-4109 GCA_038044425.1 Nanobdellota archaeon | reverse complement strand
CCGCCCATTAAACCTGCACCCACTGCTTCAAGCCCAAAGAAGAAAGCCCCTGCCGCAATTATTAAAATTCCTATAGGAAGAGCGAGGAAGAAAACTTTCTTCGATCTGTCTTTGCTTAAATCATTGTATTCCTGGCTGCAATAATAATATAAATCACAATAGCCTTCTGCCTGGCCAACTACTTTTGGACCAGCGTTATATGTCCATTTCCCTCCTTCAGAAACACACGCAGTATTATTCTCTATTGGCCTGTCATAACTAATTTTGCCACAAAAATCATCATAATTTGGTTTTGGAAATACCGTGTTAATTCCATAAAAAGTAACAAAGATAGTAAGGATTATTATGGCTATTCCGAGAATAATGTCTTTAATATTCATTTATCAATTAAAGTTAAAAGATTTATAAACTCTTTCTTTGAGGTTATATAATGGAAAACTATGAAAAATTATTAGAAGAAGCTTATAGTAAAATAAAAAAAACAGAAGGAAATGGGGAAAGATTTGAAATCCCAAAAGCAGAAGGCCGTTTGGAAGGTAAAAAGACAATAATCACTAATTTTTCCCAAATTGCATCAATTTTTAGGAGAAGCCAGGAGCACCTGCAGAAATTTCTTCTTAAAGAGCTGGCAGCTGCCGGGCAGAAAGAAGGAGATAGGCTTGTCTTAAACATAAAAGTTCCAAGCTCAAGAATAAACCAAAAGATAGAAGAATATGCGAAAGAATTTGTAATATGCAAAGAATGCGGGAAACCAGACACAGAGCTTACAAAAGAGGATAGAATAAGTTTTATTCGTTGCCTGGCCTGCGGAGCAAAACATTCAGTAAGAAGCAAGCTTTAGAAGATTTCACCCGCTTCACTTCGTTCCGCTCGTTTAATGTTTTAATATAAAAATCTTAATAATTCTAAGGTAAATTTGTTAAATAATTGTAATAAGCACGTCAAGTTTTTTACTTAATAATATTTATTTATTCTGGTTAGTGGGGGGTAATATTATTGAGTCCATCTTAATAAGACAAAAATCTCAATAACAATCTTTAAAAATCAAAATTTCCTAACAATTTCACGGAGGAAAAAAATGGTACAAGGATATTGTGTTAAATGCAAAGTAAAGGGCAGAGAAATGAAGAATCCCCAGATAAAGCAAACCGCTAGAGGAGGATACATGGGTCAGGGAGCATGTTCTGTATGCGGAACAAGGATGAGCGCCATGATGTCTAAAGATAATGCGGAGAAGGCTATAAGACAAGGGGCTAAAAAAGCTTTTTAATTTTGATTTAATAAAAAATTATTGATAAGTGTAAGCAGATGTTTTAATCTACTGGAGTAAGATATTTTTAAATAATATAAAAATTATTTATTTCTCAAATAACTTTAATTAAAATGTTCATAAACATAATAAAATCCTATAGAGATATAGTTGCTGTCTGCGATTCTTCTATTCTTGGGAAAAGATTCGAAGAAGGAAAGTTCCAACTTGATGTTAAAGAATCTTTCTACAGGGGAGAAGAAGTTTCTGAAGAAAAAGCAATAAAGATAATGAAGGACATGGCGGCAGAAGACGCCACATTTAATATTGCCGGAGAAGAATCTGTAAACGCAGCACTCAAGGCAGGAATAATAACAAAAGAAAGTGTTGGAGAAATCCAGGGCATTCCATTTGCTTTAGTTCTTTTATGATTTTCTCGGAGAATAAAGAATTTTGCAGGTTCCATCTCCACCAGGAATAGGAGCAAATAATTCGTTATAAGTTCTTAAGAGACCATAAGCAAGGCTTCCTAATCTAACTTCAACAATATCTTTAGAAGCAAATGAAACTTCAACCCCCATTTCTTCATCATTTTGTTCGCTTAAAATAACAACCTTCCTTCCCAAAGGTTTTTCATTAAAATCTAATAATTCTGTTTCTAATCTATTTGGTCTATTACCAAGTTCTCCCCCAACAATCCGACCATTAGTATATTTTTCCCCTGTTCTGTCAAAAAATAAAAAGATATCTTGTCCAATCTGCTGGGCTTTCATAAAAATTCAAGTTCTAAAACATTTTAAAATATTTGTATACTATAATTTTATAAACAAAACATTTTTAGGATAAATATGGATAGAAAACATCAACAAAATCAGGAAGAAACTATCGTTACTAGAGTTAAACTTCCTCGTGGAGAAGAAGTAATTGGTATTATAGAACAAAGGCTTGGGGGAAATAAAATGCTCGTTTCTTGCCTTGATGGAAAAACAAGAAACTGCAGAGTTCCTGGAAGATTAAAGAGAGAACTTTGGCTTCGCCCTGGAGATATAGTAATTGTGGAGCCATGGGAACTTGATAAAGACAAAGGAGACATAATTTTCAAATACAGACCTAACCAAGTTGAATGGCTGAAGGAAAAAGGTTACCTGAAAAAAGACACCCTTGAGTTTTAATAAACATGTTCAAACTAATTTGTGAAAAGCCGCAGAGAATTATAAAAAATAAAGACAGGCTTGAAAAAATTCTTGGAATTAAAATAGTTAACCGTGGAAGAGAAGTTATAATTCACGGTTCTGCAGAAAATGAGTATATCGCGGAGAAAGTCGTGGAGGCCCTTGATTTTGGCTTCCCATTTTCCGTGGCTCTTTTGATTAAAGAGCAAGATTTTATGCTTGAATTTCTGAGCATTAAAAATTATACAAAAAGAAAAGACCTTGAGCGTGTGCGTGCAAGAATTATAGGAAAAGATGGGAAAACACTGAAAACTCTTCATGGACTGACAAAGTGCTATTTTGAAATTAAGGACAACCAGGTCGGAATTGTTGGAGAGCCTGAATACATGAGAAACGCCCAAGATGCAATGATTTTTCTTATCCAAGGATCAAAACAAGCAAATGTTTATACTTTTTTGGAACAGCACCAAATAAAACCTGTTATTGACCTTGGATTAAAACCTGTAAAGAAACAAAAGAAAAAGAGGAAAGAATAATCTTTAAATACAGCTCACTTTTCTTAAAAACATGCCCGGGTAGCTCAGTCCGGTTAGAGCACATGGCTGTTAGAAATAAAAATACAGTCACCATGGGGTCGCTGGTTCAAATCCAGCCTCGGGCGCTTGCTATCACCATAATTCTTTTAAATCTGATTCTATTCTTATAAAAATGGATCCTGATTTAGAGCGAGCAATAGGTTTAGCTAAGATGATGAATCCAGACTTATCCCTTAGAGCAAGCTTATCTGCAATTGAGATAGAATCTTATATGAATGGAAAAGGAGGGAGATATTTCCCACATACAACTAAATTATCCAAAGAATTAGAGGATTTCTCTAGAGAAGAACCAGACCCATTAAAGTCTCTCATGTATGCAAATTTACTATGGCCTAGTTGGGATGACCTTAAAGGAAAGACTACTGTAGATGCTTACTTACAAATAAATCTTTTTGCTAAAGAATTAGGATGTTTTGAAGAACTTGATAGAGACGAGCAAAAAGTATTGCTAAATAATTGCATAGAATTGAGTAAACTATCAAGAGCCCATGGTAATCCTTATAGGATGAGATTAGCTGCATAAACTTTTTTAACCAACAATAAACTATTTCTTTCATGAAATCAAAACCAAAAGTTCTTATTGCAATGTCAGGTGGCGTTGATTCAAGCGTGGCAGGGCTTCTTCTGAAAAAGAAAGGTTATGAAGTAATTGGTGCCTTCATGAAAAACTGGAGCGACACAAAAAACGAGTTTGGAGAATGTTCATGGAAAGATGACAGAAAAGTTGCAATGAAAATTGCCTCTAAACTTAAAATTCCATTGATAACTTTGGATTTTGAAAAAGAATATAGAAGAGATGTGATTTCTCCTATGTTCAATCTTTATAGAAAAGGTATAACCCCTAACCCTGATGTAGATTGCAATAACAAAGTTAAATTCCCGCTTCTTTGGAAAGCTGCAAAGAAACTCGGTGCTTCGTTGATTGCCACAGGACATTATGTTAGGATAAAAAAAATTGCAGGAAGAAAAAATGTTAGTAATAAAAATAAAGGTTGGGTTTCTACCAATAAAACTTTCTCAGGGGTGGGTGGGTGGGAATGCCAACTCCTTAGAGCAAAGGACGAATCAAAAGACCAATCTTATTTTTTATAT
>JBBTAB010000004.1:0-4832 GCA_038044425.1 Nanobdellota archaeon | reverse complement strand
TTTCTATGGTTGAAAAAACCTTCTTTCTCACTTTTTCAGTCATATCTATAACATTTTCAAATTCTTCAATACTTATTTCCTCAGCTTCTCCTTTTTGTATGGAAGAGATTATCCCTTCAGGGGTTGCCCCTATAGTTACTCTTGCTTCTGAAACATCTTCTTCTTCAAGAGTTGGATCAACTATCCAGGAATTTCCTATCTTATGCGCAGTTATCACAATCGGAGGCTCTTTCTCCACAGGCATTTTTTCATTTGTAAGTTCCCCGTATATAACTCTGCCTGTTTCTTCATCGTATTTTGGCATTCTTGCTGTTTTCAATGCAGCTATTGCCCCTATTGTCGCAGCATCTATAAGATTTCCGTCGTCATTAAGAGAATAAATATCTATGTAAACAGCCCAGACTTTTTCTCCTTCTTTTATGCAGAGTTTTTCCATCTGTATGAATTTGCTTTCTCTTATCGCCCTGTCTGTTAATCTTCCTATTTCTATAGCAGGGAATTTTGGGGGCCCGCTTTCAAATCTTTCAGAACTTAGAGGAAGAAGCTCTGCGCTGACAATAAGATTTCCTTTGTCAGCTGAATCTGCATAAGGTTCCATGACATCCATTTTAATTCCTACTATCACTTCTGTTTTTCCAATTCTTACTCTTGCAGAACCCTCTGCTTTCTTGGAGACGCCTGTTTCTATTTCTATCTTTCTAAATTCTTCAGGCTTTCTGTCATCAAATCTTTTCCCTTTTGCCAGGTATTCTTTTATTCTCTCGCCTGTTACTCTTGGTGTTTCCATTTTATTCTTTATTACCTCCAAAACCATACATCTTATCCCTCTCTTTTATTCTTCTTTCTAAAACTTCAACAGGATCTTCAATAAGATAGTCAAAATTATCACTTATTTTTATCCAATTTCCTTCGCCGTTAATTTGTTCTAATGTTTCATCCATTTTACAATTTTACACTCTCCTTTAATGCTTTTTTTTGAACTTCATAGATTTCCTTGTTTGCTTTTCTCGCAAGCTTCAAAACTTCTTTCAGCTCCTTAGAATTTATTTTACCGTCTAACTGAATATGTGTTATTTTTCCGCTGTTTGTCATCGTTATTGGAATATCTGTAGCACCTTCCCCCTCTTCCCAATCTTCCTCTTCTTTTATCAAATCAACAACCAGATTCTTGTCTAATTTTCCTATAGAAACACTTGAAACAAGTTCTTTCATAGGAATTCCTGCATGCGCAAGGGCAAGAGCAGCAGCGTTTATTCCAGCGCATCTAGTGGAAGCATTTGCCTGAAGAATATTTATGTGAACATCAACCACCATATTAGGATATCTATGAATCATAACAACAGGCTCCAAAGCCCATTCTGTTACTTTGCTTATTTCTGTGCTTCTCCTGTTTGGTCCAGGTCTCGCCCTTTCTGAAACAGAAAAGCTAAGCATGCTGTAGTTGCATCTTAATGTTCCTTTCTCAGGATTCTGTGAATGCTGTGGATGCATTTTTCTTGGCCCATAGACAGCTGCAATTGCTATCGTGTCTCCAAAGGCGAACATCGCGCTTCCGTCAGCATTTGGCACAACGCCAACTTTTGCTTCCATTTTTCTTGTCTCATCTGGCTTTCTTCCGTCAGGTCGTTTGAATGTTTTTGTTGTCATTTTATTCAACTATACCTCTCCCCGGCGCTAATAGTGCCATATCTGATTCATATGAACCAAAAATTTTCTGTTTTTTTCTTAATCTTATACGATTTGGGGTATATCCTAAACTCATTAAAAATCTATTGATTAATGATGGAAAGTATCCTTCTCTTTTACCAGCTTCTAAAAATTCTTCTAATAATTCTGGAAATTCATTAGTTTTGAACTCCTTACTTCCAAATCTCTTTGGAGAGTATTGATATACTCTATCATTAATTATTCCAATAACAGACAAAGATAATAAATCTTGATGCGTAGATAAGGTTAGCTCTAAATCTCCTTTGAATTGCTTTAAATCAAAAACTATTTGTCTTATTGTTTTTTCTCTTATTGAAGATTCTTTTGTTGTCATTTTATTTTTCTTCTCCTGTTTTTTTGCTTCCTGCTTTATTTTTATCAAACCATTTTTGGACTTCTTCTGTTAAACCATGAGTGAAGGACTTTTCTGTGATAAAAATTATGGATTTCTTCACAAGAAGCTCGTCTTCTATTTTATCACCCTGGATCCAGATTAATCCGTTTTGCCCGACAGTTATATCGCATCCTGTTCTATCTTTTATTAGTCCTATCATGCTCCCTTCTTTGCCGATAACCCTGGGAACTTTGTTTGAGTTTATCTTGATAATCATTCCCTCATCTACTCTTCCCAAGCCCCTGGATTTTATTGTCAGGTCAATTCCTCTTCCGTTAACTCCCATTATTTTTGCCACAACCATATCCCCTATATCCAAAACTTCGCTCATGTCCTCTTTGTTCACATATCTTGGAACTTCTGCCAATGGCAAAAATGCGCCTATCGGGGAATTAATGTCTATCATCCATCCATTGAAAGTTATATTCTCAACTTTTCCTATAACAACATTTCCTCTTCTTGGCTGATAAGTCCCTGATAATGCAATTACTCTGACAAGCCCGCCGGATTCTTCAGCTAAGCCATATCTTATTGCAACTATATCAGAATCTCTTTTTTCTGTTCCTTCACCAGGAAGCCAATCCTCGCCAGAAGCAATCACTTCACCAGGTATTACTATTTTTCTATCCATTTTAATTTCCTATTGACCTATCAATTCTTCTTTTAATTTCTTCTATACTTTTGCCTTCTTCTGCTTTTACCCTATATATAAAATCTGAGGCCTGACTGAAATAATCTATAATTCCCTCTTCTTTTTCAATCATCCAATTTTCATCTACAAGAATAAAATCTCCATTGCTCATTATAAATACACATTTCCCTCTGTATCCTTCTTCATATCTTGCCTCAACTACCTCATGACCAGGAAACATTCTTATTCTACGCATTTCCCCTTCTTTTAAAACAGGTTTTACAAGAGCAGATATCATTTCTCCTTCACCTCTTCTGTAACGGCAGCTCCGTGTGTTACTGAATTTAATTTATCATAAAAATCCATTATTAATCCAGAGGGAACATTTACTATTACTTCAAGATCCCCATTAGAAAGCCAGTTCTCATTCTCTTTATATTGGCTGAAAATTCCATAAGCTCTTCCTGTATGGATTGCCGGAATTAAAATTCTTACTCTTTTAGTCTGAAGCCTAATCGGGAGAATAGCTGAAATCTTTTCAATAATTTCTTTTATCTGAGATTCCACAGGAACATTTTTTATGTTTACCTGGGCCTGTTCTAAGGCATTTTTTATCCTTTCAGGGCTGTGCGGATTTCCTGTTTTCGGGTCAGAGGTATTTTTACTCAAAAAATCAACAACTTGCTTTATTTTATTCTCCCTTCCCTCATCTCTGTGATCCTGGGTTAAAAGAACTTCACCGCTTTTTACTATTTTCTGTGCAATTGCACCAATATCAGTGACTCCAAAAGCTTCTTTCAGGTCTTTTTCAGATGCATGAAACCCTTGTTTTGAATTTGTAAAAATAACATCTGCTTCCAAGAAATCCATGCTTGAAGATTGCCCTCTTTTGAATCGTAGTGCCCTGTCCAAATCAACTATAATCTCAAAATGTTTTCCAGCTTGCTTTATTCTTGCTGTCGTTTGCGTCATTTTATTGCCCCCAAAGCTAAAAAGCTCTCTAATTTATTTCTCCCAATACCCTCTTTTTCCATATATTCTAAAGCACGCGCATCATTTCTGCCTACACAGTCAATTACATTTCTAAATCTTTCAGGTAAATCACCAATATTAATCTCAGAACCATTAAAAAATAATTCGTGTTGATACATTCCATCTAAAATTCTTCTAGTAACTAATATATATTTTACAACCATTTTATTTGATGAAGTCTTTCAGTTCTGCTTCATTCACTCTCTGGAGCTTGCCTTCATCATTCTTAATATAAGCGACTTCAAATCTTTCCATCTCAAAGCTTTTACCTTGAACTTCCTTGAAAATATCCAGGGCAAGTTTAACTCCCTTCTTTATATTTAATTCTGGCTTGTAAGTTTCCCTTAATTTTTCTCTTATTTTCTCATCATTTTCGCCTATGGCGTTTGCGTGATAAGAGAAATAATTTCCAGTGATATCGCTGGTATAAATTTCTGGTTTCTTTCCGCGAATCCCTGCCACCAGGAGCGAAACACCAAAGGGCCTTGCTCCGCCATATTGTGTGAACTGCTGTTTCATATTTGACATCTCTTTAACCACCAATTCAGGTTCTATGGGAGAGTCATAAGTAATCCTGTGCTGCTGGGCAACCAATTGCGCCCTTTCTATGAGAACTCTCGCATCAGAAACTATTCCTGCAGCACTTGCAATTATATGGGAATCTATCTCATAAATCTTGTTTGCAGACCTCTGTATTACAAGCTTGTCTTTAACCCTCTTATCAGCTATTACTGCAACCCCGTCTATGCAAACCATCCCTATACTTGAGCTTCCGAGCCTGACTGTCTTTTGGGCATATTCTACCTGAAGTATTGTTCCTTCAGGAGAGAACATAGTAGCTGTTCTGTCATAGCCCATTGCTTGGTGCTGCATATCTATTGGCATATCCATTTTCTAATTTTAGAGAAGTGTATAATAAAACCAAATTCTCTGTTTTCTTCTCAACCAAGAATTAAAAAAACCCGAGGTTTAAAAGGTTTTTGGTGGCTTATCTTCTCAGTTTTTTCAGGCTTCCTGAGACACGGGAAACAAGGATTTTTTCAGAAAAAATAGCAAAGCAAGCCCTTA
>JBBTAB010000003.1:2346-5059 GCA_038044425.1 Nanobdellota archaeon | reverse complement strand
ATGGCCCCGATGGGATTTGAACCCACGACACCTGGATATCTCCTCGTTTGTACAAGGAAATTCTGAACTTTTGGTTCTTAGTTAAGAGTCCAGTGCTCTAACCAGACTGAGCTACGGAGCCAATAACCAAGTAATTTAGGAGAAGTTTAAAAATATTCGTTTTTAGATTTTTAAAATCAAACAGAAACAAACATTATCTTGGCACTCGTCATCTTATTGTGGAAATCTATATCTGGATTAATTTTTTTTGGTTCAAATATAATATAATCCAAGCCATGCCAGAAGATAAACCAGCCAGCAGGCTCAAAGAGAATAGTAAAAAAGCTGGCTATTAAATTTTGATTTTTAAATTTAAACAATAAATATGTGGCGAGAATCATTAAAATTGTTCCTAATATAGTAGAAAAAACCCCCCATTTTATCATGCCTCTTTTTTCTTCTTGTAATATGCCGAAATGTTTCTTGAAATAACTCCTTAATCTTTGCGTTATTTTTATTTCTTTATTGAGATCTCTTTCTTTTTTTGGAACCAGGATAATGAAGTTTATATCATGACCTTTTTTAACCAGGCTTGCTCTTTTCATCTCTAAAAGAAAATCCTCTGACAACCCTCTTTCGTGTAATGATCTTGGGTCAAAGTCAGAAAATATGTCCTCATAATTATTAACAGAGACTCTTATTTCAGAGGTTTCTTTCATCTCTTTTCCTGCTTTTTCTGCCATCTTTTTCATATGCTCTTTAATCATTCTGGATTTTTAATCTTTACCTATATTCTCTCTGTATTTTAATTCATTAAAATGCAACTGAATACTGTTTATCTATATTCACGCCAGGTAAATTCGCATTTTGTGCACTTGAAGAATTTAGTTTCTGCTTCGTCTGTTGCCCTGGTCTGCATCGTCCAGAAATAAACCTTATCATGTCCGCATTTTTTGCATTCGGAATTAATAATCGGATAAACCTCAACATCTTTATCCTTTATTATTGCAACTTCCTTTTTTTTGTCTAATTTTTCAGAAGTCTTTATTTTTATCCTGGATTTTGAAGAATAATTGCATCTTACACATCCATCATTTTTCCTTTTTTGAATCAGAACAGCACCGCATCTCGGACAAAATTCCATGTTTCTTTAATAGATAAGGTGTTTGTTTAAAAACCTTACCTCTCCTGGCAAAAACCTCTTTCTTCCACTGGTTTCTGCCAATCATAAAATACGAGCTTTACCCACCCAAAATAAGGGGCAAGTTTTACTACAGCTTTTCCAACAAGAATGTCCTCTGTTACACTATTTTCAAAACTTAATTGCCCGTTGTTGTTGTCCCCGATTGTGGAAAATATCTTTTTTCCATCAACCTCTCTTATATTTACTATCCTGTGTATTATGGGATTTCTCTGGCCTGCATTAAAGATTATGATATCCCCTTGTTTAAGTTTTTCAGGATTTGCCCTTACTATGAAAAGAATATCTCCTTTGTTAAATCCGTTTTCCAGAGGGAAATCCTTAAAGTCAAGATCATTTATTATGAACCCGGAATATTTTTCTTCATGTCTTTCCCACCACGAATCAAAGTTACTGAGTAAATTTCCCTGGTGATACATGCTGCAGGATTCTACTATGGCAAGCGGAAGAGAAGTTCCTGTTACCAGGCTTAAACTCGGAAAAAAAATGAACTTTATAAATACGAAAAGAAAAATTATAGAGAATATCCACCCCTTGAGACTATCATCTTTCCAGAGGAGAAACCAGACCCTATCCAAAAATTTTTTTAACCTCTTTAATAAATTCATTAGACACTAAAATCCCGAAGGTTTTTAAAATATTGGATTATCTGTTTTTATATAAATACTTTTAAACTCAGGCAGATAAATTTAATCATGGTTAAAAAAGAAACAATGAAGATGGCAATTGTTGCAGGAGCTGCAGCTGCTATGAAATACAAGGAAAAAAATCCAAATGCTACTGAATCAGAGATAATGAATCATGTTACACAAAATATGGAAAAGATCATCAGGGATATTGAGGAAGAATGAAATAATCAAGATTTTTTATATTCTTAGTCCCTATTTTTGTGCAAAGCCAGCATCACCGAAATATTTAAATAGTATATCTTGATGGTGTATACATTGAAGTGTATACCACCTCTTTCCTGAACTTTTGTGAAGGAAACGAGTGAATGAAATGAACCTCTTTTCAACCCCAACCGCCGTGTCTGATGCATTCATTTTATGAATGACTTCGCGAACGAGAATTTCGCGTCGTAAGACACGGTTGTTGATACTTAAAACAAAATAAAAATTAAGAAAAAATAAACAAAAAATGGCAGACATTTTTGATAATACAATACTTTGCAAGAACTGCAATTCCAGAATGAAAAAAGCAGAGATAACTAAAAATGGATTTCTTTTAAGAGCTGTAGTTTGTCCTCAATGCAATGAAAAAATAATCCATCCTAACGATGAAGCAGAATACCATAGATTCGTTGACCTGAAGAGTAAGCAGTTCCATGTTAAGATGAGAATGGTAGGAAATAGCTATGCTGTATCTATTCCAAAAGAAATAGTCTCATTCATAAGGGAACAGGAAAAAATAATGGATAATATGGTAAGACTCTGTTTTGAAGATTTTGGGAGACTAAGTTTAAATTTTGGGGAATTAAATGAGGAAGTGAAAAAGGAAACCATTCCAAATTTAAATGAATTAAGGAGGAGAAAA
>JBBTAB010000003.1:0-2246 GCA_038044425.1 Nanobdellota archaeon | reverse complement strand
GATGACGCATATAAAGGAATAGCAAGGATAGATGGGGACGTGATGAGAGAACTTGGAATAAGAAGGGGAGATGTTATAGTAATAAAAGGCGGAAGAGAGACAGTTGCGATAGCAGACAGGGCATATCCTGCAGATGTTGGCGAGGGAATAATAAGAATAGACGGAATTCTAAGAAAAAATGCAAAGACAGGTATTGGGGAAGCTGTTAAAGTTTCTAAGGCAGAAATTAAAGAAGCAAAAAAACTAATAATCGCTCCTGCACAAAAAAATATAATGGTTCAGGCAGAGCCGGAAAATCTTAGAAGAGGATTGCTTGGAAGAGCTGTTGTTAAAGGAGATCTTGTTGTCTTAGGCGGTGTTCAAAGAAGAAGGGATTTATTTTCTGAAGAATTAGGAGGCGAGCTAGGAGACATGCTTGGAGACATGTTCGGGGGCATGGGATTTGGACAGCTTGGTGGAGGATTTACGCAAATAAAATTCCTCGTAATAAACACAACACCAGGGCAGCCTGTTGTGATAACAGAGAATACACAAGTTACCTTGAATCCTAAAGCTGTGGAAATATCTGAAGAAAGTGTTCCTGAAATAACTTATGAAGATATAGGAGGATTGTCAGAGGAAATTAAGAAAATTAGAGAAATGGTTGAAATTCCCTTAAAACATCCTGAGATTTTTGAAAAATTAGGGATAGAGCCCCCAAAGGGAGTTTTACTTCATGGCCCGCCTGGAACAGGTAAAACCCTTCTTGCTAAGGCTGTTGCATCTGAAACAGAAGCAAATTTCATTCTTCTTAATGGGCCTGAGGTAATGTCAAAGTTTTACGGTGAGTCTGAAAAAAAGATAAGAGATATATTTGAAGAAGCTGAAAAAACAGCACCTGCAATAATTTTCATTGATGAAATAGATGCTATAGCTCCAAAGAGAGAAGATGTTCAGGGAGAAGTTGAAAGAAGAGTGGTTTCCCAGATTTTAACAATGATGGATGGTTTAAAATCCCGTGGAAAAGTTATAGTTATAGGAGCCACAAATAGGGTTAATGCTTTGGATCCGGCATTAAGGCGTCCTGGAAGATTTGACAGAGAAATCATTATAAATGTTCCTGGAAAAGCAGGAAGACTTTCAATTTTGAAAATTCACAGCAGAGGAATGCCTCTGTATAAAGATGTAAATCTTGATGAAATAGCTTCTGTCACTCATGGTTTCGTTGGAGCTGATTTGGAATCTCTTTGCAAGGAAGCTGCTATGATTGTTCTAAGAAAAATACTTCCAAAGATGAAAATGGAAGGAGAAGAAGAAATTTCTTCAGATGTCCTGGAGAAGCTTATAGTAAAGCACGAAGATATAGTAGAGGCTTTAAAGGTTGTTCGCCCAAGTGCAATGCGTGAGGTTCTTGTTGAAACTCCAAATATAAGCTGGAGTGATGTTGGTGGTTTGGATAAGGTCAGAGAAGAACTTAAGGAATCTGTGGAATGGCCTCTGAAGCACCCTGAAACTTTTGTTAGAATGGGCATAAGACCTTCTCGTGGAATTCTTCTCTATGGGCCACCTGGAACAGGAAAAACACTGCTTGCTAAGGCTGTTGCAAAGGAAGCAGAGGCAAATTTCATTCAGGTTAAGGGCCCAAGTTTATTAAGCATGTGGGTTGGCAAGTCAGAAGAAGGAATGAGAAAAGTTTTTGAAAGAGCGAGGCAGGTTGCTCCATGCATAATATTTTTTGATGAGATAGATGCTTTGGCTGGCAAGAGAGGAATTGATCTTGGAACAAAGGTTACAGAGCGTGTTTTGAACCAAATGCTTGCAGAAATGGATGGCTTAGAAGATTTGAATGACATTCTTGTTATAGGGGCTACGAACAGGCCAGACATGCTGGATCCAGGAATTTTGCGCCCTGGCCGCTTCGATAAAATACTTTTAGTTGGAGCTCCTGAAGAAAAAGGAAGGCTGCAAATTTTGGAAATCCATAGCAAAAAAATGCCTATAGGAGATGGAAAAAAAGAACTCATAAAAGAAAAAAGAGAAGCTTTATTGAAAGATCTTTCCAAAAAGACAGATGGATATACTGGTGCTGATTTAGAAGCTGTCTGCAGAGAAGCTGCAATGCTGGCTTTAAGAGAATCTTTGGAAGCTAAGTTTGTAACAGAAGAGCATTTTAATGAAGCTTTGAAAAAGATAAAGCCAAGCGTAAGCAAACCTCTTCTTGAAGTTTACAAGAAAATTGAAGACACATTCCTGAAATCAGCAAAGGC
>JBBTAB010000002.1:0-1986 GCA_038044425.1 Nanobdellota archaeon | reverse complement strand
TCACAAAATTTGTAAAAAGTGTATGTTTCAGGGTGATGCCCGCATTTAAATTCTTTTTCTCTTCCGATTCCCCTATGATATGCTTTTACTATGGAGTCTGTGGGCTTCACTACTACCATTTTATGATTATGGAGATATGGAGCAGTCATTGTAAATTCTTCAAGAATGCTTTCCATTGAAAATGGAACAACGAATTTCTTTATATTTGATGTCCAGGCAAAACCAACTTCAACCGTATCTATTTTGTTAAACTTCCCATCTGCGTAATTCAACATAACATTGCCTATTCCAGGAACAGAACCACAGCCTGTAATATGAATCAACCCAGCATTTTTTAGAGTTTTATTTAAAGCCAGTTGTTGTCTTGTCATTGGGATATCTGAGCCAAGATCAATAGAATGCACTCCGGCATCTATGCATGCCTTTAGGGAATTTAAGTCCTGGTCCCCCTCTGCACAATTTACAACAACTCTCGCTCCTGATTTTTTTATTACTTTTACTGTATTGTTAATATCTGTTAAATCAACATATTCAAAACCAGTTTTTTTCTTATGTTTATTCAGCAAATATTCTATCCTTGATTTATCTCTGCCGCACAACAAAACAGAATAACCGCTTTCAATCAAATCTCTGGTAACAATCTTTCCCTGCATACCTGTTGCACCTACAACACAAAAATCGAATTTCATTTTCCTCTTTTTTATTTTTTATATAGTAAACTTATATTTTTAAATATTCTTAGCCTAATAGTTGCTTCAAATGACTTAATGCAAAACTAATCCTCTTTCCAAATATCTTCTGGAACCGCTCAGATATGAAGAATTTTCTATCTGCTCCTAAAAATTCCTTTAAATCTTCTGTGCCTTCTGGATTTATTACTCTTCTTGCCAGATAATCCCCGCAATAAGCAGCCCAGTTCAAGCCAGCACACCCAAGAGCATACTGAATTGACTTATCCTTTTTATCATAATCTGCAATCGGAACCAAATCCTTAGTTACATCAAGCATACCTGACCAGTAATGTGTAAATTCAAGATTCTTTATAATAGGAAAATTAGTTCTAAGGCTATTGATGAAATTTTTTATTATCTTAGGAGAATAATAATATTCGGGAAGATATGTTGCCCAGGGGGAAGAACCCCCGACGATTAATCTGTTGCCGGCAACAGGGCGGTAGTGGATATAAATTATCTCAGTATCCCAGCACATTAACTCCCCCTTCGGGAAAATCGCCTTCATTTCTTCTTTGCTTAATGGTTCGCTAATAGCAAGATAAGTCTGCATGTGATAATATTTATTGGAAAGATCATCATCAATTTCCGCTTTTAACTTATCCACACAAATTAAGATATTTTTTGCAGTAACAGAGCCAAGATGAGTCTTTGCTATGTTTCCTTCAATCTTATGGACTTCGCTGTCTTCATAAATTTTAACGCCCTTCTTTAGAAGAAGATTTTTCATCTCTTGGCAATATGCGAAGGAGTTTATTCCATAAGAGCCAGGATATTTTAACCCCAAAATATAATTCTTTCCAGGATGAACTTTTTTGATTGTCTTTTCATTGTAAAGTTCATATGGCATTTTATTTTCCTTTTTGTATTCAGCTTCTTCTTTTATATGTTTATTATCTTTTTCTTTTATTGAGAAATAAAAGGAATCTTGTTTTCTTAAATCACAATTAAAATTGTATTTCTTTGCTGTATTCACAATAAGTTGAACCCCTTTTAATGGAATATTATAAATTATTTTAGCTTTTTTCTCTCCGTAACGTGCAATAATCTGTCTTAAATCTTCTTCACTTTCTGGTGTAAGAAAACCAGCACTTTGTCCTGAAGAACTGCCTCCGCAAATTCTCTTCTCAATAAGAATTACCCCCTTTCCTGCATCAATAAGTCTTAGCGCGGCATGCAATCCTGTGAATCCTCCCCCAATAACTAAACATTCTGTTTTAATATTACCTTCAAGAGGCGGACAGTAGGGGGTTTT
>JBBTAB010000001.1:16143-19134 GCA_038044425.1 Nanobdellota archaeon | reverse complement strand
TCTTTCAAATACCTTTTAAATAACCATTGCAAAAATATTTTTTCTTCTTGTTTTAACTGGGATCTTTCCAAAGCATTATAATAACCATTTCTGTTTTCATAGGGGATATCTAACATTGGAAATCCATTTCTGTTCAAAATAAAATTCATCATTAATCTTGAGATTCTTCCATTTCCGTCTGAAAACGGGTGAATTGTTACAAACTTTAAATGAACTAATGCTGAAAGAGCTACTGGATGTAATTTTCCTTTGTTTTTATTGTACCAATCAAAAAATTCTTTTAGTAAGATATCTAATTCTATTGCCAATGGGGGTATGAACTTGCTTCCAGAAATCGCAACCCCGTGATTTCTTATTTTTCCTGCAATATCTGGTTTAGTTTCTGAAAGGAGAGTTTTATTCCATTGCAATACAATTTGAAGATTAAGGTTTTTAGAATACCTTAACATTTCGTAAAAAACCTTTTTATGAGCTTCTGCCTCTTTTATATCTCTTAGGGGTTTTTTAGGGGTTTCTCCTTTTTCTAGAAGATTTGCAGTATCCCTTAAGGTAAGTTTAGAACCCTCAATTCTTTGGGTATTATAAGTAAACTTAATCATAAAATTTTCTATTTCTTTTTCTTTTGCAGAAGCAGGAGTTTTCTTTTGTTCTTTAGAATAGTTCTCTTTTATCTTGTTTAACTGATTTAACCAAGTTTCATTGTATATTTCTAAAATAAATTCTTTTTTTATTTTTTCTATATCTTTTGGGATTTCCTTCCCTAGATACAATTCTTTTTTCTCTACTTTCCCTGCCTTCCGAAAACTATGTTCTAAATAGAAATAGCTATTCCCTTCAACTGTTTTCTTTCTTATTGTTACCATATAATATCTTACCCCTACATATTTATAAATCTTACTATTTTAGCATAAATGTAGAGGTAAAATAAACTTATATAATCATTATCAACAATCCCTACAAGTCCAAAGACACCCCTAAAACCACTTCCCTAAATTTGTCTGTGTCTTGATATTTTCGAGGACCTTGCTCTTCTTGAAAAGCTTGTTTGGGTCATACCCAAACTTTATCATTCCTATTTTTCTCGTGCTTTCCAAAAGCTCTTTCATGTCTACGAATGAAAGTTTTTTATTTTCAAAAGCTTTTTTTACAGATTCGCGCACTACCCAGACGCCCAAGGCAGCCCAGTAGCTTGGAAGTTCTATTCTTATAGCAATAACACTGGCTTGTCTCTGTTCTTTTTCAAGATACTCAAGTATCGGTAGCCTAGCTGCATAATATCCTCCACCCGTATTTGAGGCATAAGATCCACGGCCATAAAAATCCTCCATATCTGTTGCTGCTTTTATTTCTTTTCCAGGATTCCATGAGCTTCCGGGTAAATAAAGTTCGAAAAGCTCATAAGAAAAAATATTTGGAAACAGCAAAATTAAGTAACAGTTTCCCATAAATTCCCCAAAAAATAATTCATGGTTTTCTATCCATTTGTAATTTCTTATTTTTTCAAGGAGTTTCTTGCCAATCATATCATCTGTAGCTGTAATAGACCAACGAGTAGGAACTAATTTCCTGTCTTTTTTCAAACCAAGAACACCAACGCTGAGAATTTTGCTTAGATTATATTCCGAAAAATTATTATGATATAGAAACTCAACAGCTTCAACAGCTTTTATATCATCATTAATAATCTTATCTAGCCTGGGATCAATTTTGACATTACCTATAATCTTTGCTTTTTTTAATGATCCAGCCATTCCTTGAGGCAAAAGTATTCTGTCACGTTTAAATCCTGGACCAACCTTGGATTTTAGTTCAATTTCCAAATCAACAGGCCGAGAAGCCAAGGCAATTTCTTGAGCCATTTCAATAAACTTCTTTGTTCCAGACCTTGGATCAGTTACTTTAGATTGAAACTTAGAATTCAAAAGACTTTCTCTTAAAGAAACAACGTCCCTGATTCCAAAATTATTCTTTGCCCAGAATTCTGCATCGTCATATATCCATGCATTCTCGTCCCTTTCCAGAGGGCTTAAAATCCCGACATTTACCAAAGGATATTTTAACTTAGATCCAACGAAAACACTTGGAGGAGATGTGGATTCCAATTCAGAAACCTTTCCCAAATCCTTATACTTAAATTTTGTGTCAGCTATCTTTTTTATGACTTCGAATCTGATATCCTCCATAAACTAAGAAAGAAAGAGATATTTAAAATATTTGAGAACTACCAGAGAGTTATCTCCTTTTTTTCTTTCAAACGACCACGCTTGGGCGTTTGGTTATCTCCTTTTTTTCTTTGCTGCCGGCATTTCCCCATGCATATACATTCCGCAGTTCTTACATGACCAGGCATGTAATATTAAAAAAACAGCTGCAACTACTACTATCCACCAGCTGACTGAAACTCCCAGGAGATTTGGCCATAGTGTAACAATCAAAATTATAATGCCAAGAACAGTTTCTGTCCATCTACAATTACAGTTAAACATTTTCACCTCCTCTGGAATATTTAAGAGCTTAACCTTAATAAATCTGACTATAACCCTCATTTACGAAAATACCCTAATTTGGCTACGCTTGGACGAATTAGCGGAATATTTTGCTACAGCCAACCACGGCGAAATATTCCCTTATCTTTAATCTCAAAGCTCATCTCTTTATTTGGAAGACTTCTGTGTTTTAGAAGAATTGCCTTCCTCTTTCCATTTTCGTTTTTCAATTCAATTATCGCCTTGCTCCAGTATTTCATTAAATCACCCCCGACAAGATTCACTCCTGGCTTGGTTCCTTTTTTTCTTTCTTCTTCAGAAAGGAATTCATGATAAACCTGATTTGTAATTATTACGGGGATTTCCTGCTTTCTGCATATTTCTGCCAGAAGTTTCATTTGCCATGCCAAAGCACGGTTGACTTTTCTTATTTCTTCTTCGTCTTTAGATTCTCTGTTCTTGACTTCTCCTAGCTCAAGCCTGTAATGCATAGCCATTCCATCTA
>JBBTAB010000001.1:0-16043 GCA_038044425.1 Nanobdellota archaeon | reverse complement strand
CTTCCTGTAGAAATCTTTTTTATGTTCATGCATTGAAAAAAATATCTTTATTAATAAGGATTATTGTAATGAAAGTTTTCAGCTAGCTACGGAGAAATCTCTTCTAATTAATTCATCAACTGAGACTCTTCTATGGGATAATTCTTGTCCATGAATATATCCGTCCCGCACCATTTCTACAATTAAATAGGTATCCTGTCCAAGAGTTTTATAACGAATAACATCCCCTGGTTTTAATCTTCTTATAAGACCTCTTCTCTCTAATTCTTTTCTATGATCAGTTCCATCACCATGTCCACTTGTTCCATCCATAAAGCCTAAACCATTCAAACCTTTTTAAAAATTATTATACCAGAAAACCTATTTCAGTTTCTTGAAATCAGCCTCTATCTTATCAAGTTCTTTTGTTATAGAAGCTATTGCATCATTTATCGCTTTTTTTGCAGTTTTTCCTTCTGTAGTAACTCTAAGAATTGGCTTTTCAGATGGATGCTCTCTTTTCCAGGCAGCGAAACTCACTGCAGGATCTTTATTGAGATAAACCCTAAGAATTTCCACAAGGGTCATATTTCCAAGCCTGACCTCAATTTCATCTTTTGAACTTTTTAGAATCTCTAGCTCTATGTGTTCCATATTAAGAAATCATAAATTTAGTTTAAAAGGTTTTCGTATTGGTTTTTGAAAACCTTTTAGATCGAGCTCCAATAAAACAGTGATGTCTAAAAAACTTTGCAAAGCAAAGTTTTATGTCCTATCAGAATAAGCTGCTCTTAATTCATCCTCTAGTTCTTTAATCCTTGCCTGTGAAATTGCATATCCAATTCTTTCAGAAGATAAAGGACTAATTTTCCATCCTAATTTTGACCATGGATAATTTATAAAAGAGGGATCAAGAATATCAATTTTGTTTCTTAATTCAGTCAAAGGCGTTTTTGATAATTCTTCTAAAATACCCCTATCAAGATTAATTGAATAATTTCCATCTATAAGTAAGCTATGTAAATCTCTCTCAGGAAAGTATGAAATTTTTAATCTTGGGTCTTCATACAAAACTTCTTCTTTTGCCATAATTTTTATTGAGATAATTTGTTTATATAATTAATTGTGCTCCTCTTTTTCTTCTTTTTGCCTTGCTTCCCTTTCTTCCTTCATTCTCTTCAAATCAGCTATTGTTAAAGAATTCAGGGTTTCCTTATTAAAGTTGAGTTTTTTTTGGACAACTGGTTTTTCAACTAGCTTTTCTATTTTTGGGAGTTCTGCCTGAGACATTGTATGCCAAACCTCTTTCTGCGGATTTTGTTGAATATGGTGTATCACAGGAACTGGATGAAGTTGAGGAAAACCAAATCTTTCCCTTATCAGCTTCACCCCTAGAAAACTTTCAAGTTTATCTAAAAGTTTGTATCCTTCTGGAACAACTCCCTGCTCTGCCATCTTTACAGCTGCTTCCGGCTCTTCTATCCTTTCTGCAAGTTGCCCCTGAGTAAGGCCGCGCATTCTCCTAACCCTCATCAAAATCCAATGAAAGTTATCTACAAGGTCATTTCTCTGCTGTATGCCTGCCTGCTTCCTTATTTTTTCCTCATAGTTCTTATTAACAATCTGTCTAATGCTTTTTTCATCTGTTTGTAATATAACCCCTTTTTCTTGGGGTTTTGGCTTAATCCCTGCCATAATAGAAAGGCGCTCATAAACTGTTTTCCTGGGCTCCTCTAATTCTGGCTTTGGCTCTTTAACCATTGGAAAGCCTTCTGCTGCTGCGCAGGATTCGCAAACCCAGACTATTCCTTTAGGGGAAACAGCCCTGAAAACCAGTCTCTTGCTGTCAGATATTCCGCAGATAGAACATTCCATCATAGGGGAAATTTGGGGCTGTTTTTTAATATTTCTGTAAGCCAGAATATAGTATGATTAGTTGAGGTATGCTTCTATCTCGTTAATATTTACAGGCATTTCTATCTTGGTTTTCTCATTTATTACAATCACAGGGGAATTTGTTATATTATACTTCTTTTCAAGTTTATCCACAAGCTCACTGGCTAAATCAACATCAAAAGAATATATCATAAGATCTTCATTCCTGCTGGATAAAACCCCCAAGATTCTTCCTGTTTCTTCGCTTTCATCTAGCTGAGATTCATTATTAGAATAAAAAAAGAGAATAGTATTAATCTTCTCTCTACATTTCAAATTAATGGTCTTTACAAATTCAAGGTGTTCAATTTCTATCAGAGAATAAAATTTTTTCCTGACCAAAACCCCTTCATCTTGTTTCCCCAATTTCCTTTCTAGATCATCTATAATTCTGCCCTGAAATCCAAGGTCCTGAGAAATTTTATCAAAAGAGCCGATATCGCATATTGGTTCGTTAAAAAAAGAATAGTCAAGCTTATCCTCAAAAATATCATAACCAATGCCTGTCTGGAGATTAGAGACTCTCTGCAGTTCAAGGTAGGAAAGAGAATAACTAACTATAAAAACCAATAGGAAAGCCAGAGTTCCGATTATAATAGCTGCAACGTATCTTTTCTTACTCGTAAATCTCCTTGATTCCATTGGTTTATATCTATAGAAAAGGGAAACAAGTTTAAAAAGTTTTATTGACAATTATTAAAATGCAGGTTCATAAGATAATAAAAGAAAATCAACCAATCTTCTTTTTATATTTAATTTCTACCCTCTATTTTTTGTACCAATATCATACAAGTACCTTATGGGATTTTTCAGCTTATGTCTTAAATGCGAGATATTTGTTTTATGGTGGAACCTATTTTGAAGTTTACAGGGCGCCGTTAGCTCCGATACTTCTAGGGATTTTTCTATCAATCGGAAAAATAGGAATATACTTATATATTTGGGCAATTTCAACATTTTTTCTTTATTCAACAGTAAAAATTTCTTCAGAGATTTTTAAAGATTTGGAAGAAAAAAAGAAAAAAATTGCAAAAATAATCTTTTATTTTTTTAGTCTAAGCCCTTTCGTTTTGCTCTATGGTTTGGGTGGAGGCACAGAGTTGCTGGGATTTGCCTTACTAGAGATGTTTATTTATTCATTAATTAAATCAAAAACATCAGGACATTGGCTAGGTTTGGCAATTCTAACAAGGTATAATTTTCTCTATTTTATTCCTCTTCTTTTAATACATAAAAAACCAAGAGAAATAGTAAAAAACCTCTTAATTACCATATTTATCCTGTTCCCATGGCTGTTATTTAATTATTTAAAATATGGAAATTGGTTTACGAGCATTATTGACTCTTATGCTCTTAATATACATTTCAGACAATATCTAACTGAACAAATCTCCTTTTCCCAATTCCTACCCCCTATCGGATGGTTTTGGCCATTCTTAATAATCGGGATAGTTATTTCCATAACTCAATTAATAAAAAGACCAATCAAAGAAAATAAAACAAATATTATTATATTTCTATTGATAGCAATAATAATTTATGATTTCTATAATACACCATTTAAAATAACCAGATATTTATTTAATTTAGCTCTTCCAATAGCATTCTTCTCGACAAAAGGTACTCTCTTATGGATAGAAAAGATAAAAATAAATAAAAGACTGATCATCTCCCTTATTTTGATAGTGTTTATTGTGACTTCCGGATTTCTTTTCTTTCATAGATACGAAGAAAGATGGCATAAGCAACAATTTGCAGAAGCGGCGAGAGAGATATATGCATTGAATATTTCACATTGTGAGATTCTTTCTCCACATTGGGTACTTGTAACCTATTACACTGAAAATGTATATCCCTTAAACTGGAACTATATTAACCAAGAAATACTCGATAATAAGGTTGTATTAATTTTTAAGGATGAATATAGCAGAGATTACCAACTTGAGGGAACTCTCGATGGTTTTCCCCTACTATATGAAACAGAAAAATATTTATTTCTAGCCAAGCCAGATATCTCTAAATCATGTTCTCCAAGATATGTATATGATTCACCGCTTGTGAAAGACCCATGCCAGATTTTTTCAGAAGTGCTTGGAAAAGATCTTCTTGGAACTTTTGGTCTTAAAACTTGCAAAATTATAAATAAACCAATAGGAAGCTGAAAAAATGTTAAAAAAATTTATATTTTTCTGCATAGTCGGGGTTTTAAGTGCTGTAGTAGACTTAACTGTCTTTAATTTGTTATTTGAAATAAACACACCTTTTGCTATTTCAAGGACATTTGCAGTATTATCAGCCATTGCTTTTAATTTTGCATTAAATAGGAACATAACATTTAAGGCAAAAACAGGCTTAATGAAAAGACAATTTCCAAAACATGTTCTTGTCTATACACTAGTGCTGATAACAAATGTTGTCATAAGCTCAATAGCAATTTATCTCTTGGGTGAGAACCCACTTAATGCCAATATAGCATCAATATTTGGGATTATATCGGGAATACCAATAAGTTTTTTTGGCTCAATGCGTTGGACCTTTGCTCCAGAAAATTTATATATTAGCATCTGAATATAATAATATGGACAAAGATATCTCAACTTTCATACTCGTCTTAGGGATATTAATAGTTATCTGGATATTAATACATATAAGAAAAAAGAAGGGTCTCAAACAAAAATCTTAGTTAACCCCTTACCATTTTATATTTTTGTGTGTTATTGTATAAAATATCGAGACTATCCACCAAAAACCGAAAAGGACTGCAAACAGCAAAAAGAATAATGCCCAATTGATAATCATGCCTGGAGTTTTACCGATTTTTCTGGAAGCATAATAGGTATAAAATCCGAGAATTGCCAGGAAGAAAAAAGTGAATAAGACTACAGGCTTACTAAAGAACAAAAATAAAAACCTTTCTATCATATAAAAATTAAGATTCAGGGTATTGGAAAAATCAAAATTAACTTTCTGCAAAAACAAAAGGCCATCCTTTATTTCAAACAGGGATTTAAAGAAGAAGTATACTGTAATTGTTACTGAAAACAGAATGCTAAAAATTGCGGTGGGAATTACAAAAGCTCCCAGGTCCCCATATCTTGGGCTGATAATTCTCCTGTATTTCCAGAGATTTCTAATCTGTCCAAAATACCATCTTCTCCTCTGCATGAGAAGACTTTTAAAAGTGTCTGGAGCAGTCGTGTATGCCGGAGCTTCAGGGCAGTTTTCTGCGTGATATCCTTTGGATTGTATTCTTAGTCCCATCTCCAGGTCTTCTGTTATATTTTTTTCATCATATCCCCCAAATTTATCAAAAAAAGTTTTTCTGTAAGCAGAGAAAGCCCCGGGCGCAATATATATTGCTCTGAGAGAAGAAAAAGCTTTCCTCAGGAAAAGTCCAAGAGCATATTCTGTATACTGGATTCTCTGGAGAATGTTCTTTGGTTTGTTTATCACCATTGCAGGGGTCACACACATCACCGTATCCTCTTTGAAGAACCTAACCATATTTTTCATGCTCTGGGAAGCAACAGCAGTGTCTGCATCCATTGTAAAAATTATTTTTCCCTTTGCCTTTTTTATCCCAAAATTTAAAGCTGTTCCTTTCCCTCCATTTTTCTTATGAAAAACTCTTACTTTATCGCTGCTGAAATTTTCTGCAATTCTTAATGTATCATCTTTGCTCCCATCATCTACAACTATGACTTCAAAATCAGGGTAATCAGATTTTAGTATAGATTCAATAGTCTTGGCTATGCTCTTTTCTTCGTTATATGCAGGGATTATTACAGAGACACGCGGTAATTCGCTATCCTTATACAGGGGTTTTTCCTTTTTTTCTCCTGCTATAAAACTCATTATATAAAAACTAGTAGAGACAAGACCCATATATACCGAGAGATATATAATAATAGTTATGAGTTCCATTTAACTTTCTCCTGTTTTTTCTGTTGTTTTTTTCTGTTCCGGCACACTAAAATAATCATAAAATTCATCGCTCAGGCTTAATTCATAGGTATGACCCTGTTTTTTCTTTTTAATCAATCCTAGGTCAAAAAATCTTTTTATGTGGTCATAAGCTTTATTTCCTCTTATCTTTATTATTACAGATTGTTTTATTGGCTGTTTATAGGCTATGATTGCCAGAGTTTCCTGCTCTGCTTTTGTAAATTCAGAGCTTCCTGCCGCAAGCTTGTTAACAATTCCAGAAAATTCCTGTTTTACATCCATTTTCCACATTCCATTTTTTTCCGCAATCTGCAGCGCAGATTCCCGTTCATCATATAATTCTTTTAACTTTTCTATTATCTCCCCTATTATTATTGGATTCATTCCAGAAATCACCATCAGGTCTTTCATATCAAGAAATCTTCCAGAGACGAAAAAGATTGCTTCTATCAAACCCATTGCCTCTTTTTCTTTTATTTCATCAATCTCATTCTGGGTTTTGCTCAAAACCCCTGGTTTCTCAGTCATGTTTAAGGAAGAGGTTTAGATATTTTAAAGGTTTTGAGACATAAAAAGAAATTGTTTATCCTATCTTAAATCTTAAAACAGCCCCTATTCCAGCCATGTTAAAAAACTGCTCACCTTCAGGGGTTTCCACAGAGATAATTTTTATTTCAGAACCAATATTCATTGCAAGTTTTGAAAGTTCTTTTATAAGGGTTTTTGGAATTTTGGAGCTCAGATATAAAATTTCAACAGCGCCCATTTCAATTGCCTTTCTGGTATCTTTTTCTCCAAGAGAGGCTTTTTCAGGATCTTCTCCAAGTGCCCTAAAGAAAACTTCAACAGCTTTTTTTTCCTGTAGTCTCTCGTGATCCACAAGAATTCCTTGCGCGCGCCCCACTAATTCCCGAAGACCTGATTCAGAAGAATCTCCTAAATCTATTTTCCCAAGGACTTTCTTCTGAAGCTGTCCTGTGAGATATTCTCCTTCTAAAAATTCATCTTTCGTGGGTATCGGCCCCCCTATCAGAATTCCTTTGAGCTTGGGCATGCCGAGAAAAATTTTCTTCATCTCTTCGGCAATTCTCTTGTAAAATTCCTTTGTCAAACCTTCTGTTATTCTGTGAAATCTTTGGCTGGATTGCCCTCCAGCCCTCACTTTACTTGGAATTCCAGAAGTCATTTTTTGCAGAGCATCTATTCTTTTTCCTTCGAGTAATCCAATTGTTGCCTCTTTTCTATCCATAACAAGAAGTCCAAAAACTTCTGTGACTTCAAGCATTTCCCTTAAAGGTTCCAGAATAAATTCTTTATCACACCTGTACATCCTTGTTTTAAGAGGTGTTGGGGGCTCTATTTCCCACAGTCTTAAATCATCCTGGCCTTCAACTCTTGAAATATTTCCAGAAAAAATAACCAAGCCATTTTCAGGAGTTTTCTTGTACTCTTTCAGTTGCCTTGTTATTTTATCCAGGGCATTTCCAACATTTTTCCTTGTGCTTGCAGATTTAATGTTTTTTGCAGTGGATTTCTCTGCCTCTAGCTGGTCTGCAACAGTGTAAATATTTTGGCCAATAGGAATGTAGACAGTTATCAGCTCTGTGGCTCTTCCCTTATACTGTTCCAACTGTTCAACGAGCTCTATCAATTCTGCTTTGCTTAGTTGTGTCATTTTAAATAAATTCTACTTTGAATTCTTTTCCTTGTTTAATTTCTTTTGCATTTGTGACATGTCTCAAATCATCAAGCAGTTCTTTTAAGGCATTATAGACTTTCCCGTCCAAACTCAAAATAATTTCAGAGTTCATAGACTTCTTATTGTCTGTTTTTATACTTCTAATTTTAGAAATTATATCTATCAATAAGTGCCACCTATTTGCTTTCAGTAATTCTCTTGTTATATTTTCACCCCATTCCCTTATTTTTTTCTTTTCACTTTTAGGCCATTCAGAAAGATGAATACTTTTTGTCTTTTCATTTTTCTTAAAATATTCTTGATATATATGTTCTGTAATAAAAGGAGTTATTGGTGCAATTAGTTTTAATATTGTTAAAAGAGAATGGTATAAAGTATAAAATGCAGATTCTTTCTGCTGCTTATTTCCATTGTAAACTCTCCACTTAACGATTTCAAGATAATTATCACAGAAATCTTTCCAAAAGAATTCTTCTGTATTAAACTTAGCTCTTGAATATTCATATCCTTCAAATCGATAGGTTGTAGTAGAAATAACTCTATTTAATTCTTTTAAGAATAATTCATCTATTTTCTCAAGTTTCTTCGGCATCCTTCCATCATAATCCTTCAGATTCATGAAAACAAAATTTGAAGCATTCCATAATTTTGTCAGAAATCTTTTTCCTGCTAAAACATCTTTTTCAGAATAATCCAAATCTTCTCCAAGCTTAGAACTTGCCGCCCCGAATCTTATTGCATCTGCCCCATATAATTTTATGATTTCTTTAGGGGATACAACGTTTCCTTTGCTTTTTGACATCTTTTCCCCCTCGAACTTAACAAAACCAGACAGCATGATATTTTTCCAGGGAATTTTATCTTCCATAAAATAAGACTTAACTATAGTATAGAATGCCCAGGTTCTTATTATTTCATGGGCCTGGGGTCTCAAGGAATAAGGAAGTTTAATACTATTTCCAACCAATGAAGATGCTATCTGTGGTGTTAAGCTTGAAGTAGCCCATGTATCAAGAACCTTCATCTCTGGTTCTGCCTCGTTCTTGCATTTTGGGCATCTTTTTTCTTTGTCAGAAGGATCTAAAGGAAGCTCTTTTTCTTCTGCCAGAATTATTTCCTTGCATTTCTTGCATTCCCATACAGGAATAGGAACTCCAAAATGCCTGTTTCGCGAGATATTCCAGTCCCAATTAAGACCGTTCACCCAATTTTCATATCTTTTACTCATAAATTCTGGGAGCCATTTTATTTTCTTTGCCTGAGAAATAAATTCTTTCTTTTTATCAAGGATTTTTATGAACCATTGTTCTGTGGGAAGAAACTCTATCTCTGTTCCGCATTTATCATGGACATTTACCGTATGTAAAATCTTTTTTTGGTCAGCAATAAGACTTGCTTTTCTTAAATCTTCTAAAATTCTCTTCCTTGCCTCCTTAATTTTTAGGCCTGAATATTTTCCTTCTTTAACAATCCCTTTGTGATTAAAGATAATTCTTGGATTAAGTCCATGCCTGCTTATAGCATCAACATCATATTTATCTCCATAAGAACAAACCATCATTGCTCCTGTGGCTTTTTCTATGCTTGCAGATTCGTCAAAAATAATAGGAACTTCAAAATTGAAAATAGGAATTTTTGCCTTTTTGCCTTTAAGGTCTTTGTATCTCCTATCTTTGGGATTGACAAAAATTGCTACGCAGGCTCCGAGAAGTTCTGGTCTTGAAGTAGCTATTAAAAGCTCTTTTTTATTTACGCTGAATTTTATTGTTGTCAAAAAACTTTCCTGTTCTCTGTCTTCAAGCTCTGCCTGGGCAATAGAAGTCTGACATTCAGGACACCACAAGGTCGGGAAGTCTTTCTTGTAAATTCTCTTTTTTTTATATAAATCCAAGAAAGATTTCTGGGACATTTTCTGCGAGTTTTTATCTATTGTAGAATAATAAAGATCATAATCTGCACTTACCCCTATATTTTTCCACTGCTGTATAAAATCAGGAGTTATTTCTTTAAGTGTTCTCAGACACAGGTCAATAAAATCTGTTCTTGAAACTTCCTTGCTCTTAACATTATTTAATTTCTCTACAAGCCTTTCTGTTGGAAGCCCATTATCATCTGTTCCAAAAGGATAAAAGACCTGCCCTTTTCCAGCATTATACATTCTCATGAATCTTACTATAAAATCCTGCTGAGAATAGGAAAATGCATGGCCTATATGCATATCTCCTGAAACAGTTGGCGGAGGTGTATCTATAGAATAGACTTTTCCCTTTTTCTTTTGGTCAAATTTGTAAATTTTTTCCTTTTCCCAGAACTTTAATATCTTTTGTTCCTCAAGATATGCATCATAACCTGTCATAAAAACAAGAAATAAGAGAACTTTTAAAAACTATCTCCTTCTTTATATTCAATGGCAGACAACAAAGTACATATGCCTGCAGGTTTCGGGGGCCTGATGAGGTTTGAAGAGGAATATGAATCAAAAATAATGCTAAAACCCACGCATGTAATAGTTTTTGTAATATTAATCCTTGCTTTCCGCGTTTTCTTGGATTTTTTGGTTTAAAAAATAGAAGAGAGAACAGTAAACAATAAAAACCTGTAAAATCTTGTTCTAAAATGTTTCCCGGATTTGGCAACGGCCTGGATCCTAAGAAAATGCAGGCCATGATGAAGCAGCTTGGAATGTCGCAGGAAGAGATAGACGCTTCCAGGGTTATAATTGAAAAAAACAACGGGAGAATTGTAATAGAAAATCCTTCTGTGGTAAAAATAGGCATAAGAGGGCAGGAAAGTTTCCAGATTTCCGGGGAAGCAAGGGAAGAATCTGGGTTTACTATTTCTGAAGAAGATATAAGAATGGTTATGGAAAAGACAGGTGCTTCTGAAAAACAGGCAAAAAAAGCCCTGGAGGAAACTAGGGATATTGCAGACGCTATTATAAGACTGAGTTAAATTCTTAAACCCCTAATACAAAAAAGTACAATGGTATATCATCCACCCCAAGAAATTTTAGATAGATATGCAGAAGTTCTTGTAAAGTTTGCGCTAAATTCTGGAGAAGGGGTAAAGAAAGGAGAAGTAATCCTCTTAAGGGTTCCGGAAAGAGCAAAGCCAATGTTAAAAGCACTAAGAAAAGTTATATTAGGGGTGGGTGCGCATCCAATTATACAATTTCTTCCGGATGATTTTTCCAGAGAGTTCTACGAGCTTGCACAAAATCATCATTTAGAATTCTTTCCTGATAAATATCTTAAAGGGCTTGTTGATCAAATTGATCATTCCATTCATATAATTGCGGAAACAAACCCAAAAGAACTTGAGGGAATAGACCCCAAAAAGATAATGACAAGAGATAAAGCTTATAAAAAATATAAGGATTGGAGAGTTGAAAAAGAAGCTCAAGGAAAATTTACCTGGACTATAGCTCTTTACGGAACAGAGCAGACAGCTAAAGAGGCAGGGATATCTGTAGAGGAATATTGGGAGCAGATAATAAACGCTTGCTTCTTAGATCATGAGAATCCTGTTGATAAATGGAAAGATATTTTTACAGAGACAGAAAGAATAAAAGAAAAATTAAATTCTATGAAAATCCAGACTCTACATGTAAAAGGAGAAAATGTTGATTTAAAAGTGGGAATTGGCGAAAAAAGAAAATGGATGGGGGGATCCGGAAGAAACATTCCTAGTTTTGAGTTATTTATTTCTCCTGACTGGAGAAAAACAGAGGGGAAGATAAAATTCAATCAGCCATTATATCGTTATGGTAATCTAATAAAAGATATAGAATTAGAATTCAAAGAAGGAAGAGTCATAAATTCAAAGGCATCTCAAAATGAACATGTCCTAAAGGAAATGATTGCGTCAGAAAATGCAGACAAAATAGGAGAATTTTCTTTAACAGATTCTAGAATGTCTAGAATAACAAAATTTATGGCAGAGACTTTATTTGATGAAAATGTTGGAGGAGAACACGGAAACACCCACATAGCTCTTGGCGCAGCATACAAAGATTCTTATCCGGGAAATCCAGCAAAAGTTACGAAAGAAGAATGGGAAAAACTTGGATATAACGATTCTGTTGTACATACAGATATAATATCTACAGAAAAAAGGACAGTAACTGCAACTCTTGAAAGTGGTTCACAAATTGTAATCTATAAAGATGGTAAATTCACAATCTAGATATATCATAGATTACCAATAACCATATTAATTCTTTAAACTAAATATAAACATGGAGAAATTCTTTGAGAGCGTTCTGGAGGCTGAGAAAAAACTCAGAACAGTTGACCATATAGTCTATATTACCTTCCCCTTAATAAAGGACAAAAGACTTTTGCTAAAGGTTATACAGGAAATAAGGGAGATAATAACCAAATGCATAACCTCTATTCTTCAGTACGAATATATGTACAAAAGAATAAATCTCTATAAAAACCCAAAAGAAAATTTTAGAATCTTTACAGAAAGATGCGCGCCAAGATATGATATAAACAAAAATGAAATAAAAATTATCATGGAACTGTTTAATTTTGTAGAAAAACATAAAGAAAGCCCGTTCGAATTTATAAAAAATGATAAAATCATTATACTTTCTGAAAATCTGGAGCCAACAACTCTTAGTATTGAAAAAACCAAAGAATTTTTGATTACTGCAAAGGAAATTTTAAAAAAAACCAAAGAAGGAATGAAAAGGAATTTTTAATTAGGCAATAAATTACCCTTTTTACTTTTACCTCGCAAAAATGACTAAAAGAAAAGTATAAAAAGTACAATATCCTCGTATAACATACTTCTTTAGAGGTGAAAAAGGTTGTTTAATGGAAGAGATAATTCAGGAAAAAATAAGTGCGGACCATCTTTTGTATGTGAGCTTAAAATACACAAAGACCTGTGATGTAATAATTAATCTTCTTCTAAGATGGAAAAAGATGATAGAAACAAGCATAAATGAGATACTTAAACATGCAAAAAAAAGAAAAAAGATATCTTCTATTCCTACAAATCCTGTAGGACAGATAGAAACTGCCAGAAAACTACTCAAAAAAGATGCTAATTTCCAGGAAGTTATAGATATGTATGAAATGTTCAGGAAAGTGGAAGAGCTGAGAAAAGAGAGAATTGGGGAATTCAGGAAAAATGTAACCCTTAAAGTTTTTTATCTGGGGGAAGAAATAAACATTAATCTCGATAAACTAAAACTCTATGCTGAAAAGTTAGAAAAGTTTATAAGCACAATTAAGCAATTTCTTCTATCATAAAACTAAAAATTTTTTAAATAAAAATGTCAAGAATTACTGTTATTACTTCTGGGAAAGGCGGGGTAGGAAAAACCACAACAGCAATAAATCTGGCGGCTGCAATGAAATATTTTGGGGAAGATGTTTTGATTATTGATGGAAATCTTTCAACCCCCAATATCGGCCTTCATTTGAATTCTCCAGAAGTTCCGATAAATCTTAATCATGTCTTAAAGGGAAAGGCAGAGCCATTTGAAGCTGTATATGAACATGAGTCAGGAATGAAAATTATGCCTTCTTCTTTGTCTGTAAAAGAGCTTAAGAGAACTAAACCAGAAAGACTGAAGGATTTTAAAAATGATTTCAAAAAACTATCCAAAAGAATCATTGTTGACAGCTCTGCAGGACTCGGCTTAGAGGCAAGCTCTGCAATTGATCTTGCAGATGAAATTATTATTGTAACAAATCCTGAAATGCCAGCTATTACAGATGCATTAAAAGCGGTAAGGCTTGCAGAACAGATGAAAAAAACAATTCTTGGGGCAATAGTCACAAGAGTAAATAGGGATAAAATAGAACTTGAACCAGAAATCGTAAGGGAAATGCTTGAAGTTCCTATTCTTGGAATGATTCCTGAAGATATTGCTGTTAAAAAATCCATAAGGAATAAGGGAGCTGTTGTTCAGATGCATCCAAAAAGCGCTGCTTCGCGTGCTTACAAAGAAATAGCTGCAAAAATCCTTAATGTTCCCTATGACTCAAAAAAAGACAGGGAGAATCTTATGAGAAGAATGCTAAAAACAATGGGCTTCATAGATTAAACTTGATTAATTATATTCTTCAAAATATATTTTAGAATGTATATATCAGAAAGTATATTTTATATTATAGCTATTAAAGGATATCTTTTATCAAGAAACAGCCCTATCATTTTAACTACTTCTATTTTTGGTTACAATATTAACATTTATTTTTCGGGTGGGCGGGTGGGAATAGTTTTATAAAACACAATCTTCTAAAATAAAAATGGAAACTATTAAGTTCTCTGACTGGCAAAAATTAGATTTACGCACTGGGAAAATCGTTGAAGTTGAAGATGTTACTGGGGCTGATAAATTATACAAACTAACTATTGACTTAGGAAAAGAGCATGGAAAAAGAACTCTTGTGGCTGGAATAAAACCCTATTACAAACCAGAACAACTCAAGGGAAAATCTTGTGTTGTTTTCACAAATCTTGAGCCAAGAAAAATTAAAGGCATTGAAAGCCAGGGCATGATTCTGGCAGCTGTTTCAGAGGGCGAATCAAAGGTTTTCCTTTTGCGGCCAGATGATAAGATAGAAGAGGGGAGCAGGGTTAGGTAATAAAATCCTATATATTCTTGAGAACCATCCTAAAAAGTATAAATTTATAAATAAACCAAACCTATAAATATCTATAGGTTAAGTTAATCTTAAAAAATGAAAATCCCCTTAAACTTAAAACTAAAGAAAAAATCTCAGAAAGACCTAGCGTATGCTCAGGATGTTTTAATAGAAGAGCTTTATAATTTTTTTCCAAATGCCATAATTCACGGAGGAACAGCAATATGGCGTTGTTATAATGGAAACAGATTCTCTGGAGATATTGACGTTTATCTAACCAAAGATGATAAGAAAATTAATAATTTTTTTAAATCTCTAGAGAAAAAAGGTTTTAGAATAATCAAAAAAAGAATAAAAGAAAATTCACTTTATTCAGAAATAAGAATCAGTGACACACCAATAAGATTTGAAGCAACTTTTCAGACTAAAAAACCCTCACTAAAAAGGTATGAAACATCAGAAAGTTTTTTCATTAATGTACTCACCTTATCTATAGAAGAGTTGATTATTGAAAAGGTCAACGCTTATTTAAAGAGAAGAAAAATAAGGGATTTATATGATATTTTCTTTTTATTAGATAATGCCAAAAAAGAAAGAGATGTAATAAATTATTTAAATAAATTGGTTAAAAATTTTGAGGAACCTATAGATGAAGAGAATTTGGCAACTATTATTATTTCTGGAGCTATCCCTGATTCTAAGCAGCTATTGGAGGCCATAAAAAGATGGGCAAAATAAAGTATATTGACAAAATAAGAAAATTTTTCAAAGAAAGTCCTATAGTCAGCATAGCCTCCCTAAAAAAATTCATTAGAAAAAAAGATAATAGTTACATATATCTAATTATTAATAACTTACTTAAAAAAGGAGAAATAAAAAGGATAACAAAAGGATATTACACTATTTACGAAGACCCCTCCTTGGTAGTATTCTGTTTTAAACCTGCATATTTGGGTTTGCAAGATGCTTTAAGTGCCCATAATCTTTGGGAACAGGAAACAAATCCTGTAATGATTACATCAAGAAAAGTAAGGAGGGGGGTAAGAAAAGTATTTTCACAGAATATAGTTTTAAAAAATATAGATAGTAAATATTTCTTTGGCTTTAACTATGAAAAACAAGGAGATTTTTATCTCCCATATTCAGATATAGAAAAAACTTTCATTGATATGATTTATTTTAAGCAGTACTTAGACAAAGAAACAAAAGAAGAATTTATTAAAAGGATTGATAAAAAAAAGTTAAATTCTTATCTAAAAGTCTATCCAAATAGATTCAGAAAGAGGGTATTAAATTTACTTAATTTTCCATTAATTACCTAAAGTTCGCAAGGGGGAATCCCAAAAACGTTTCTTAATTTTTAAAAAAGATTATGTTAGGTTTTAATTCCTTTTTCCCAGCCAGACGGAAAAATAGAAGAGGGGAGCAAAATTAGATAAAGAAAAATAATTTCTAATCTCAAGATATCAATATTAAATATTTGCCAAAAAAGTGACTTATTTGATAATTTTATATTAATTCTTGGAATTTTTCAACAAATTCTTTTGCATTTTTCCTTACTGTATTCAAAATTTCTGAGCTAACTTTTGTCTCGCTTCCATATTGGAACCTTTCTCTTAATTTTATAATGCTTTCTTCAGTATTAGGATCTATCATTTTTAGGTATTTAATATCTAAATCAATTTTTTTAGTTAAAATAAAGTATTCTATTGCATTAATGCTACATTCCTGATTTTCACTTTCATAGCCTAATTTATATAATAAAGCCAAGATTGAATGGTACATTGCATAAAATGCTGAAGAAACAGCCCAATCCGGATAACCTTTTTCAATATCAGATTCCATTTTCTTTAAGTTATATAATGCTTTGTCAATAT